>JACCYJ010000006.1 GCA_013696555.1 Nocardioidaceae bacterium | reverse complement strand
TCTGTCCGCCGTCGGTGCTCTCGATGAGCCCGAGGTTGGCCGGACCCTCCTGCTCCGCGCCGGGGTGACCGCTGGCCAGATAGTGCTCCGGACCCACGACGGTGAACCCCATGAAATCCTGCACCCGACCGGCCACTCGGGTCGTCGTACCGTCCTCACCGATGCGGATCAGGCCATAGTGCGTGCCGGCGTACAACGTTCCGTCGGCGGGGTCGACGCCCAGCCCGTGGACATGCTCAAGCCGCACCGGTTCGCCGGCGGACGGTACGTCGTCGCCCACGACCATCCGCAAGGTCACGACTGTGCCCACCAGGAGGGCGATCACCACAACGAGAATGACGACAAGCACCAGCCACAGACGGCGACGGCCCGTCTCCGCACTTCGATCGTCGGGCCGGGGTTGGGCCGGCGGGGCAGACGATCCCCGGCCGCGGATCGCAGCTACGCCCGAGTCGCTAGACGGATGCCTCGTACGACCCCAGCGAGAACTCATGTGGTGTCCGTGTCGTGATCATGGGCCCAGACAGCTTCTACTAGAAACAATGGTATGAGACTGGGCAAGTCCGCACCGTCCTGCTCCGCCTCCCATCAACCTGCACCTACATCAGACACACCGCCTATCAACGCATGTCCACCGCTGTGGCCAACTCTGCCTCCGGCCAACCAGCCATCGGTCCGCCGAGCCCAAGCAGGCGCTGCGACAAGCCGGGCCGCGTGCCGCTGGTGGGCGAAGCGCCATCGCAGACGCCGGTGAACGGCCTCTCGACTTCTCCGGGCGCGGGAGTAACCGCAGCCTCACGGCGAGCAGCGCAGCCGGCATCCAGCGGCGCAGCGACTTTTCTGTTGGGCCGTGGCGAACCCGATCTCCCGCGTGGGCTCCGATCGAGGATAGTAAGTTGCTATCGGCGGGGCCGACGACGGCAGGACGGTCGGTTGGGAGCTGTACGGCGGGAGGGCACATGCGCTGGGTGGCTGGACGCTGGGGCGCACGCGGTCGGCTTGGGTAGCGCATTGGCTCCGTCGTCTCTCAGCAGTGATAGCCAAGTGAGCGACCTACCTCGCTCGTACGCTCGCCTTCTCCGCGACATCTCGGGTCGATGCCTAGAGTGATCGCATGCGGGTGGCGTTCGTCGGCAAGGGTGGCGCTGGCAAATCCTCAATCGCCGGGACCTTCGCCCGTTTGCTGGCACGGCGCGGCGAGCGCGTTCTGGCAATCGACTCCGATCCGATGCCTGGATTGGCATTCTCGCTGGGGGTCGACCGCTCGGACGCCGGGATCCCGGATGTGGCTATCGAGGAGTGTGTGATCGACGGCCGCAACACCTTCCGGCTGCGTTCTGGGCTGAGCGCAGAAGAGGCCGTCCTCCGCTACGCGGACGTCGGACCCGACGGGGTGCTCTTGCTTCAGCTTGGCAAGGCACGGGGGGTTCGAGGCGAGAACGCTGGTTCGCATCAGGCCTTCCAGCACGTGGTCGAGGGTGTGCCCGACCACGGCTGGAGCATCGTGGGAGACCTGCCGGCTGGCACACGACAACCGTTCTTCGGTTGGGGGCGCTTCGCCCGGACGGTGGTGGTGGTGGTCGAACCCACTCCGGCGTCACTGCTGTCCGGACGACGGCTGGCTCGGTTGGCCGGCATGCCGAGCGCGCCTCGACTCGTTGCAGTCGCGAGCAAGACTCGGGGCCTTGGTGACGCCGAGCTCGTCCGAGACGGAACAGGGCTCCCTGTCATAGGTACTGTCCCGTTTGACACTTCTGTCAGCGACGGTGACAGAGAGGGCGCAGCGCTGCTCGATCAGACCCCGAAGGCACCTGCCGTGGCAGCCATCGACGAGTTGGTGTCCACACTGATCAACGAGGAGGAGCAACCATGAAGGTGGCAGTAGTCGGCAAGGGCGGGTCCGGGAAGACCACCACCTCCGCGGTCCTAGCCCGTACCTTCGCCCGGTCGGGTCTGGCAACGCTTGCCCTCGATTGCGACACGAACCCGAACCTGGGGCTGTCACTGGGCTACGGGGAGGAGGCCACCGAGAAGCTTGTCGGCGTCCGGCAGGCGCTTGACACGGGCGAAGAAGGCCATGCGGGGAGCATGATCGAACTGATCGACCGATTTGGTGTCGACGGCCCGGATGGGGTGCGACTAGCGATCGTGAGCGCCATTGAGAACCCGGAACCTGGTTGTCCCTGCTGCGGAGTCTCGCCGGAGCGGCTGCTCGCGGACATGGACAGCGTAGAGGGCGTGGTGGTAGCTGACTTCGAGGCCGGACTGGGAACCATCATCCGCATGGGCGACGATCCGGTCGACGTCGTCGTGATCGTCGCTGAGCCCACAGCGAAGTCGCTCGAGGTGGCGCGGCGAGCGGCAGACCTGGTCAAAGAGCGTGGCCTCGGCAGAGTGATCGTGGCCGCCAACCGGGTTCGAGACGCCGATGACCTGGCTCGGGTCCGTTCGGTGCTGCCCGACCTGGAGGTGAGCTCGATTCCGGATGAGCCCGCCATCACCAGAGCTGAGAGAAACGGGGTGGCTCCGCTCGACAGCGCCCCAGACGCCGCCGGTGTACGCGCGCTCGTCGAGCTGGGCGAACGCGTCCTGTCGTCGCCGATCAGCGCTTGAGCGAAGGGCTCGAGGCAACCATGTCGTCGAGCACGTCGAGCAGTCGTTCAATCTCCACCCCGAGCGACCGCGGAACTATGTCGATGGCACCGGCACCCGCTCGGTCGGCCGACGCAATTTCCGGGTCGTACGGCACGATCGCAGCCAGCGCCAGGCCGTTGGATGACAACGCGGCCTTGAAGAAGCCGACGTCCTCAGAGCCTTGTGACTTGTTTCCAACCGCGACGACGTGGGGGATGCCTAGCTCCTCGGCCAGATCGCGGGTCCGCGTGGCGGTGAGTACGGATTTTCGGGTGGGTTCGCAGACGACCACCAACACGTCGGCGTATGCAAGCGTCCCGCCGGATCGACTCAGGTGTTCGAGCCCAGCTTCCATGTCCACCAGCGTCACGTCGACGTCTGTGAGTGCGCCGGCGAGCATCCCCCGGACGGTGGCGTGACCACCGCAGGTGCAGCCTGCCCCGGCCTCGTTTACCCGGATCGCAGACAGCAGCGTGGGACCCGCCGGTGTCGGTCTGCCGTACTCGGTGACAAGACTCTCGGCGCTCGTTCCCGCCGACCCGAAAAAAACCGATCGGGGAAGCACCGGAATGGCTTCGGTGTCCGCGAGGGAGAGTCCGAGGGAGAGCCCCAGGTTGGGGTTTGAGTCAGTGTCTATCGCAATGACCCGTGCGCCGCGCTCGACGTATGTCCGCGCTATCAGGCCCGCGATCGTGGTCTTGCCCACGCCGCCCTTGCCGACAACTCCAACGGTGAGTGCGGACATGGACATCGACTCCTCGGCAGAGAACCGCTACTAGCGCGGATCATATAGTTCGAGGCAGACTGAGCACGTTGGAGTGTTCAGCGATCGTCTCGTCCGACTCAGGAGGAACTGTGGTGGTCTTGTGGATCGCGAGCGCCGTGGGCTTGCTCGTGGTCGCGCCACTGGTCATCGCACTCGCGAGCCGGGTGATCCGGCCGGCGCGGGAGTGCGCGCGCTACGCAGATGACATCCTCGAGCACGGCGTAGGGATCACCGCCAACCTGGTGCCGGTTCCAGCCTTGGCGACGACCCGGACCCTGGTAGCAGAGGTGACCGGCAACGCCGTGGGTTATGTGCGCGCGCTCGAGCGCCTGGTGTGACTGCGAGACCCTGGAGGATCATGTCTGCCGCCGCCATCGCCGCGATCGCCGTCACCGGGGTGTTGGTGCTCGCGCTCGCCTTCTACCTGTTGTGGGTCATCGTCATCCTCCGGCAGCTCGTCGACACACTCGGCAAGGTGACCTTTGGTGTTGCCGCGATCAGCCACCGAGTCAGTCCGGTCGGCCCACTGGTTCAGCAGATCAACACTGATCTCACTGCTGTGGCTGAGACGCTCGAGGGTCTCGTCGCCGATATTGGACAACGCACTGAGCAGGCGTCGTGAGGGTCATGAGAGGCCAGCATCGTGGCACTTGAATTCCGCTGTGCCGACGTTGGCGTGGCTTGCGGCAACGTTGCCCGGGCTGATACCGAGGAAGAGCTGGTGGCCGCTGTTGCCGAGCACGCCAGGACCAAACACGGTGTCGAGTTGAACGACACCCTCGTCGACTACGCAGCCACCAAGGTCCGCGACACAAACCAGGTCTCGGGTGAGTGACCCCCCAAGCAGCAGCGAGGAGGCTCTGGCAGAGCTGAGCCCCCTGCTCGATCGGCTGGAGGCACTGCTCACCGAAGTCGAGTCCTATGACGAGCGGATCCGAGAACAGGTCTTCGAGCTTCTCGACGGCATCGACGCCCTGCACCGCCTGGCCATCCTGCGCCTAGTCGATGCCCTTGACGGCGAGGCTGAGAAGCTGCGCGACAAGGATCCAGCGATCGGCTGGCTGTTCGAAGCCTACGGAGTCGGTGTAGATGATCCAGACGCTGCCCGACGAGCCCTTGAACCCATGAAGCCCTACCTGCATGAGCACGGTGGCGACGTGGAGGTGCTGGGTGTCTCACACGGTGTTGTTCGAGTACGCCTGGCGGGTGCGTGCTCTGGATGCACCGCCGCAGCAATCACCTTGCGTGAGGGTGTCGAGGAGTCGTTGCGTGAAGGGCTGCCGGGCTTTCGGGGTATCGACGTCGAGCCGGACACTGGCGCGGCACACCCACCGCCTGGGCCGACCCTGTTGCAGATACAGCCCCGACCGGCCTGAGTGAAGCGGCTGTCCTCAATCTGATGGTGGCTCGTGCAAGCTGATGAGTCGACGAATCTCGGCGATCACCGGATCCACCGCCTTGGCGGCCGACGCGGACAGTCCACCCTCGATGCGACTGGTGTCGGTGGTCTGGACGCCCACGAGCAGCGTAGTGGGGGGCAGCACCCCCAAACCTCGGGCAAGCATCAGTGCCCGCTCGGGAGTGGCGTAATGCATGTCCGCCAGCTCGTCGCGCCGCTGATCTGGTGGTAGCTCGGTGACATCGGCGATGCGTGGCACCTGCGTGATAACGCTGCCCTCGGGGAAGCCGAGATCCAAGGCGTCGACGACCAGCAGCACGTCGACTCCAACCATCAGTTCTTGGACAAGGTGGATGCCGCCAATACCCGCATCGAGTACGCGGACAAAGTCCGGCAACGGCTGGGCGATGAGCCTCTCCGCAACGGCGAGACCGAACGCGTCATCGCCGCGCAGCGCGTTGCCGAAGCAGGCGATTAGCATACTCACCCGGGAAGGGTAGGTGGCTGGTGGCGACAATGGAGGACCAGCTCGCCGGCCTGCGAGCACGGCTAGCCCGTTACCCGGCCGATCGGTACCCCGTCCAGCGGGCCACCTGCCAATTCCACCTGGGGACGCTGCTTCTTCAGGCCAATCGAGCTTCCGAGGCGCTGAGCCCCTTGGCCACAGCCGAGTCGGGTTTCGCAGCCTGTGGCATGGCTCTGGAGCGGGCGAAGGCCACCAACATGCGTGGTGTCGCTTTCCGCACCGCGGGCGACGCCCGACGAGCGAGCGAGTCGTTCGAACGCGCGGTCCAGGACTTTCACGCGCTCGACAGACCGGTCGAACAGGCAGCGGCAGCGTTCAACCTCGGCCTCGTCTGCGCGGATCGAAGGGACGTCGCTGCCGCCCGGACCGCTCTCGCCCTGGCGGAGGAACTCTTCGCAGCCTCCGGGCTGACCGCTCAGGCAGCTGCCGCCCAGCGCGAACAGGGCAGCCTCCTGCTTCAGACAGGTGATGCCGATGCTGCGATCCAGGTGCTGGCCCCAGCGGTTGAGATGGCTTCGCGCGGCGGGGACATTCCCGGAGCGGGCGCCGCGGCCAATGCCCTCGGCCTCGCTCACCTGGCACGCGGGGACGTGGCAGCTGCGCTGGAGGCGTTCCACCGGGCACTGAGCGCCCACCCGCGCAGCGTACGGCCGGCCGAGTACGCGATGGTCAAGTCGAACCTCGCGCTGGCGCATGAGCGCAGCGGGGACACGGTTCGAGCCCTGCTCGCGGCTCAGCAAGCGCTCGGTGTCTCCGGCGCCGAGCGGCCGGTGCGGACGCAGGCTCAGGAGCTGCTGAACCGGCTACCGGAAGCTTCCGGCGCCGAGCTGTTCGACGTCTTGGACCAAGAGCCGCCGCAGCTATGGCAGGCCCTGGTGCGTGAGGAGGTGCTCCGCTGGGCGGACGGGCTCGTTGCCCTCCGACGTGATGCGGCGGCGGCTTGGGTTGCAGGTCAGTTGCGGCGCGAAGATCGTGCCTACGACTTGGCGGAAACCCTCCTGAGCACACTGCTGGAGCTACCGCCGCCCGCCTATCACCGGGTGGTGGCAGCACTGGTCGAGGCTGTGGGTCGGCGCAGCGCCGAGGAAGCCGACCGGTTCCGTGCAGTGGTCCGTTCGGCCATGGCCAGGTTCCCGATCCCGCAGTGGCAAAGACTCGCTACGACGTTCGACCAAGTGGCGCTCGAGTACGGCCAGCCGACGGCATGGAAGTGACCGGATGCCTGAGGACCTGAGTCCGGCGCACCTCGCCCATGCCATGCCCGGGCGGTCCGTACGGTCGTATCCGGCGCTGCTGTCGACCGAGGCTGACGCGATGGCATGGGCACGTGCGGGCGCCCCATCCGGCGCGGTGGTGGTGGCCGACTACCAGGCAGCGCCGCGAGGTCGTGGCGGGCTTCCTTGGTACACAGCGCCGGGCGCGGGCTTGTCCTTCTCCATCGTCCTCCGGCCCGATCTGCCCCCAACCCGGGAGGGCTGGTGTTACATCGCCGGGTTACTGGCGCTCACCGACGCCATCGCCGGGACCGATGTGGTCATCGAGTGGCCGGACCGGGTCGCACGGAGGGGAACCCGCCATCCGCTGGCTAGCCTGGGAACTCATGTGCAGCTCGGCCTGAGCGGCACGGACTGGGCCGTGATCAACGTTCTCATCCACGATGCGCAGGGACCCCGCGATGCCTTGCTGGCGCGCTGCGTCGTTGCGATCGAGGCACGGCTGAACGAGGAGCAGGAAACGGTGTTGGAGGAATATCGGAGCCGGTGCGCGACTCTTGGTCAACATGTACAAGCGCGACTCGTCCCGTTAGGCCCAAACGGGGTCAGGGTCCTCGGCGAGGGACTGGACGTCATGGACGACGGTGCGCTGGTCATACGCACCGATGAGGGCCGTCGGGTGGCGGTGCGCCCGCAAGATCTTGGGCTGCTCGAGGACGCGGACGAGAGCGACTGACGACGAGCCCTTCCCGTCAGACGTGGCTATCTTCGCGAAGTGCGTCGACCCCGGTCGTCGAGCCGTCCGCCTCTTGGCGAGCTCGCAGCCAAGCCGCTCCGACGATAGCCAGCAGCAGGACGGTCAGGCCTCCCACCAACCACTCGTGTGTCCCCAGCCATTCCCTCATCTGCACGGAGGTGTCGTGGACGGTCCGGCTAATCGCGTTGTCCGCAGAGCCGCCGCCCGACAGCGCCGGACTCCAGTACGTCACCAGATAGACCCCGGCCAGCGCGAGCACTACTCCGGAAATACGACTGACGAAGGGGGCGATGACGCGAACCCCGCGCACAAGCACGTCGCTCATGAGGGCAGTGGACAAAGCAAGCAGGAGCAGCAGGGAGATCGAGCCCACTCCGAAGGCGACGAATACGGCCGACGTGCCGGTGAAGGACGAGGCGGCCATTCCTGTTCCCGTGAGCGCCAGCAGGGAACCCATGCCACAGGCCAGCTGGGTCAATGCGTAACCGACGCCGAAGATGATCGAGGGTGCTGGTCCGGAGGCCGTTCCGCTGGTCAACCGGCCGAGCCCTACCGTCATCCCGAAACGTCGGCCCAGTGCCATGGCGATGCCAAAGACCACGAGCCCGACCCCTACCACGACGCCGAACCAGGGAACGGCTTCGGTGATCGAACGCAGCCCAGCGGAGACCAGCAGGCCACCGGCAATGAAGGTCAGCGCAAAGCCGAGTCCGACGCCGAGGCCGACGCCGAGCGCCCTCGACGTTCGAAATCCCGCAGAGCGACCTACGGTCCCTGAGCCGGCGACGTTGTACGCGAGGAAGGCCGGCAACATCGCAAAGCCACACGGGCTCGCCAATGCGAGCATCCCTAGGCCGTAGGCAACCACCAACTGGCTCACGAGTCTCCCATCCTGCGACGTGGGCTGACTTTGCCGGTCACTCTACCGCCACCGAACGCTCAGCCCTTGTGCGCATCAACCAACCACAAACTGGAGTACCGAGGCAACGTACTCGTCGCTTTCAGGACTCGGCTGGCTCACTGGCATCCAGCGCCTGCAACCGGTCCAGTTCCTCGAGCAGCACCCACCACAGCGCCCAGTCCTGCGCATCCATGCCCTCGCCGGTGCTCCCGGCAACGACCGAACACCGCAGCCGGTCCCGCAGCGCGAACGTCGCGCCCCAATCCCCGTCGCGGTCAAGCCGGCGGAGCTCGGTGAGCAAGGCCCGGATGACGTCCAGGGCCGGGCACGGCGTGATCCGGTCGTCGACGAGCAACGGATCCAGCTCGTCGACCAGGCAGAAGAGCGGCTGCCGCTCCACCTCTGCCCGCACCAGCTGCAGCGCGCTGGACAGGCCGTTCTGAGCAGCGGGACTCAGTCCCTCCCCAGGTCCCAACCACGCCGGCTCCACCTCGATGGCGACGGTACGCGGAGGAAGTGCCCCAAAGGCGCCGGCGACCTCGATGATGAGGTCGATGCTCACATAACCTGTCACCGCATCCCCGACCGCGGCCTGAACCTCGTCCGGCTTTGAGTGGGTAGCGCTGACGCGACTTCGCTGGACCGTTCCCGCAGGTCGCCCGCGATGCACTGCCCCGACCATGACGAACGCGCTCGGGCGTAGCTCCTCAAGGCGCTGGCTGACCGCGACCGCGCCATAGTGCAGCTCCTCGATGAGCACGTCTGGCCGGAACTGCTCTGTCCGAAGGCGCTCGGCGGCAAGTCGGCCGAGGTCCAGGTCACCTTGAAATAGCTCTCCGACTCCGCCGACCAGGACCGTCATGCCCGCGGTTCTGTTCAGTCGCCGCCGCATGAGCAGGTGTTGACCTCCCGGACGACCTCTCCCTCGCCGGTGTGGACGTGGGTAGTGCACGGCATGCATGGGTCGAAGCTTCGGATTGCTCGCAGCATGTCGATGCTGGTGAAGCGTGACGGGTCTGACACGTCCTCGATGATCGGCGTGTTCATCACCGCCTCCTCGTACGGTCCAGGCTGACCCCAGGGGTCGCGCGGAGACGCATTGATCGTCGATGGCGTGCAGATCTGGTAGTTGGTGATCTTGCCCTTGTCCATGACCAGGTGATGCGTGAGCCAGCCCCGCCCCGCGCCCCACCAGCCGACGCTCACGCGCTCGTCCTGGGGGATCGCCTTCTCCAGAGCCGACGGGTCAAGGGCTGCCACCCGTTTCTCGCCTTGCTTCATCAACTTGTACGCCTCGAGCAGGCTCTCCAGGCCCACCAGCTGACTGAACAGGTAATGGTAGGCGCGTCCCCGGTTGCGCTCGAGCGCGTTCCATCGAGCAGGTGCATGCCATTCGACCTCGCGCTCACCAACCTCGCCCTTGGGTACGAGCAGTCGCATGCTGGTCCCGGTGGCGGTGATGAAGTCGCTGTCGGGGATCTTCTGCGCCATCGCAGTCATCAGCAGGCGTGAGTAGCAACCGGCCTCGACGACCTTGCGATCCCAGCGCGGCGCACACGCCCAGGTGTACTTGTCCTTCCAGTCCCGACCTCCGGGCTTGGGCAGCGTGCGCTTGTTCCACGGGTGATACGGCGAGAGAGGGTTGCCGAGCATGTCCTGCGCGAAGCGGGTCGTCGATGACTCCTCATAGTACGAGTGCTCGACAAACTCCTCCCAACCAATGTTGATGTCGGTCAGCCGGGTTGTGACCAGTTCTCCGTCGATCACGACCCCGGGCGTGGACCAACGCTTCTCGCCCCACTCGTTGCAGTTCTCGTACGTCGCGTCATAGGCGTACGGGTCGTCCCAATAGCCCGGGTCAATCTGGGTGGTCGGCCGGTAGCCCACGAACTGGTAGCGGTCGTCGGCCTCGTAGAAGAAGGCGGGGATGTCGTCCCATACGGCCATCATTCGCTGGGCATAGTCGAAGATCTTGCCCAGCCTCGAGTGATACTCGTTCAGCGTCTGCAGCGTCACCGTCGTCGAGACCCCTCCGGGTACGACGTTCTGCGGGTGCGGGTACTTGCCGGTAAGAATCACGACCATTTCGCGGGAAAGCCGCGTGAACTCCAAACCTTCGCGGTACAGCGCCCCGGTAAGCGGGTTGAGCGCGGTCATCAGATCGGACATCGTCTTGAAGCCGTGGATGTGCTCGTTGGGGCACGACCACCTTTCGGCCAGGGGCCACAGCTCAGGGTTAGAGGAACGGATCACCGACTCCGAGTAGTCAGGTCCAGCGAGCAGGTAGAGGTGCAACGGGTTGTCGTATCCCATCTCCGCCGCCTCCGTCATGTTGCGCACGACGGTGCCGAGAGGCGGAGGAGCGATACCCATCGCCTGCTCGATCGCGTACGCCGCGGCGTGCGCGTGCACTCCCCCGCAGACGCCGCAGGCACGAGAGGCGACGAAGATGGCGTCGCGTGGGTCGCGCCCCATGAGAATGACCTCGTAGCCGCGGAAGAGCGTGGCCTGAGCGTGCGAGTCCAGGTAAGCCCGCTTGTCCAAGTCTGCGGTGACGTGGACCGCCAACGCACCCGCGATCCGGGTGACGGGGTCCATGTTGAGGTCCTTGATGTGCCCGTTCCGGGCAACGAGACTCTCGATTCTCTCCCTGCGCTCCTCCTCGCTCAGGTCCACATCGGGCTTGGCGACCGTGACGTCATACGGGTTCGGGATGCCGCCGCGCAGCACCGCGTTGCCGCGCTCGTCGAACTCGACGGGCAGGGTCTTGAAGCACATGCCGGACTCCTCGAGTGGTGATCAGGCTCGGGTGCGGGGGCTACCGCCGCTGGGAGCTTCGTCTTGGCGCTTGCCCCACACGTCCGCGTCGTTGCGCGAGGTATCGCCGGAACGCCGCAGAGCGTCGTAGAACTTGTGGTTCACGTGCGCGAGCGCCGATGGCTCGGACTTCTCGCGGGAGAAGGCGCTGGGAGTGGCGTGCTGCCTGTCCCAGCGGACCTCGCGGTTCATGTTGTTGTTGCTGAACTTACGGAGGGGGCGGATCACACTGCCGACCATGCGCGAGACCACCGTCGACGCCATGGATCCTGGTGGCCGCTTGTAAAAGGGCGTGAACTTGTCGGGGAATCCCGGCATGGTGCATCCGATGCAGGCGCCGCCCGCGTTCATGCAACCACCAACGGACATGATCGCCCCCCGAGAAGCGATGTTGCAGTTGACGACCGGGCCCCAGCAGCCGATCTCGACCAGGCACTCGGGGTCACCGAAGTCCTTCGCGAACTGCCCTTCCTCATAGTAGGCACCGCGCACACAGTGCCGGTGCACGGTTTCCCCGAACAGCCAGGCCGGACGGCCGAGCTCATCGAACTCCGGTAGCGGGCCAAAGCCCTGCAAGAAGTACAGAACGGCGGCGACCGTCTCGGTGAAGTTGTCGCCTATCGGAGGGCAACCCGGGACGTTGACCACCGGCACTCCGAGGACGGAACGGTAGTCCTTGCCGAGGAAATCCATGAGGCTCATCGCGCCGGTCGGGTTGCCCTCGGCGGACGGGACCCCGCCCCACGTGGCGCAGGTGCCGATGGCGATCATCGCGGCCGCGTTCGGCGCGAGCCGAGCCACCCACTCGGTGGAGGTGACCGGACGTAGGTCGCCGTCAGGGCCCCACGGTTCCTCGCCCGTGGACGACCAGTATCCGCCGGAGGCGTTCGCCACCACCTCGTCAGCGATCGAGCCCTCGAGGATGACCACGTATGGGGCGTCGAGCCGGCCGGCCATGGCCTGCTCGGCAGGCTGCAGGTAGTACGGGCCGGACTCCATGTTGATCACCGGGTGATGCAGCACGACGCGCGGCAGACCGGGATGTGCTCCGAGCAGCAGGCTCTCGACAGAGGGCAGGGTGGCTCCGGTGACGGCGACGCTGCAGCCGTCGCAGCTCATGCCCGCGAACCAGAACGCGTGCACCTTCTCCAGCGGGCCGAAGCGCGTCGGCGTGCCCGCCGTGGCAACGGACGACAACATGTCCTCGGTCATCGCACCCGACGGCATCCCGAAAGCACCGAGGTGTGTCGTGTCGTGAAACTGGGTGACCGGTCCAAGCTCGTCGAGGAGTTCTTGCGCCGGCGTGCGAGGGTTCCTCACCGGCGACCTGGTTGACCGATCTGCCATGGCGGCTCCCTGAGAGCAGAGGCGAGGCCGGCTCCCGCCAGACCCGTAGGTGCACCGTACACCTAGCGGCTTTTCGGTGTACCTTGTGCCACCACAAGGTCCGGTGGTCGGCGGGAGGCGCCCGTGAACGGTTGGATACTGGGCTACATCATCGGTGGCGCGGTGGTCATTGCCGTCGTTCTGCTGCTTCTCTTGATGATCGTGGGAGCACGGCGCACCGCCGAGAAGGCCGAGGCAATCGAGTCCCATCTGCTGGAAGCTCGTGACCGAACCGCTGGCCTGGGCGAGGTGGCGACGACAGCGCTGACTGCGGAACGGATCGTCGACGCTGCCTCTCGGGCCCGGGTTGCCCTTTCTGGAGGAGAACGGCGATGACATCCACCGGATACTGGTGGTTAGCCCTCGGACTGGGACTGGTGGTGGCCGTCGTCGCGACCGTGCTGCTCCATATCTTCCTGATGCAGGTGTGGCGGGTCGAGCGCGCCGCGGGGCAGGTGTGGGCTGCTGGCAAGCAGGTTGCCGCCAACACCTCGACGACGTGGCTGCTAGGCGTGACAGCAGACCGGCTGGGGTCCCTCATTGAGGAAGCGGAACGGCACGAGCAGCTATTGAGCTCGGGGACCGCCGCTGAAGCCGGCCGACGATGAAGGCGTTGCTCGTGGTGTTCACCCTGCTGGAGATCGCGCTTCTGGCAGGAGTGCTGGTGTACTACCTCGTGGCCATTGCCCGGTCCCTCCGGCGCACCGCTGTGCTCTTGGGCAAGGTTTCGTTCGGAGTGCGTGCCATAGAGACCCAGTGCGGTGCAATCGGCCCTTCCGTGGGCAGGATCAACGAGCGGCTCGCGGCGATCTCTGCTGCGCTCACTGCGTTGACGGGTCTCGCACAGAACCGTGCCAGCGGTGCGCATCGGGCAGGGTGAGCGTGGACGAACTGCACCCCCCTAAGTCGGCCGCATTACAGGCGCTGTACTGGCGCGGTGAGATCCTCCAGGTCATGTACTGGCTGCGTGGCGAGGGGCTCGGGGAGGTAGTCGACGCCGCGCTGCTGGAGCGATTCCTTGGGGTGGATGCCCACCTAGGCTTGGGTTATCTCGACCAGTTGGTAACGGAGGGCTATCTCAACCGGGTGCAGAACGGCTACGTGTTGTCCGAGGAAGGCCTTAACGAAGGCAAGACCGAGTTCGCGCTGAGCTTTGCTGACCTGACCAGGCCGGCGCACGGTGAGTGCAGTGCTGACTGCTGGTGTCACGTATCGATCGAAGAGGCGCTGGCATGTGCCGCCGAACGCCGGCCGGAGGTGAACACGTGACCAGCGACGGGAAGTCCGACGTGGCGGTCTTCTTGCCACGCAACTACCTACGGCCGTGCCTCTTGCTGCTGTTGGCCGAGGGGACGGCCCACGGCTACGAGCTGCTCGACCAGACTTCCAAGCTTGGCTTGCCCAACGTAGATCCTGGTGGTCTATACCGCTGCTTACGCGCGATGGACGAGGAGGGACTGGTCGACTCCCGGTGGGAACCGTCGAGCATAGGTCCTGCCCGAAGGACTTATGCCCTCACTCGAGAGGGGCGAGACTGGCTTCGCGCCGTGTCAGCGTCACTGGCTCAGGTACACGGCATCCTCGAGCTGTTCCAACATCGACTTCAACGCCTCGAGGTAAGAGACACGGTGATATGAGAATTGCGGTCGCTGGCAAAGGCGGCGCGGGAAAGACAACCATCAGTGCCACGATCGCCCGGTTGACCGCGCGAGCGGGTCGACGTGTCATCGCGATCGATGCCGACGCCAATCCCAACCTCGCCGTTGCTCTCGGCTTCGACCCACAGATCGCCGCCTGTCTGCGCCCGATACCACCGGTGCTCGTGTCGCGGCGGCTTGGTGGTCCTGGACTCACCACATCAATGGACCAGGTGCTGGCGGACTTCGCGCTACCGGGACCCGACGGTCTGCACCTGCTCGGTATGGGTGCCCCAGAGCATGCCAACGAAGGTTGCCTTTGCTCGGCCCACGCAGTCGTGTCCGCCGTGCTGGAGGATCTCGCAAGAGAGCCAGAGTCTGTCGTCGTCGTGGACATGGAGGCGTCGCCGGAACACCTGAGCAGGGGAACGATCCGCCACGCAGACGTCGTCTGCCTCGTCGCGGAGCCCTACTACCGCTCTCTGGAGACCGTACGTCGGATGGCCGCGCTGGCGACTGAGCTACCGGTGGCGCGTGTCGTCGTCATCGCCAACAAGCTGCGGTCGCCCGATGACGCAGAGGCGGTGGCCGAGTTCTGCGACCGGCACGGGTTACCCCTCGTTGGGCGGGTGCCATGGGGCGATGGTGTCGCTGCGGCGGATCGAGCCCGTGCGGCCGTGGTGGACTGCCCTGGCACCGAGGAGGTCGTCGAGGCGATTGCCGAGACGTGCACGACGATCGGAGCAACCACACCGGGGTGACCAGCGCCTGTAGGCCACAGAGTCCGGTCAAGTTTTGTCGCCTCTCCGGTGACGGTGCCCGGTAAAAGCGGCGTAGTGTTGCAACTAGATGTCCCAGTCACTTAGAACTCGCAGATGATCCCGGTCGCGTCAGGAGGTCGCCCGTGTGTCTAGGTGTCCCTGGTCGGGTGATCGGCATGGTTGACGGCTCGGGCGGCCAGCTCGCAGTCGTGGACCTCGCTGGTAGCCGGCGCAGGGTCAACGTTGGCATATTGGATTCGCCGCCCGATCCCGGTGACTGGCTTGTCATCCATGTCGGCTTCGCCCTTGAGCGGATGGACGACGCGACAGCGCGGGATGCCTTGGCCTGCTTCGATCTGCCGCAGCTGCAAGAGACGTCCGAGGAGCGCTCACAATGATCGCCGCACTCGTTGCAGCTGATCACCTCGGGTCCGCTGGAAGGAGGCCGCCTCGTCCGCCCGTCGAGTTGTCTGGTTCGCTTCCCGAGTGGGCGGTGAAAGTCCACGGCGGGGATCCTCGATTTGCGGATCTTCTTCCGGACGGGCTCAGCGTCGCGGAGTTGGCCGCTAACCCCTGCGATGGAATGCCTGCCACCGTCTCTGATGCGCTCTTCGAGCGGATAGCGCGTCTCGATGGACTTGCAGTTGAGGAGTTGATGGGGCACTACCTTGTCCAGCTCCGAAGGGGCACCCTGACGCGTCAGGGGCCGGAACCAGACGAACGCTGGCATCGCGCACTTGTCGCACGCCTTGGCATCGGCGGCCCCCCGCCGTGCACGCTGGAGCAAGCTGGTGCGCTCGTTGACTGTACCCGCGAACGCGTGCGGCAGGTTGAGGCCAAGCTTCTTGCTGCGCGGCCGGATCGTCCTGTAAGGCTTCCGGCACTTGAGCGGGCAATCGCCCTGGTCGCTGCCAGTACCCCAATCCAAGTACCAGAAGTTGGGCCACTGCTTGGGAGAGCGGGGTTGGCTGCACCGACGATGACATTGGCGTCCTTGCTTGCCGCCGCCGATTTCGGCCGCCTGAATCTCCGCGTCTGCGCGCCGAACGGGCTCAGCGTCTCTGAGGGATGGGTGGTCACGAACTTGACCGCGGCTGTCATCCGCTCCGCCCGTGTTGCTGCACGGCAAACTTCGACGTACGGACTGACCACTATCGCAAGGGTGACGCGCGCGCTGAGCGACGACTGTGCCGTCAAGTCCGATCATGTTGAGCGCGTGCTTCGTTCTGATCCATCCGTACATTTCACCAGCGACGGATGGTTGTGGGTCGAGAGGCCTAACAACCGCTCGGGAAACAGCAATAGTCTCCGACATGCGGCCCGAGCGATTCTCTCCGTAAACACTCCGCAGACCATCGATAGCATTTACGAGGGGTTCAAGCGATGGCAGAAGTTTAGGCAGCGCGACATTGTTCCCACCCGGGTAGCGGTCGGAGAGTTCCTCGCATTGCATCCCGAGTTCGCTGTGGAGGGCAAGACCGTTCAGGCGGTTGAATCGTTGGACTACCACGACGTCCTCGGTCCGGTCGCCGCCCAGGTCGTCGACGTGTTGAAGTCCAGTCCCTACCGCGTCATGGACCGCGCGTCGCTGATGGACGCGGTCGTACGTGCAGGTGTCTCGGCAGCCACGATCAACGTTTGGACGACGTACGCCGAGTGGATCGAGCACTTCGCACCGAACATGTGGGGGCTACGAGGAGCGCAGACGCGGACAGGCGTCACGGACCCCCCTGAACGTCCTTCAGTCGCCGAAGCGCGCTAGTCAGTTCTCAAGAGCCGCGGTGGCTGTCACCGCATCGGCCGCTGTTGGGATGCAGAACGCGGAACCGACTCGACCAGCCGAACGGTGTAGGCATGCTGAGGGTGGTCCAGCACAGCGTCCACCGGACCTGACTCCACCACCTCGCCTCGGTACAGCACATAGACCCGCTCGACCACTTGTCGGACGACGGCGAGATCGTGGGTGATGAAGAGGTAACCGACGCCCAACTCATCTCGTAACGTGCGAAAGAGGCCTAGGATCTGCGCCTGGACAGACACGTCCAAGGCGGACACCGGCTCATCGCAGATGATCAGGCGTGGTTTGACGGCGAGGGCTCTTGCAATCGCCACCCGCTGCCGCTCGCCGCCAGACAGTGCCACGGGCTTGCGCCGCGAAAAGGAAGCCGGCAAGCCGACCTGCTCCAACAGCTCGGCGACCCCGCCTTCAAGATTTCGGCTCCGCTTGCGATGCAGCTCCAGGACCTCCTTCAGGGCCGATCCGACGGTTCGTAGGGGATTCAATGAGGAGTACGGATCCTGGAAGACGATCTGGACAGTCCGGCGAAGTTGGCGCAAATGGTCGGCGGACAGTGAGCCGTAGTTGCTCGCGTCGACTCCGTCGATGGTGATGGCTCCGGCTGTCGGCGTCTCCAAGCCCACCAAGCAGCGGGCCAGAGTCGTTTTGCCCGACCCGGATTCGCCGACCAGACCCACGCTCTCCGTGACACCGACAGTCAGGGAGACTCCCCCCAGCGCGATCACCGGCGCACTGCCGCGACGCGTCGACGCGTCCGCGAAGGTCTTTTGGAGGTTGTCCACGCTCACAAGTGGCACGGAGGCCTCGGCCGGGTGGTGCACGACTGCCGGGCGCTCGGCGTGGTGGCGCAGGCTGCGCATCTCCGCTCTGATCTCGTCAATTCGCAGACACGCCGACAGCCGTTCGGCACCCACTGGCTTCAGCGGCGGGTTGGTGACCTCGCACTTCGGCTGTGCCCACTGACAGCGTGGTGCCAGTGGACAGATAGTGGCCACGTCATCGGCGGCGGGCACGCTCCCCGGGATAGCGACCAGCTCCGTCAACCGGCGATCCGCCGGTGGCTCGGACAGCAGCAAACCCAAGGTGTAAGGGTGCAGTGGCTCGGCCTCTACGGCCGACGCATCCCCCACCTCGAGGAGCGACCCCGCGTAGAGCACGTAGATGCGGTCACATGTCGAGAACGCGACCCGCAGGTCGTGGGTGATGAGCAGGAGTGCCATCGACCTGGACGTTTGCAGGGACTTCAGCAAGGCGAGGATTTCGCCTTGGGTGGTGACGTCGAGCGCGGTCGACGGCTCATCTGCGATGAGAACGCGCGGGTCCCCGGCGAGCGCGGCCGCGATCGCGACCCGCTGCCGCATACCCCCGGAGAGCTCGAAGGGATAGCGGTCGACCGTCTCCGGAATTCCGACCTCGGCCAGGCGCCGCGCCGCCTCTTCCCGGCGCGTCCGACGCCCGAGCCGCCTGCCGCGGGCGTCCACCAACCCATCGGCGACCTGGTCCCCACAACGCGTCACCGGGTTGAGCATCGTGAACGGATCCTGCAGGACCAACGCGATCTCCGAGCCGCGAATCCGGCTCAACGCCCGCTGTGACATCTCCAATAGGTTGCTGCCATCGAGCCGCACCTCGCCACGAGCCGACAGTCCGGTGGGCAGCAGGCCCACGAGTGCGCGTGCGGTCATCGACTTTCCGCTGCCGGACTCGCCAACGATGCCGACCGTCTCCGCTTCATTGAGAGACAAGTCCAAGTTCGTGACAATTGTGCGTTGGTCGCCTCCAATCCGGCTGTGAATGGCCAAGCCGACTGCCGTCAGGAGGCTGCCGTTCGCGTCCACACCGCGAAGCGGTTCGGCGTTGCTGCTCATCGAGCTCTTCCACGGTCTGCTAACCGGTCGTACAGCCAGTCCCCTATCAGGTTCATGCTCGTCGCGGTGAGCACGATCATCCCTCCGGGAGCCAGCGCCGCAACGGGGTTGTCGAAGAGCAGCAGCCGGCTCTCGGAGAGCATCCGTCCCCAGTCAGCCGTGCCCGGCCCGATGCCCAGCCCTAGGAACGACAACGCCGAAAGCGCCACCAGTGAGAACGCGAAGTTGAGGAAGGCGTTCGCGAACGATATCGGGAGAATATTGGGAAAAATGTGGCGGAAGAGGATCGCCCGGACCGGCAGACCCAGCGTACGCGCGGCCTCGACATAGGGCAGCGAACGCTGCTCGAGCGTCACCCCGCGGATGATGCGGGTGTCGAAGGGGGACGTCAGCACCACCAGCACGACGACCGCGAGGAGATAGCTCGCGCCCAATACTCCGATCAGCACGATCGTCACCAGCAGTCCTGGGACGGCGTACATCAGGTCAACCCAACGCATGATGGACGCGTCGAGCAAGCCTCCGCGATACCCCGCCGCCAACCCGAGTACGTTGCCGATGACGAACGCGCCCACCACGATCAGTACCGGACCGAAAAGCGCGTAGCGCACCCCGTAGATGGTCCGCGAGAACACGTCGCGTCCGAGATCGTCGGTGCCGAACCAGAACTCACCGTTGGGGGTGGTCAGCCCGGTGGCAAGGTTCAGGCTCTCTGGCCCGTGCGGTGCGAGGAGAGGGCCGAATAACGCCAGAAAGATAAGGAGCCCAACGAAGACGAACGACACCGTCACCGTCAGTGGAGAGGACCGCAGCAGCCTTCGGCCCACCTGGGCCCTTGGGCCCACCACGAGTGACGTCACGGCGCCACCCGGGTGTAGCGGATCCGCGGATCCACGAATAGGTAGAGGATGTCGGTGAGCAGATTGGTCAGGACGGCGACCGCCGCGAGCAGCATGGTGAGCCCCTGCACCATGAGGACGTCCTTGAACGCGACAGAGTCCACCAACAACGCCCCGAGCCCGGGCAGCGCGAAGGTTACCTCGATCAGGACAGCGCCGGTGAGCGTGGCTGCCAGCAGCACCGTAGAGGCCGTCACGACGGGGATCATGGCGTTTCGGAGTGCGTAACCGAACAGCACGCGCGGTTCTGAGACGCCGCGGGCCCTGGCGAACGTGACGTAGTCCTGCTCCAGTGCGGTGATCATGCCCGCGCGAGTGAACCTGATCAGCAGAGCAGCTGCGCCGAAGGCAAGCGTGAGAGCGGGCAACGTGAGGTGCCACAGCTGGTCCGCTAGTCCTTCTCCCTGCCCGAAGGCGGGAAACCAGCCGAGAAGGACGGCGAAGACGTACAGAAAGAACACGCCGGTCACGAACGCGGGCGAGCTTGCGCCGACCACGGACAAGGACACCACTGCGCGGTCGACTCCGGACCTGTTCTTCAGCGCAGCCAGGACCCCCAATCCGATGCCCGCCACGAAGGCTACGACGAAGCCGTAAGCGCCGAGGCGCAAACTGAGGCTGGCGCGGTCCCTTATCGCGACCAGCACCGGCTCCCCGGTTCGAATTGACTCCCCGAAGTCCAGGCGGATCGCATCCTCGGCCCACAACCAGTACTGCGTCGGCAGGGGCTCGTCGAGGTTGTAGCGCTGGCGGATGTTCTCTCGGGTTTCCTCGTTGGCAACACGTGTCCCGAGCAGGACCTGCTCTGCGCTGCCCGGTGTTGCGTACAGAAGGCCGAACACCGCGCCGGACATGATCACGAGCAGAACCGCGGCCGCTATGAGGCGCCGGGCGATGAAGAGCGCAAGGTTTCGTCGATTCATGGGTCGCTTCCAAGGTGGCGGTCGAACCAGGCCACGATCCGGCGCCAGAGGTCGAGCTGGTGTTCGCGTTCCACCCAGCCGTGGCCCTCACGCGGATACACCACCAACTCGCTTTCTACACCCGCCTCCACCAGAGCTCCGTACAACTCTTGAGCCTGGCCGAGCGGACAGCAGCGGTCCTCCTCGCCGTGGAGGATGAGTATCGGAGTCGTGCACTTGCTGGCGTACGCCACTGGGGAACGCTCCAGATAGGAGGTGATGCGATCCTTACCCGTGAACAGAATGTCGTCTAGCCCGCCGATGTTGCTCGTGTAGTGGAGGCTGAGGTAGTCCGATACGCAGGCCATGGCGACACTGGCGCGGAAGCGGGAGCTCTGCGTCGCTGCCCACGCCGCGATAAAGCCGCCATGGCTCGCACCCATGATTCCGACACGGCCGGTGTCGGCGACCCCAGCGGCAACGCATGAGTCGACACCAGCGAGGATGTCGGTGAGTTCGGCACCCCCTAGGTCGCCCACCACGGCCTGTGCGAAGTCCTGTCCTCGCCCGGAGCTGCCGCGCGGGTTGGGCAGTAAGACGGCGTATCCGGCCTCGGCCAGCAGCGCTGCATGACGGGTACCGGACGGGAAGGCGTACGACCAGGAGCCGGTAGGGCCGCCGTGCACGAGCACGACAAGCGGCGCCGGCCGGTCAGCCGCACGTCGGGGTCGCACCAGCAAGCCCTGGATGTGCAGGCCATCGGGAGCAACCCAGTCGAGCAGCTCGACCGGTGGCAGGTCGAAGTCGGCCAACGAGGCATTGAGGTTGGTCACCGAGCGCCACCCACGCCCTGGCTCGTCCACTTGGAGAAGGCAGACCTCCGGAGGGGCGCTTAGCGACTCCACCACCGCGCCGAGCCGATGGCCATCCGAGCTCGCCGACCCGCCGTGGAGTGCGGCTTTCCCGCTCCACATCTCTTCCATCCGGCCATCACAGGACATCGATCCGCAGGTTGACACCATCCCCCGGCGCCCGAAGTACCACAGCCGGGTGTCATCGCGCCAGGCGACGTTCGCTATGTCGACATCTGAGGTGAGCGCGGTCACCGTGCCCGATGCGAGGTCGACGACTTTCACCGTGCCCATCTCCGAGCCCCTGTCGCTGCAGATGCCCTCGACGAACGCGGCCCGGCCACCATCCGGAGAGAGTCGCGGGTTGGCGATCTGCCAGGCCGGCGTGTACAGACGGCGAGCGGTTCGCTGCCGCAGGTCGATAACGCCGAGGAAGGCCTGGTACCAACCGCTCTCTGTGGGGTCATGTGAGAGCACCGCTACGGCGCAGTCGTCGCTCGCATCGAAGTCCCACACGGTGAGACCTTCCGGGCCAACCTCGGTCGTCGTTCCATCGGGCACCGCTACGCGATAGAGGCGCCGCCAAGCCTGCCCCACTCTCATCACCCGGGGATCGGGGGCGGAAGCCGAGGGGTCGTCGATTCGGGTCGCCACGCCCCCGCGGTCCGATCCCACGTCGGCGGCGACAACGAGCACGGCGTCGTCGCGCCGCGACCATGCCAGCCGCTCCACCGATCCGGCAACGTGACCTACTCCGCATGTCGGGCCACCGCGCAAGGACAGGAGATGCAAGGACATCAGGCCGGGACTTTCCCGATCGGAGAGGAACGCGATCGTGCTTGCGTCGCTGGACCATCGAGGCGTTGCGCTGAGCGCCCCATCATCGGCGGTCACCGGCACCGCGCCACCGTCGCCCGACCAGACCCATATCCGGCTGGCTGGCATCCCGCCCGTCAACGCATCTCCACGGCTCACCACAAAGGCAAGGAGTTCACCGTCCGGCGCGAGTGCGAGCTGTCCCAGCCTCAGCCCGTCCTGGAGCGTCTCGGCCGTTACCGTCCTTGCCGGCACCGGTTATGCCGAGCTCAGATTCTGGATCCACACCTGGTTGTACCAGAGCGGAGAGTAAGGCTGGAACTGTAGCTCGTCGCTGATGGACATCACGCTGTTGGCCCACCACAAGGGCAGGTAGGCGAGTTCGGGCACGGCTATCCGCAACACATCCTGGATGATCCGCGCCCGTTCCGCGGGGTCTGTCGACTTCTCCTGCTCCTCTATCAGGGACTGGACCTCGCTGTTCTCGTAGTGCGCCTGATTGCCCGGCACATATACAGAGAGGTAATTGGCCGGATCGGGGTAGTCGGGTGCATACCCGAGGACTCCAATCGGGTAACGCTCGGCCTGCAGGTCAGCGAACCACTGGTTTGGCGTTACCTCGTTGACGTCCAGCTCGACGTTGATTTCTTTCAGGTTGGCCTGAAGGCTCAGCAGCGCCTTGCCCAGCTCCGGAATGATGGTCGGATACTGGATGGCCGCGGAGAATCCGTCTGGAACCGAAGACTGCGCCAGCGCCGCTGCGGCCTCGTCCATGTCCAGGCCATACTGCGGGAGCTCGTCATAGAAGGCCGTGACCTCAGCCTCGGACAGCAGCGCGCCCCACTGCGCCGGGGGGACGATTGCGTTGGCCACCTGAGCCTCTCCCCCGAGCACCGACTGAACCAGCCCTTCACCATCCAGGGAGTAGGCGACGGCGCGGCGAACGTTGATGTCGTTCCACGGCTCCACGGTCACGTTGAAGAACAGAGACAAGATGTTCAACCCAGGCGCCGACTGGACCGTGGTGCCTTGGATCTGTCGCCACTGCTCGACCTGGGGTACAGGGACCTGGAATGTGCCGTCGATCTCGCCAGACCGCATGGCGAGCTGCATTGTCTGTGGGTCGCTGAACATCTTGACGTTAATGGTCTGCACCGGCGGTGGAGTGCCACGGTAGTTCTCGTTGCGCACCAGCGTCACGAGGTCGTCCGCGCGGAACTCAGTGATCTTGTAGGGTCCGCTCCCCATGGTGGTGACCGTTCCCCCGGGCCGGCCGAACTTGTCGCCCAGCTCTTGAGTGAACGCCTTTGGGGTGATGGACGTGAAGGTCTGGCCATAGCCAAAGAAGGGGTCGGGCTTCGACAGGCGGACTGTTACCTCTGACGGCCCAGTCACCTCGATGGACTTCACCCGGCTGAACAGGTAGTTCATCTCGGAGGCTACGTCGGGATCCATGTGGCGCTCGAGGGAATACACCACGTCCTCTGGCACGAGGGGGGTGCCGTCCCAGAATGTGACGTCAGAACGCAGCTGGAAGACGTAACTGAGCGGGTCAGGCTGTGACCACGACTCGGCGAGCAGCGGTTGGAGCTGGATGTCGTTGTCGAAGGTGAGGAGGGATTCGACCGAGATCGCCAGCGGGACGCCGGTCTGCACGTCGAAGGAGTGCGCGTAGTCGAGCGCGCGAATGCCAGTGGCACCCCACTCGAGCGTCTCGATCTCTTCGGTTGAGGTGCTGGGGCTGCTCTCGGTATCGCTGCTGCATGCAGCCAGCAGGTTCGGCATGGCCAACATCGCGCCGCCGACGCCGGCACGAGCGAACAGCTCGCGCCGCGTGAGCCGCGTCGCAAGGAGGCGGGCGGTCCATGGGTTGTCCGGCGGCCGGCGCTCCGGGTGGCCAACCATAATGCTGCCTCCTAGTCGCCGCGGTCGGGCAGCCGCCCGGCTTTCTTTATAGCAGATTCTCGTTCTGATGCAAGGGTGCTCCTAGGTGGAACCGAGTGCCGACACTGTTGGGCACGAACGCCTCTGGGAAGGCGGCGGCCAGTTGATGTGTGGCCCGCCAGCCAGTGCAATGTGCTGGCACGATGACGTCCGGCCCGAAGCGCTTGAAGGCCTCGCAGACCTTGGGGATGAGCGGCTCGAAGATGGGCCCGTTGAGATGGAAGCCGCCGATGATGGCGTGGACTTGCTCGACACCGGTTAGCCGCTGCGCGTAGGCGACTGTGTTGACCACGCCGGCGTGACCACAGCCCGTTATCACGACCAGCCCTAGCTCGCGGACGTGCAGCACGACTGCCTGGTCGTCGAGTACCAGTGGATCCGGCTCCCACCGTTGTCCGAGCAGCACTTCTTGCAACGGGAAGCCGAGCTCGAAGTCGTTCGTGCGGTCGACCTCGCCTGTCACCAGGACGGAGTCGTGCAGCAGGAACGACGGTTGTCGGTCCTCGATGATGTCGAAGCCAACAGCCTCAAGCGCCGACCTGCTCGTGGAGGGTAGCTCCCACGGCTCTCGGCCGGGAAACGTGACACGACGTCGACTCCAAAAACCGGGGTGGATGACCACAGGCAGATTCGACTGGCCGAGCAAGCGGGTGAATCCGTCGAGCCCTGTCGTGTGGTCGAAGTGTCCGTGGCTGAGCACCACGGCCTCGATGCCGGTGGGATCAATCCCCAGGACTTTGATGTTATGCGCAAGGCCGTCGGGGGTACGCCCGGCGTCGAAGAGTAGCTGCGCCTTCCGGCCGCCGCTGCTGACCTCGACCAGCGCAGAGAACCCATGCTCTGTGCGGGGGTGATCCGCAACCTCGCCACCCTCCAGAGTGCTGGCAGAGCGTCGCCTCGGTGACGAGCCGTCGGTGAAGCGGGTGGCGGGCCCCTGCGCCGGCATGAAGACGTCGATGACGTTGTCGATCAGTGTCGTGATCGACACCGTGTCCACAGGTTGTAACGGGATCTGGTTCATGCACCTAGCCTCCTGCGGGCGGGCCGTTCCCGGCGATGTTCACGGACCGCACGTCGTACGGCCTAGGAAAGACAGGCGGCACGAAGGAACAGTAGGCCGGGGCGGCCATCTCCCCGTTCCTCGACACCATGAGCTCCGGTGCGAGGGCCGACGTTGCGGCGTTGAGCTGGTCGGGGTCGAGATCGGGCCAGCGATCCAGCCCGATCCGGTCCACGAGCGCCCGCAGGGCGATGATCACCTCTGCAGTGGTGTGTGTGCAGTGTCCCCCACGACGGAGGTAGAGCTGTCTCAACAGATGGCCGCCGCCTGCCCAGTGCACCACGTCGGCGTACGCCTGCTCGTTGTCCGGAGTGACCAGTCCGTCTCCGCAGGTATGCAGCGTAAGCACTGGTCTGCCTTGGAGCTTGCCGGAGAAGACGATGTGCTGCTCGAGGTAGCGAACTGCGTCCGGCTCCGCCTCGATCCGATGAGCGCGGCCCAGGGCCGCAAGGTCCGCTTCCAGCTCGAGCCCCACGGTTCGGTACAGCCCCTGGACCTGCTCTGAGTTGATCGAGGAGGCCAGCCGGGCCTGGTAATCCACGCCGACGTTCCACGAAGGGTTGCCGCCCGCCCTTCGCTCGACTTGGGCACGCAGGGCAAAGAACACGAGGATGCCGACCTCGTCGTACCAGCGAAACTGCTGCTCCTGTTGCTCAGTGAAGTCATCTACTGCCGGCTCAGCCGCGGCGGGGTCGTACCACCCGGGGATGTTGCCGATCGCCGCTGAGAGCGCGAGGCGCGCTCGTCCCTCCTCGCTGCGCTGCGCCTCCTCGAGGATGGATGTGGCGAGTTCGAGGTTTCGCTCCGGCGAGGAGATGTTCACCAGATCGAGCGGGGAATCGGGCGCGAGCAGCGTCTTGAACGCGAAGGCGATGTCGAGCTCGCGGTTGTGAACGCCGACCGCGCCCGCGAGATTGCCGCACAGGGGCAGGGCTGCAGACAGGCGATCCGGCATCACTTGGACGAGGCCGGCGGTTGTGATTCCGCCGATCGAGAAGCCCCATGCGATCGTCTCCTTCGGCGGCTCGACGAGATGGGAGAACCTGTCCAGTAGTTCACTCTGATTCGCGAAGGTCTCCTCGAGCGGCCAGAAGCCGGTGCCACCGGTGCCGGCTATCGCATACCTCTCGGCGAGCAGTCCCGCAAACAGCGGTTCGTCGGCCGACCACGGCGCCTCCCCGAGGGGCAGCGGCAGTCCGCGGCTATAGAGGAGGAGGATTCCGTTCCAGTGAGCTGGCACGTGCAGCAGAAATGTGGACCCAGTTGCAAGCGTGCCCTCGTGCACAACATGGCTCATGTCAGAACAGTATTCTGCACTACGCTGCGACGCGAGCCGTGTCCACAGCAGGTCTAGCGAAGGGACTTGAGCCCGTGCCGTTGAGCGCACCACTCACCCCAGAGACGCTCGCGTACGGCATCACATTGCCGAGCGACCCGCACATCTCACCGGACGGGAAACGCGTTGCCTACACACTCTCGACGGTGGACGGCGAGACCAAGAGTCGCCGCACCCGGGTGTGGCTTCGAACGGTCGAAGGTGGGGAAGCCCAGGCTTTGACGTCGACAGGTCAGTCGGCCAGCGGAGCGCGGTGGTCCCCGAACGGAACAGACTTGGCCGTCACGGCTGACGTCGACGACGGCACGGCAATCTGGGTGTTACCGGCAAGTGCCGACACAGCACCACGGGAGATCACTCGCCATATCTTCGGTGTTGACGATCTCGCGTGGTCGCCGGACGACGCCATGCTCGCTTACACGACCGACTACGACCCCGAC
>JACCYJ010000005.1 GCA_013696555.1 Nocardioidaceae bacterium | reverse complement strand
TCTGTCCGCCGTCGGTGCTCTCGATGAGCCCGAGGTTGGCCGGACCCTCCTGCTCCGCGCCGGGGTGACCGCTGGCCAGATAGTGCTCCGGACCCACGACGGTGAACCCCATGAAATCCTGCACCCGCTCAGCCACTCGGGTCGTCGTACCGTCCTCACCGATGCGGATCAGGCCATAGTGCGTGCCGGCGTACAACGTTCCGTCGGCGGGGTCGAGGCCCAGCCCGTGGACGTGCTCAAGCCGCACCGGTTCGCCGGCGGACGGTACGTCCTCGCCCACGACCATCCGCAAGGTCACGACTGTGCCCACCAGGAGGGCGATCACCACAACGAGAATGACGACAAGCACCAGCCACAGACGGCGACGGCCCGTCTCCGCGCTTCGATCGTCGGGCCGGGGTTGGGCCGGCGGGGCTGAGGATCCCCTTCCGCGGATTGCGGATACGCCCGCGTCGCTAGACGGAGGCTTTGGACGAGGGCGTCGAGAGCTCAAGTAGTGTCCATGTTGGATAGACGAGGTCCGGCAGACTCTACTAGAAACAATAGTATGAAACCTTGTCAGGACGATCGTCGCTGAGTTGGCAGGGGGCGACCTCCCGCCAAACCGGCGATGAGTCCCCCCAGCGAAAACAGCGCCGCGACAGGCAGAAGCGTTTGCCCCGGTACGGGCGAAGCGCCGTAGCTGCCGCCGGTGAGCGCCCAATCCGTCGCCTAGTATGACGCGTAGAAACGGTGCTGCCGGGCTTCGGGCAATGAGGATCGGAGTGTGGTCGGTGGTTCGCCCGCTGGGACAGCTGGAGTCTGTGGTCATGGGCCGGCTGTGGTCGTACCGAAGTCCGGTCGCCGTGCGGGAGGTTCTCGAGGATCTGCGCCAGGACCGAACGATCGCCTACACCACGGTGATGACCGTGATGGACAACCTGCACCGTAAGGGATTCCTTGCCCGCGAAATGGTCGGCCGCGCCTATCACTACGTGCCCGCGCAGACCCTGGAGCAGCACAATGCCGCGGTCATGGGCGAGGCCCTGGCGGCCAGCAGCGACCGGACCGCCACCCTGTTGCGATTCCTGGAACAGATGGCCGCCGAGGACGTGATTCGACTCCAAGAGGCCTTGGCGTCGCGTGCGCCAACACACAAGGCGCGCAACCGGTGACCACCCCGATTACGTTGGCCGCCTTCGCCGTCCTCGTCGCAACGCTCGGCCCGTGGCTGCTGCGTTCGTCCGCGTGGCTGGATCGCTCTCCTCGACTGGGGATCCTCGCCTGGCAGGCTCTGAGCCTCTCGACCCTCATTGCGGTGGTGCTTGCGGGCGTCGCGCTCGCAGTCCCGGCGGTCCCGTTCACAGGAGACCTCGCTGCGCTGCTGTCGGCCTGCACAGCCGCGTTGCGCGCCCAGTACGTCACCCCCGGCGGCGCGGGGGTGAGTGTCACCGGGGCGGTGTTGGCGGTGACCGTTCTGGCTCGAACGGGGTACTGTCTCGGCGTCGGCCTGGTGACCGCCGGCCGAGATCGACGGCGCCTCCTCAATGCGCTGACTCTGATCGCCCGCCGCCACGAGGGTTGCGACGCTCTGGTGGTGGATGATTCCGCCGCAGTCGCGTACTGCCTGCCAGGGCGCCGGGAACAGATCGTGCTCACCTCCGGCGTCCTGGCCGCTCTCGACGACGACCAGTTGGCCGCCGTGCTCGCCCACGAACGAGCGCACCTGCGCGAGCGGCATGACCTTGTGCTAACAGCCACTGCCGCTCTGCAGCGGGCCTTCCCCCGCGTCCGAGCCTTTCGCGACGCCCACACCGCGACGACCCGTCTGATCGAGATGCTCGCCGATGATGTCGCTGCGCGGCGCAACGACCGGCTGACAATCGCCACCGCGCTCGTTCGGCTCGCCGAGGCCTCGACTCCGGCCGCCACACTCGGTGCCGGAGGAAGCACATCTGTGGCTCGCGTGCGTCGGCTCCTTGGCCCCGGGCACCCATTGGGCGCTGCGCACTCGGCGCTTGTCGCACTGGCGGCCGCCATCCTGATCGCCATCCCGTTCGCCGTGGTAGCGGCCCCAGCCGTCATGGCGGCGACCGCAGGCTTGTGCCCCATCGACTTCTAAGGACAGGCGCTTCGACTAGTGAGTGCCTTCACCACAAGGGGCGCTGCAGGGCTTACGTCGCTCTCGCCCTGGTCGACCCTGCCGAGCAAGCTTTATGCCCGCCCGGTCAACCGACCAGGCGGGTGAGGTCGGCGGCGTAGTCACTTGGGGTTTCACCGCCGGTGTAGAGGAGGGTTTGGTCGTCCGGGCCGAACACGTAGACCACCCCGCTGTGGTCGACGCCGTAGTCATCGCCGAGGCCGTCTCCACCACCAAGCTCTCCTCGGCGACCGTGGTCATCCTTGCCACGTGGGGGGCCAACCTTGGCATCATGCTGATGACCTGGTGGGTGCTCAACGGCGGGTAAAGGGTCGGGGTTGATGCGGCTCGCAGGCACATACAACTGATGCAGGATCGTTCGGGTCCGCTCGCCTCCGCCGATGAGGCCGACGAACCGCGGGTCGAAGCCCTCAAGCCACCGTCGAAGCACGCCGGGTGTGTCCCGGCGCGGATCCTCGGTGACAAACACCACGGTTACATCGCGCCGCGCGGCGCCAGGAAGTTGCCTGTAGGCGACGCCGAGATCGGCCATGGTCGTGGGGCAGACATCTGGGCAGTGGGTGTAGCCGAAGAACAGGACGGTCGCCTCTGAAGCTGGCCGTCCCTGAAGGTCGAACCGGCGACCGGTGGTGGTCCGCAGGGTCATTGCTGGCCGCGGCACATCGTCGAGCAGGGTTCCCACATAACCGGTGTCGGGCAACGACACCTCGACGTTCCCGCTTGGGTTCGTCGTCTCGACCTCTCCCGGCGCGATGGAAGGGCTGCAACCCGACGCGAGCAGCGCGGCCGCCACCACCACTGGCCTCCAGCGGCGCAAGGACTTCCTGTGGGGTGTTGGCCGCACCCGATCTCCCTCCCGCACTTCCTATCGAGGATAGTAGGCTCCATCGTCGGCAAGTGCCGATCGGCGGCTGACGCCACCATCTGCGTGGGGGGCGCTGTCGGCAGGACTCCCGCACGACGTCGGCCAGGTGGTCGGCTCAGTGCTGGACGACAGGGGAGGGCGGATGCACCGGCCCAGAGGTGTCGCTGCCGGGTCATTGTCGCTGCTGCTGGCCACGTGCGCCGCGCCGTCGACCGGCGACGCCGAGGAACCGCGAGGTGGGCTGACCACGCCGGTGTATCAGGGGCCGAAGCTGGACGAGCCGGTCTTTGACGTCCCCTGCACCCACGGCCGGTCCTCGACGGGCGACATGGCGGCGGCGGGACTGCCCCGGTTGATTCTGGATTGTCTAGGACCAGGCCCTGCCGTGAACACCGCGGATCTGGTCGGTCAGGTGTCCGTGGTTAATTTCTGGGCAAGCTGGTGCGGACCGTGCCGCGAAGAGATGCCGATGCTCGACTCTGTCGCTGACGAAGTCGGTAACACGGCGCGCTTCGTCGGCGTGAACACCAAGGACGACCCGCAAGCCGCTGCAGACTTTCTGAAGCTCACCGGCGCGGGCTTCGAGCAACTGCACGACCCCGACGGTGAGCTGCTCAGACAGTTGCGCACCGTCCAGGGTTTGCCAATTACGTTGGTCCTCGACGCCGACGGTGCCGTGACGCTGAGAAACGTCGGCCAGATCGATGAGACCACGCTGCGCGATGCGTTAGAAGCCCTGCAGTGACCGCCGCGGCAGCCACGCACAGGCGAAGACCGTTCAGACGACTGCTCAACCACAATCGTTTCGACGGAAGATTGCGGATCGTCGTGGCGGCCGTGGCCGCCGCCACCTTGGTGTTGGCGGGCTGCTCTGGTCAGGTGCAGGCGGAACGCTCGAGCGGGGGCTTCGTCCAAGGCAAGTACGGGCTCACCGTCGTCCCCGTCGGTGAGCGCGTTGACGCGCCGGGCCTGTCTGGCGAGACGCTATCGGGGGAGCAGGTGTCGCTGGACGACTTCGCCGGCCAGACCGTGCTGATCAACGTGTGGGGATCGTGGTGCGTCCCGTGCCGCGAGGAGGTTGATGACCTGGTCGCCGCTCGTCGGAGGTTGCCCACGGCAAGTGTTGCGTTCCTTGGCATCAACATCCGCGATAACCGTGCGGCTGCGCTGGCGTTCGAGGAGCAATACGGCGTGACCTGGCCGAGCCTTTACGACCCCAGCAGCAGCCAGCTGCTCGGTTTTCGGAACAGCCTCGCCGCCGCTGCCGTGCCCACCACGTACATCATCGACGCCGATGGTCGCGTCGCCGTACGGATGCTCGACAAGCAGACCGCCGAGACCTTCATCGATGTGGTGACCGACGTACAGGAGGGCGTCGATGGGTGATTGGTTCGGCGCCACCGCGTACTCCGGCTCGTTGGTTCTTGCCGTGCCGGTGGCGCTCATCGCCGGACTGGTCAGTTTCTTCTCCCCGTGCGTGGTGCCGCTACTCCCCGGCTACATCTCCTACGTCACCGGCCTGTCCGGGGCAGACCTGCAGGCCGGCCGTCGGGGCAGGATGCTGGCCGGGACAGTTCTGTTCGTGCTCGGGTTCTCGTTTGTCTTCGTCTCGCTTGGCACCCTCATGGGAGCGGTCGGCACCTGGTTCTTGACCAATCAACGGACCCTCGGCGTGGTCCTCGGCTCGGTCGTGATCGTAATGGGGCTGGCCTTCCTCGGCGCGGTGCCCTTTCTGCAACGTGAAGCTCGCGTCCACCGGGTACCTGACGTCGGCGTGGCCGCCGCACCGCTGCTCGGGGTGCTGTTCGGGCTCGGCTGGACCCCGTGCCTGGGGCCTACCCTGACCGCCGTGCTCGCCCTGTCGCTGGACGAGGCCAGCGCGGGACGCGGGGCGATGCTGACATTCGCCTACTGCCTCGGACTCGGTGTGCCCTTCATCGCCGCAGCCCTCACCTTCCAGCGGATGGTGCGGGCCACGGCCTGGCTGCGCCGTCACCAGATTTGGTTCAGCCGCCTCGGCGGCGTCATGCTCATCACCGTCGGTCTCCTGCTGCTCACCGGCTGGTGGGACGTCTTGGTCGCCCAGATGCGTGTTTGGATCCCCGGCTTCACCACGGCGGTGTGACCTTGCCCCTCGACCCCCGCGGTTACGACCGGCAGTCTCCGATGAGCTGGGCGACCCGGGAGGAGACGTGGTGAACGGTACGGCCGAACCGGGCCCGTCACTGCAGACGGCGCAGATCCTGGGCGAGGGCACGCCCGAGCTGTCGCGGCGCGAGCTTGGCCGCTGGCCATCGCGGAAACTCACGTCGATGCGCACGGCGTTGCTGCTCTTGCTGCTGCTTGCCCTTGGGGCCGTACCCGGTTCACTCATCCCGCAGCGCGGTGTGGACCCTAGTGCGGTGGCGCGGTTCCGGCTGAGTCACCCGTCTCTGTCACCGTGGTTGGACCGGTTCCAAGTATTCTCGGTGGGCACTGTTGCGTTGCTGCTCGATCGGGTCGGGCACGAGACTGGTGTCATGAGCTTGTCCTCGGCCTCCGCGTTCGTTGGTTTCCGGTTCCCTCGTGAGGTGATCTCGGTGGCGGTTCGGTGGTACCTGCGGTACGGCTTGTCCTACCGTGACGTCGAGGAGCTGCTCGCTGAGCGTGGTGTCCACGGTCGATCACGTCACGATCTAGTGGTGGGTCCAACGGTTCACACCGGAGTTCGTCGAAGCGGCACGTCCTACTCGACACCTCCTGGGTGACCGCTGGTTCGTCGACGAGACCTACGTCAAGGTCAACGGTCGCTGGACGTACCTCTACCGGGCGGTCGACCAGTACGGGCAGGTCATCGACGTGTGGCTGTCCGGCAGACGAGATCTGACCGCGCACGGGTGTTCTTCACCCGGACGCTGGCCACCGGGGCGGTGCCGGTGGAGGTGACCACCGACCGCGCGCCAGCGTATCCGGCTCTTCGACTTTGAGCGGGGTGGCCTCGTTCATGCGGCTGCCTGGCGCGGTCGGGTGATCGCGATGTGGGTGAGGATACGGCGCTG
>JACCYJ010000297.1 GCA_013696555.1 Nocardioidaceae bacterium | reverse complement strand
AGCATCGCGAACGCGGCCTCGGAGTGGATCCGGCCGTGGTGGGACCAGGCACACAGCACGGTCGCGGCCACGATCGGACCGACACCGAGCTCCTCGAGCAGATCGGGCCGCCACGAACGCACGATGGCCAGGATCGTCTTCTGATGCTCGACTGCCTCCTTGGTCAGTGCGCGAGCGCGACGCGCCAAGGACCGCAACGCCATCACGGTGGTGGTGGTCTCGAGGTCCCAGGAAGGGTGGACCCGCAGGGCTGCTGCTGTGGCGAGCATGCCTGGCAGCTTCTTGCCGCGGAACCGGGCGCGGATGGGCTCGGGTGCGGCGATGACCAGACTGAAGACCTGCTGCTGAGCTTCGGTGGCGGCGTGCACTGCTGAGCGGCGGGCCGTCAGCAGCACCGAGAGCGCTTGCCGGTCCCCACCGCTGCGTGGGGTCCCGAGCCGGGTCCGCGCCAACGCCTCACGTGCTGCCACGGATCGCATCGAGCGGGTCGGACTTCGCGCCGTTGCGCCGCTTGGCCCTTTTGGGTCTGTCGAGCTCGACCACGATCTCTTGGCGGTCCATCAGATGACGGCTCAGACCGGCACCATGACCACCGGTCCCCTCGATGGCCCAGGCCCGCAAGGTGGCGTGTTCATCGGCGAACTCCACCAGAGCGGCGTAGCCCTCGGCCGTTGCTTCGACGGTGATCTCCGCCAGGACACCACCAGTAGCCGCGTCGATCGCGGCGGCTGAGTGGGTATGGACGTGGGTGTCGACGCCGATGACGACATCGACCACCTCACGTAGATCGGTCAGACTGGTCATGCGTTCTCTCCTTCGCCGGATGTGGGACGTGGTTCCGGTCCGGGACGGAGGGTCGGCAGGACTGTGATGAGACACGCCAGGCGCTGCTAACGCCGGGCGGTCAAGCTCCTGATCGGGCCAGCTCCTCCAACCGGGCCGGGGCCAGCAACCACGAGCGGACAAGTCGCAGCAAAGGCAAGAACGCCAGTCATTTCATGGGTCACACCCGCGGTCACCAACCCACAGCCCACCACCATCAGGCTGCGAACGCGATCCTCACAGTCATTTCACCGCAAATGCTCCTGACCCTGGGAGCTTTCGAGAGCCGGTGTGACCTGCTCCTGACGGTGGGTCCTGTCGGCTCTAACAGTGCGGCGGGTCAATCTCCTGCGGAATCCCTGCGGAATTTCGGCCGCTTGGAGCCAACGAGAACGGCCCCCGATCCTGCGTTTCCGCAGGTCAGGGGCCGTTTCGGGTTCTACGAAATCTTAGATGTCGTAGTACAGCTCGAACTCATGCGGGTGCGGGCGCAGCGCGATCGGTGCGATCTCGTGCTCGCGCTTGAAGTCGATCCAGGTTTCGATGAGATCCGGGGTGAAGACGTCCCCGGCCAGCAGGAACTCGTGGTCGGCCTCGAGCGTGTCAATGACCGAGTCGAGCGAACCCGGCACGGTCGCCACGTCTGCATGCTCGTCCGGCGGCAGCTCGTACAGGTCTTTGTCGATGGGCTCCGGTGGCTCGATCTTGTTCTTGATCCCGTCGATGCCGGCAAGAAGCATTGCTGAGAACGCAAGGTAGGGGTTGCTCGACGGGTCGGGGCAGCGGAACTCGATTCGCTTCGCGCGCGGATTCGACCCGGTGATGGGGATGCGGATGCACGCCGAGCGGTTGCGCTGGCTGTAGACGAGGTTGACCGGTGCCTCGAAGCCGGGCACCAGCCGGTGGTAGGAGTTGACCGTCGGGTTGGTAAACGCCAGCAGCGACGGCGCATGCTCCAGGATGCCGCCGATGTAGTAGCGCGCGGAGTCCGACAGCCCGGCATAGCCGGTCTCGTCGAAGAACAGCGGCTCACCCCCCGCCCACAGCGACTGATGGCAGTGCATGCCGGACCCGTTGTCGCCGAAGATCGGCTTCGGCATGAATGTCGCGGTCTTGCCCTCTGCCCAGGCGACGTTCTTGACGATGTACTTGAACTTCATCAGGTTGTCCGCCGCCGTGAGCAGCGTGCCGAAGCGGTAGTTGATCTCCGCCTGACCGGCGGTGCCCACCTCGTGATGCTGGCGCTCGACCACGAGGCCCGACGCCTCCAGCTCCCGGGTCATCTCCGCGCGCAGGTCGGCGAAGTGGTCGTACGGCGGGACCGGGAAGTAGCCGCCCTTGTAGCGGACCTTGTAGCCGCGGTTGTCGGTGCCCTCCGCCCCGGTGTTCCACGCCGCCGCTGCCGAGTCGATGTGGTAGTAGCCCTCGTGCTCGCGCGTGGCGAAACGTACGTTGTCGAAGACGTAGAACTCCGCCTCCGGGGCGAAGTACGCCGTGTCGCCGATGCCGGTACCGGCCAAGTAGGCCTCGGCCTTGCGGGCAACGTTGCGCGGGTCGCGCGAGTACGCCTCCCCGGTGAGCGGATCATGAATGAAGAAGTTGACCACGAGCGTCTTGTCGCGACGGAACGTATCGAGGAACGCCGTCGTCGGGTCGGGGAACAGCGCCATGTCGGACTCGTGGATCGCCTGGAACCCGCGGATCGAGGAGCCGTCGAACATCAGCCCCTCGTCGAAGACAGCCGCGCCGAATGACGACACCGGCACCGTGAAGTGCTGCATGATGCCCGGCAGGTCACAGAAGCGGACGTCGACGAACTCCACGTCCTCGTCTCTGATGTACGACAACAGCTCGTCGGCGGTGGCAAACACGGACTCTCCTTGGATCTGGGTTGTCTCTGGGCGGAACGGGCTGGGGAGTAATGCGACGGTAACCGGGGGCGGTTACTCGACCGTGTCCTCGGTGTTTCGTTCGTGTTACGAGCCCACCACTACGCTCGCGACGTGTCCAGCAC
>JACCYJ010000280.1 GCA_013696555.1 Nocardioidaceae bacterium | reverse complement strand
GCCCTCGATGTCCATCGCGTCGACTTCGGCCGGCTCGCAACGCAGCCGGAACTGGAGCTCGACCCGCTCTTCGCATATCTCGCCCGCGACGGCAGCGGGGCGCTCGCGGCTGTGGAAAAGCGCTCGGCCACGGCAGCGTTTCCACGCCTCGCACGCGTCACGATCACCGACGCGCAGAAGGCGCGTGCGGAAGAGATCCTCGCGCTCTTCGGCCTGACTGGGCTCGCGCCGGAAAGTCCGGCCGGCGATTGACGGCCGAGCAGTCACGTCGAATCTGTGTCGCGCGCTCGCGAGCGGCCGGCAGGGGGTCGCTCCCCTTGCCGCTCTACTACGCGGAGTGGTTCGGCAGCACGCGCTCCATGCGGGTGGTAGAGCCCAGTCGCGCGCTCAATCCTCCTCGATCGCACGCGCGAGGAAGTACGGCGACGCGGCCGAAGCGAGTCGCGAGGGCGTAGCTGCGCACGACGCGCGCATCCCTGACGAGCTCGTCGAACCAGAATGGCCGCTGCGAGTACCGCGGGACGACGAGCGCGAGCGTTGCGGCCGTGGCGTCGAGGACGACCGCGTCCTGTCTCACGAGGCGTTTCATCCGCTCCCGCCTCTGGCGCGCCGGAGAAGACCGGGTGCAGCGCCTGCCGCGGCGGTGGCCGTTGCCCGCGCGAGCGTTCCGGCCGTGGCGAGCGGATCTCGCGCGAGCGCACGTCTCAGGTGACCGAGAGCCTTGCGCTGGTTCCGGAGTCTCGTCGCGTACTGCACCGCCGCGAACACGTGGTAGCCGGCCAGCACGCGTCGCTCCAGCCTTCCGCCTCGCTCGCCCGGATGACGCTGGAAGTACCGCTCGACGACGAGCCTGTAGCCCCGGATCCCCTCGAGCACGTTCTTGCTGCTCATGCGCTCGTGCGTGCGGTAGAGGGTCGCGATGCGGCCGTCACCGCGGACCTCAGCCTTCTCGAACGCGCGCAGCGCATAGTCCCAGTCCTCCGAGACGACGAGCGACGGCTCCCATTGTCCGATCTCCTCCAGGAGGCTCCGTGGGAAGAGCAGCGAGTGGATCGTCGTCGCGAAGCGGTTAAGGAGGCACGCCACGGCCACCTGACCCTGGACTGCGGTCGTGATCGTGCCGAGCTGGTGCAGGTCGGCCGAGCACACCGCCGTCGCGCCGTAGGCGATCACCCGCTCGCAGGAGCGGGCGATTCCGAGCAGGTGAGCGGTGCTGTCTCTGACGAGCACGTCGTCGGCGTCCACAAAGCGCACGAACTGGCCGCGCGCGTGGGCGAGACCGGCGTTCCGCGCCCGCGAAGCCCCGCCATGGGGCACGCGCAAGATCTGCATCCGCCAGTCCTCGAGCCCGTCGAGGAGGTCGGCGACGGGGGGCTCGCAGCCGTCGTCGACGAGGACGAGCTCGAGTTCGCATGCTTCCTGACCGAGGGCGCTCGCGACGGCCTCTCTGAGCCACGCGCGGTTGGGGCTCCAGACGGGCATCACGAGGCTCACCTCGGGCCGCGGCTCGCGTGTTCCGCTCATTTGGCGAAGATGCCTCCGTGAGGATCGTCTACGTGAGCTCCGCGTACAAGCGGTCGGATCAGCTCGCCCGGCTCGTGCGCCGCCCGCATACAGGCCCAGAGACCTCGTTTCTCGTCCACGTCGACCGGAAGACCGATCATCTGATCTACAGGGCGATGGTGGAGGGCCTCGCCGGTCTGGACAACGTCGCCTTCCTGCCCCGCCACACCCTCGACCTGATCGACGACGGGTTGCTCGGCTGAGATGAGCACGGCGACGTGAGCGCGCTTCGCCTCGTGACCCGGCTCGTCGTTGCTCGAACGCTGCTCTTCCTGATGCGGCTCACGGGACGTCGAGCAGGCCTCATTCTCGTGTACCACGCGCTCGCCGGGCGGGAGGGCGATCCCGCGCGCGAGATCGTGGCCGCCCACGCTGTGGCGAGGTTCGAGTCGCACTTGCGACTGCTGGCTCTCCGCTACCGGCTCGTCCGATCCGACGAGCTGCCGCAGGCGGTCGCC
>JACCYJ010000258.1 GCA_013696555.1 Nocardioidaceae bacterium | reverse complement strand
GCTGTCTTGAGCGCGGGTTCGACGTTGGCTGCCGAGGAAACGACGGAGAACCGGGCACGCCTTGCCGTCGAAGGTAAAAACATCGTCTTCTTCCTCTTGGACGACGCCACCGCCGAAGACGTCGAGTACATGCCGAACGTGCAGAGCCTGCTTCGCGAGCAAGGGGTGACGTTCACCCGGGCCTATAGCGCATTCCCATTGTGTTGTCCGGCCCGCGCCAGCATTCTGACGGGCAACTACCCGCACAACCATCGGGTTCTGGGAAATGTCGACCCATTGGGCGGATTCGAGATCTTCAATGACCCGCAGACCTTCGCCACATGGATCAACGACGACTACTCCACCGCCCTGGTGGGCAAGTACCTCAACGATTATGCCGACACCTATCGAGGGCGACGGTACGTGCCACCAGGCTGGGATGCCTGGAGGGTGCCCGTGGAGCCGGGCACGTACAACTACTTGAACCAGACGCTAAACATCGACGGTGCGCTGGTCGACTTCCCTGGTGAGTACTCGTCGCGACTCTATGGCCGGCTGGCTCGTGAGTTCCTCGACGACCAGGGTGCGGGACCCGAACCCTTCATGCTGTACCTGTCGTTCGTCGCACCGCACAACGGTATCCCGCGTGATCCCGACGATCAGTTCAAGAGGAATCCGTACGTGGAGCCGCTGTACCGCGACACCTACACGGGCCCGGTGACCCCGAACGATTTGTCATACAACGAAGCGGACGTGTCGGACAAACAGTCAGGTGTGCAGGACAACCCACTCCTGACAAGACGCGAAATAGCAGGGTCCAGTGAGAATCTGGTGCAACGCCGAGAAGCCTTGCGAAGCGTCGATGACGAGATCGCGGCGACCATCGCCAAGGTCGCCAGCTTGGGCGAGCTTGACGACACGTACTTCATCCTGGCATCCGATAACGGTTACATCCAGGGGCAGCACCGAATCTCTCGCGGCAAGAGCTCGGCCTACGAACCCTCCGCGCATGTGCCGCTCATTGTTCGTGGACCGGGGCTTGTCCCCGGCTCGGAATATCGAGGTCTGGTCGGCCTGCAAGATATTGCGCCCACGATCTTGACAATGTCCAAGCAGTGGCGCGACCAACGGGAGCCGGTGATGGATGGCCGGTCGCTGTTGCCATTGGTCGACGGAACGCAATCGACCAGGCGGGCCCAGCTACTCGAAGTCACGCAGCGCGATCATTTAAGCGAGCAGCAGATATCGCGGCCGAACGATCCGGCCGCTACCGGGAAGGTCACCTGGGTGCTGCGGGGTCTCGTCACCCCCACCGGGTGGAAGTACGTCGAGTACCGCCAGTCCGGGGGTGTCGAGATGTACAACCTCAGAGCCGATCCGTTCGAGGAGACCAACCGGGCAAACGATCCCGGCCTGTCCCGTCGGCAAGAGCGACTGGATGGTTGGTTGCGGAGCCTCAAGTCGTGTGACGGGCTCGAATGCCAGTAGTTCGCCTGGCGGAGCTCGGTTGTCCGAGCGCCTCCCTTAGAATGTTGCGGTGCCTCGCTCCGACGGACGCCTGACGCACGACCTCGACCCCTCCGATCTCGGCCCGCAGGACTCCTGTGGCGTCTTCGGGGTGTGGGCACCGGGCGAGGAGGTCGCCAAGCTCGCCTACTTCGGGCTCTACGCGCTGCAACACCGCGGTCAGGAGTCGGCTGGCATCGCAGTGAGCAACGGGTCGCAGATCCTGGTCTACAAGGACATGGGCCTGGTCTCGCAGGTGTTCGACGAGCCGACGCTCAACTCCCTGCGGGGGCACCTTGCCGTGGGTCACACCCGGTACTCCACGACCGGCGCCAGCGTCTGGGAGAACGCGCAGCCGACGTTCCGCCCGACCGCCACCGGTTCGGTCGCGATGGCGCACAACGGCAACCTGACCAACACGCGCGACGTCGCCGCGCTGGTCGCCAAGCGAGCCGCGGATGCCGGTGAGCTGGACCTCGCCACCCGGGTCCATGACATCGCCACGACAGACACCGGGGTCATCACCGCACTACTCGCGTCGTACCCGGACCGCAGCGTTGAGGCCGCCTCGCTCGAGGTGTTGCGCGCCCTGCGGGGAGCGTTCTCGCTGGTGTTCATGGACCAGGGCACGCTGTACGCCGCGCGCGACCCGCAGGGCATCCGGCCACTGGTCCTGGGCCGACTCGAACGCGGCTGGGTGGTCGCCAGCGAGACGGCAGCCCTCGACATCGTCGGCGCGTCCTACATCCGCGAGATCGATCCCGGGGAGCTCGTCGCGATCGATGAGCACGGGCTGCGCAGTGAACGCTTCGCCGACCCGGACCCGAAGGGCTGCCTCTTCGAGTTCGTCTACTTGGCCCGACCCGACACGCTCATCTCCGATCGCCGGGTGCACTCGGTCCGCGTCGATGTGGGGCGTCGCCTGGCCCGCGAGCACCCCGTGGACGCCGACCTGGTGATTCCGGTCCCCGAGTCCGGGACACCTGCGGCGATCGGCTACGCCGAGGAGAGCGGGATCCCGTACGGGCAGGGGTTCGTGAAGAACTCCTACGTCGGGCGGACCTTCATCCAGCCCAGTCAGACGATCCGCCAGCTGGGCATCCGGCTCAAGCTGAACGCCCTCCGCGACGTTATCGAGGGCAAACGGCTCGTCGTGGTCGATGACTCCATCATCCGCGGCAACACCCAGCGGGCGCAGGTCCGGATGCTGCGCGAAGCCGGAGCGCGCGAGGTGCATGTCCGCATCTCCAGCCCGCCCGTGAAGTGGCCGTGCTTCTACGGCATCGACTTCGCCAGCCGGGCCGAGCTCATCGCCAACGGCTTGTCGGTCGACGAGATCTGCCGCTCCATCGGCGCCGACTCGCTGGCGTACGTCTCGTTGGACTTGCTGGTGGCGGCAACTGCAGTGCCGGCGGATCGACTGTGCCGGGCCTGCTTCGACGGTGAGTACCCGGTCCCGTTGCCCGCCGAGGACCAGCTTGGCAAGCACCTGCTGGAGCAGCCGGGCGGCGCGCGCAGCGATCCCGACAGGCTGCCGACGGTCGTCGTCGGCGGTGGCGCGGCGGACGCGCTCAGTCGGCCGTGAGCCGCTGATGCCGACGTCACCAGAGGTGAGCTACGCCGCCGCCGGTGTGTCGATCGAAGCCGGTGACCGAGCCGTCGAGCTCATGCGGGGCTGGGTCGAAAAGGCAAGGCGACCCGAGGTGCTGGGCGGTATCGGCGGATACGTGGGGCTTTTCGACGCGAGTGCGTTCAAGGCGTACGCCCGACCGCTGCTCGCGACCTCCGCCGACGGCGTGGGCACCAAGGTCGTCATCGCGCAGCGGATGGGTGTCCACGACACCATCGGCTACGACCTGGTCGGCATGCTGGTGGACGACCTGGTCGTCTGCGGCGCCGAGCCGCTGTTCCTCACCGACTACATCGCCTGCGGCCGAGTCGCCCCCGAGCGCATCGCTGCCATTGTCGGGGGTATCGCGCGGGCCTGTATCGAGGCGGGCTGCGCACTCATCGGGGGCGAGACCGCCGAGCACCCTGGTCTGCTCGAGCCCGATCAGTATGACCTGGCCGGTTCGACTACGGGGGTGGTCGAGGCCGCCGAGCTGCTGGGACCCGAGCGGGTACGGGCCGGTGACATGGTCATCGCGATGGCGTCCTCGGGTCTGCACTCCAACGGCTACTCGTTGGTGCGTCACGTGCTACTCGACCGAGCCCGCTGGTCGCTGGATCGAGAGGTACCGGAGCTGGCCCGGTCGCTGGGTGAGGAGCTGCTCGAGCCGACGCGGATCTATGCCCCGGCGTGCCTGGCGTTAGCGCGGACCGGGGGGGTGCACGCGATGGCGCATGTGACCGGTGGGGGACTCGCGGCCAACCTCGCCCGGGTGCTCCCGCCGAACGTGTCCGCCAGGGTTGACCGGTCGACGTGGCACCCACAACCGGTGTTCACCCTGCTCGGCGAGCTCGGGCGGCTGGAGCTCGCCGAGCAGGAGGCTACCTTCAATATGGGTGTCGGGATGACGGCCGTGGTGGCCGCTGAGGCGGTCGGGAAAGTCCTGGAAACCCTTGCTGAACGCGAGGTCGCAGCGTGGGTCTGCGGTGAGGTGTCTGAGGACCCTGGCACCAGGGTGACCCTGCACGGGTCGTACGCCTGAAGCGAAACCCGTCAGTCGGTGTGCGCGGTGCGACGACCGCCAGGTACCGTTGTCCTCACGATATGACTGACGCGCCCGGGTGATCGTCGCGAGCCACCCGGCTGAACCTGTGCGAGGGGGTCGACCCTATGGGGCGCGGCCGAGCGAAGGCCAAGCAGACGAAGGTGGCCCGAGAGTTGAAGTACCGTAATCTGGACACGGACTTCAGCCAGCTGCAGCGCGAGCTGCATGGCGGCGCTGCTGTTCCCGACATCTCCGGCGAGGCCGACTCCGACGCTGACGAGAGCGAGCCATACTCCCGCTACGACGACTCGGAGTCGACAGCCAGCTGAGCGACCAGAGTGGTTAGCGAGGCAACCACACCGAGCGCGATCGGCCGGCTTCGGCCATCCGTCGCTCGGCGATCCGGTCAGCCGCGACCGACGGCGGAACGCTGTCGATGCTCGCCTGCCGCAAGACGCTGCGCGTCGTGTCGAAAATGCCGGCGGCCCGCGTCTGTGCTCGCTCGAACGAGAAGCCCGCGCGCTCGTCGGCGACTTGGATGAGCCCACCGGAGTTCACGCAGTAGTCGGGCGCGTAGACGATTCCCCGCTCCGCCAACATCTTCTCGACTCCGTCGTGGCCGAGTTGATTATTGGCCGCGCCGCACACGACCCGCGCAGAGAGGATCTTGACCACTTCGTCGTTCAGGGCTCCACCGAGAGCACAGGGGGAGAAGATGTCGAGATCGGAGCCGACGAGCGCCTCGTTGTCAGCGACCACATCGACCTCGGGATGGCGGGCGCTCACCGCGGCCACCGCGTCCGGATCGACATCACTCACCACGACCCGAGCGCCGTGACCGAGCAGCTGGCCCACCAGCTGTCGGCCGACCTTGCCGACTCCGGAGACACCGACGCGACGCCCCCGCACACTGGGCACTCCCCAGACGACCTCGGCCGCGGCGCGCATGCCGTGGAAGACGCCGAACGATGTGAGCACCGAGGAGTCGCCGGCACCGCCGTACTTGCGGCTGCGCCCGGTCACGAAGTCGGACTCCCTGGCAACGATGTCCATGTCCTGGGGGTACGTGCCGACGTCGCAGGCGGTCAGATAGCGGCCGCCCAGCGACTGGACGAATCTCCCGTAGGCGAGCAGCAACGCCTCCGACTTGTGTTGCTTGGGATCGCCGATGATGACCGCCTTGCCACCACCGAGATCGAGACCGGCCAGGGCGGCCTTGTACGCCATCTGCTTGGAGAGGTTCAGCACGTCCGCGAGAGCGTCGTCCTCGGAGGCGTACGGATAGAACCGGGTGCCACCGAGACCGGGGCCGAGCGCCGTGGAGTACAAGGCGATGATCGCCTTGAGCCCGCTGGTTTCGTCGAAGCAGTAAACCACCTGTTCATGGCCGGTGTGACGGGCGAACACCCCACCGACGTAAGGGTCGGTCACGGTTATGACCCTTCCTGGGGTGCCATCTCCCGATTATGACCACTTCGACGGCGCCTGAGACGCCCTCGCGGGAAGTTTCATGTCACGCGCCAGAAAGGCAGCGCGCGCGCTAGGTTCGACCCAAGCAGGATTCCATCGGTGATGCGCGGAGGCGTACAGATGAACTCTCAAGACTCCGAGGCGGAAACCCTGCTGACCCCGGCCGAGGTCGCCGCGATGTTCCGCGTCGACCCCAAGACGGTCACCCGATGGGCCAAGGCAGGCAAGCTCAGCTCGATTCGCACGCTCGGCGGCCACCGTCGCTACCGCGAGCCGGAGGTACGGGCGCTGCTGTCCGGGGGCCTGCCCGAGCAACGCGCGCCCGAAGAGCAGTGACAGCTGGCCGTTACGCACCACCTGTCACGAGGGCCAGCCAGAGGATCATCCGGGTCCCGGGTGTGTCTTCTCTGGGTCTGTCAGGGCAGCGAGTCGCCAGTCGCCGTCCAGCCCCTTGAGTGCTCGGAATCCCCGGTCCTCGAAGGTGAATCCGGCTGCCTCGGCAAGTGCCCGAGTCAGCTCTGACACGAGGATCTCGTCTTCTCCAGCCGCGCCAAGGATCCGGGCGGTCTCGTGCACCGTCACCCGCGCACGTCGTCCCCCACGAGCTCCACCTCTCCGACATGGACGCCCGCCCGCAGGCAGAGCCCGTTAGCGCGGGCCGCCAGGCGGATCGCGTCAGCGCAGTGCAGACCGCGGCCAGCGCTGTCGAATGTCGCCGTCGTGACCTGGCGCGACGTCGAAGGCGTCGTTGGGCCGGTACTCCCGTTGCCGGCCGTCGCTGTGTCGGATGCCCATTGTCCCTTCAGCATCAGCCCCAGGTGGCGGGCTTGGCACCACTGACCGCGGACTCATGGGCGTACGTGCGTCGACCATCGCCATCCGGGCTCGGTCGTGATTCTCGCGATGGTCACATCACCCACCTCGACCAGCT
>JACCYJ010000223.1 GCA_013696555.1 Nocardioidaceae bacterium | reverse complement strand
GCGCAGCACCAAGCCGCGGCCGCCGCCGATCTGGCCGCTCTCGCGGGTGCCGGGGCGGCACGTGGGGGATTCGAGCCCTGCGTGGCAGCCAGTCGGATTGCGCAGGCCAATGCCGCCCGTCTCACGTCGTGCGATGTGAGCCAGGGGGTCGTCGAGGTGCGGGTCGAGGTACGCTCTCCGCCGCTGTGGGGTAAGACATGGACAATCCCGGGCCGAGCACGTGCCGGCCCGGCTGCCTCGGTGGCTTACTCGGTTACTCGCGTGGCGTCGACTGGAAATGCGTTTGCTCGTCGGGGTCCTGGGGGCTGACCGGCACCCGGCTCGCCTCAGTCTCCGGCGGTGGCGGCGTCGACGTAGTGGTGGCGGCGGTCTTGAGCGTCTTCATCTCCTTGCGGCGTGCGCGCGCCCGGCGCAGACCCGACACGATCAGCGCGACGCCCGCCACCAGGAGGAGCACGCTCACCGCCCCGGCGAGGAAGACCCAACGAGCGGTGGTGTCGAGGTCCGCTCCTCCGAGGTTGAGCGACGTGACATCGTCACCCTCGAGCAGAGCGGTCACGGCTATCACCGCAACGACCGCGAGCAAGATGATTCCCAGCACGACCATCAGCCACCACCTCCACCGCATCCTCGTCGGTCGCGGGCGCGGCGACGGGTGCTGCGTCCAAGAGTATGGTCAGCAGCGCCACCGCACCGGTCTTGTCGAGCGGGTTGTTCTGATTGCCGCACTTCGGAGACTGCACGCACGACGGGCAGCCGTCCTCGCATTCGCAGGCCTCGATCGCGTCCCGGGTGGTCAGCAACCAGTCCGGTGCCATCCGATAGGCGCGCTCGGCGAAGCCGGCGCCGCCCGGGTGACCGTCGTACACGAACACCGACAGCTGGCCGGTATCGGGGTGCAGTGCCGTGGAGACTCCGCCGATGTCCCACCGGTCGCAGGTCGCAAAGAGTGGCAGCAGCCCGATCGAGGCGTGCTCCGCTGCGTGGGCGGCACCCGGTACGTCGACGGGAGCCACCCCGCTGCACCGGATCTGCTCCTCGCTGAGGGTCCACCACACCCCCTTGGTGACCAGCGTCCGCTCGGGCAGATCGAGCGTCTCCTCACCCAAGACCTCCCCGGACCCCAGCCGCCGCAGCAGGTACGACACCACCTGGTTGGTCACCCGGACACTGCCGAAACACAGCTGAGCCTCACCCCACGGGGTCATCAGGTCGGTGTGCTGGACGCTGATGGACGTGACGTCTCGCGCAATGGTCGTGTAGTCGGGATCGTCGCGACGCACCTCGGCCACGCCGCGCTCCTCGTCGAAGCGCTCGACCAGGTAGGTCTCACCACGGTGGAGATAGATGGCCCCGTCGTGGACGGTCCGGTGCGCGGCACCGGCATCGACTGTCCCGATGAGCCGTCCGGTGTCGGAGTGGACGACCTGCACTGGAGCTCCGCCCACTGATCTGATGTCGGCAAGGTCGCTGGCCCGATCCTGCCGGGTCCAGAACCATCCCCGCGGCCGCCGCCGCAGCATGCCGGCCTGTTCCAGCGCCTCGACCCCGCTGCTGCTCAGGGGGCCGAAGAGCCCGATATCGGCGTCCGTCAGCGGTAGCTCGGCGGCGGCCGCGCACAGGTGAGGTCCGAGGACGTAGGGATTGTCCGGGTCCACCACGGTCGCCTCCACCGGGCGACCGAGCAGCGCCTCGGGGTGGCTGACGAGGAAGGTGTCCAGCGGATCGTCGCGGGCAACCAACACGCCGAGCGCCCCCTGTCGCTCCCGACCCGCTCGGCCGAACTGCTGCCACAGCGCCGCCCTAGTGCCGGGATAGCCCACGGTCAGCACCGCATCCAGGCCGGACACGTCGATGCCCAGCTCAAGAGCGTTGGTCGCCGCCAACCCCAACAGCTCCCCGCGATTGAGGTCGGTCTCGATCGCCCGCCGGTCCTCGGGCAGGTAGCCACCCCGGTACGACGCCACCCGGGATGCCAGCTCCGGCGCCACCTCGCCGAGCGACCGCTGGGCGCCCAAGGAGACGGTCTCGGCGGCCCGCCGCGATCGTACGAACGCCAGCGTCCGTACCCCGGCCACCACCAGATCGCTCAGCAGGTCAGCGGTCTCGGCGGCGGCCGAGCGACGCGACGGTGCACCATGCTCGCCGCCGCCCTCGACCAGCTGCGGCTCCCAGAACGCGACGTAGGAGCCGGTGCGTGGTGAGCCGTCCCGCGTCACCGGCACCGTTGGGAGACCGGTCAGCCGGGCCGCGGTCACCTCCGGCTCGGACACCGTCGCCGAAGCGAGCACGAATGTCGGGTCGGCGTCGTAATGGGCGCACAGCCGGCGCAACCGGCGCAATACCTGAGCGACGTGGGAGCCGAAGACCCCGCGGTAGTGGTGGCACTCGTCGACGACGACGTAGCGCAAGCCACCGAGGAAGCGCGCCCACCGGGCGTGACCAGGCAGCAGCGTGTGATGGCAGACGTCGGGGTTGGCGAGCACGACGTTGGCGTGATCACGGGCCCAGGCACGTTCCTCGCGGTCGTTGTCGCCGTCGACGGGCGCCGGGCGCACGGCTGGCAACCCGGCCGCGGCGAGCTCGGCGATGGTGGCCAGCTGGTCACGCGCCAGGGCTTTGGTCGGGGCGAGGTAGAGCACCGTTGGCGATCGGTCGCGCAGACCCCGACGCGGTGGTGGCGCCGCGAGAGCCGTCAACGCCGGCAACAGGTAGGCGAGGGACTTGCCCGACGCGGTCCCGGTGGCGACCACCACATGTCGACCGCCGTGGGCTAGGCCGGCCGCCTCGACTTGGTGGCTCCACGGCCGATCGATGCCACGCGTGCGTAGCGCCCCCACGAGCACGTCGTTGGCCCATCCCGGCCAGTCGACCGTCTCGCTGGCCCGGTCCGGGAGGCGTTCCAGGTGGCGCAGCCGACCGCGTCGTGCGGGAGCGCGGCTCAGCTCGAGCAGCACCTGCGTCGGGTCGGGCCTCACGTCCGCCGAGTCTGTCACCCGTCTGCCGTTGGTTCCGATGTCAGTCCCAGCACCCTCGCTGCGTGGTTGAATGCGGGTGTGGACCTGTCTCTGGACACCCGGGCCGAGGGTGAACACACCGTCGTCTCGGTCGCGGGCGAGATCGACGTCTACACCGCCCCCAAGCTGCGTGAGGCACTCCTGGAGCTGGTCAACGCTGGCAAGTACCACATCGTGGTCGACGTGGAGCGGGTCGAGTTCCTCGACTCGACCGGGCTGGGCGTTCTGGTCGGCGGGCTCAAGCGGGTGCGCGCCCACAACGGCACCCTGCAGGTGGTGTGCACCCAGGAGCGGTTGCTGAAGATCTTCCGGATCACCGGGTTGACCAAGGTGTTCGCGCTCCACGGCTCGGTCGCCGAGGCCGTCGCGGAGAACTGATCCGACCCCATGTCCCCGGCGGTGTCAGCTTCGATGTCGACAGTCACGCTGGCAATCAAGCCCGACCCCTCGCACGTACGGGTGGTTCGCCTGGTGGCGGTGGCGCTGGGACGGCTGAACGGGATCGGCGAGGACATCCTCGACGACATCCGGCTGGCAACCGGTGAAGCCTGCGGTCGCGCGGTTGCGGCGCACCTGCACCATGGGCTCACCCGACCGGTCGAGGTGGAGTTGCGCTGCGGCGGCGGGCTGGACATCGACGTGCACGACTTCGTCCCGCTGGAGCAGGCGAGCGGGCAGTCGGCCGTGGACGTACTGCGGGAAGACACGCTCGAGCAGGAGGCGACCGATACCGCCGCGGAGGCTGGGCTGCCGGAGGCGATCGGACTCATCGAGGGTATCTCGGACAAGGTGACCGTCAACACCGGGAGGGCCGGAACCACAGTCTCCATGCGGTGGGCCGGAACCTGACGCAGCCCGGACATCCCGTTAGGGTGAGCCGTCGCAAACCGATTCGTGGGCAGCGTTGCCCCTCTTGAGGAGGACGGATGGCCCGGGTCATGCTCGCCGACAACGGGATCGAAGTCCCTCTCTCGGGTGGCAACACCACCCTCGTCGTCGTGGTGGCCGTCATCGCGGTCGTCGCGCTGGCGATGGCCGGGTTGTTCCGCCGCGAGGTCCTCGCGGCGTCCGAGGGCACCGACAAGATGAAGGAGATCGGACAGGCGGTCCAGGAGGGTGCGAACGCCTACCTGACCCGCCAGTTCAAGACCCTTGCGGTGTTCGCGGCCATCGCGTTCCTGCTGCTGTTCGTGCTCCCCGGCGACGCCTCGGTGCGGATCGGTCGGTCCCTGTTCTTCGTCGTGGGGGCCGGCTTCTCCGCCGCGATCGGCTACTTCGGCATGTCGCTGGCGGTCAAGGCCAACATGCGGGTCGCCTCGGCGGCTCGTAGCGAGGGTCGCGACACCGCCATGCGGGTGGGCTTCCGCACCGGTGGCGTGGTGGGCATGGCGACCGTGGGCCTGGGCCTGCTTGGCGCGGCGATCGTCGTTCTGCTCTACAAGAGCGATGCCCCCGACGTGCTCGAAGGATTCGGCTTCGGTGCCGCGCTGCTCGCGATGTTCATGCGGGTCGGTGGCGGCATCTTCACCAAGGCGGCGGACGTCGGCGCTGACCTGGTGGGCAAGGTCGAGCAGAACATCCCCGAGGACGACCCGCGTAACGCTGCCACGATCGCTGACAACGTCGGCGACAACGTGGGCGACTGCGCGGGTATGGCTGCCGACCTGTTCGAGTCCTACGCGGTGACGCTCGTCGCGGCCCTCATCTTGGGCAAGGCCGCGTTCGGTTCGGAGGGTCTGGTGTTTCCGCTGATCGTCCCGGCGATCGGTGTGCTGACCGCGATCATGGGTGTCTACATCACCAAGCCTCGACCCGGTGAGAACGGCCTCAAGACGATCAACCGCGCGTTCTACATCTCCGCCGCGGTCTCCGCCGTCCTGTGCACGCTCGCGGCCTTCGTCTACCTGCCCGGGTCGTTCGCCGACCTGACGCAAGCAGCGACCAGCGACCGTGACCCCAGGCTCATTGCGACGGTGGCAGTCCTGATCGGCATCGTGCTGGCGGCGGTGATTCTGGCGCTCACCGGCTACTTCACCGGCACTGACTACCGACCGGTGAAGGATGTCGGCAAGACGTCGTTGACCGGTGCCGCAACCGTGATCCTCTCCGGCCTGTCCGTCGGTTTCGAGTCCGCCGTCTACACCGCGCTGGTGATCGGTGCCGCCGTCTACGGTGCGTACCTGCTCGGCGGCGGCGTCGTGGTGATCTCGCTCTTCGCCGTCGCGCTTGCCGGCACCGGCCTGCTCACCACGGTCGGCGTCATCGTCGCGATGGATACGTTCGGCCCGGTGTCGGACAACGCGCAGGGCATCGCGGAGATGTCCGGTGACGTCCACGGTGAAGGTGCGCAGATCCTCACCGAGCTCGACGCGGTCGGCAACACCACCAAGGCGATCACCAAGGGCATCGCGATCGCGACCGCCGTGCTGGCCGCCACTGCGCTGTTCGGCTCGTACACGGGTGCCATCGACGAGGCGAAGGCCGAGGCGGGTGGCGCGGTGATCGACACCGGCGCCTTCGCGAACGACGTCTACAGCCCCAATGTGCTGGTCGGGCTGCTCATCGGCGCCGCTGTGGTGTTCTTGTTCTCCGGGTTGGCGATCAGTGCGGTCGGCCGGGCGGCTGGCGCTGTGGTCTACGAGGTGAGGCGCCAGTTCCGCGAGATCCCCGGGATCATGGAGGGCACAGGGCGCCCTGAGTACGGCCGGGTCGTTGACATCTGTACGCGCGATTCGCTCCGCGAGCTCGCCACCCCGGGACTCCTGGCGATCATGGCCCCGATCGCGGTTGGCTTCGGCCTGGGTGTCGGCCCGTTGGCGGGTTACCTCGCCGGCGCGATCGGGACCGGCACCCTGATGGCCGTCTTCCTCGCCAACTCCGGCGGGGCGTGGGACAACTCCAAGAAGCTCGTCGAGGACGGCAACCACGGCGGCAAGGGCTCCCCCGCTCACGAGGCGACCATCATCGGGGACACCGTCGGCGACCCGTTCAAGGACACCGCCGGACCGGCGATCAACCCGCTGCTCAAGGTCATGAACCTGGTCTCGCTGCTCATTGCGCCGGCGATCGTGTCGCTGTCGATCGGGGCTGACGAGAACGACGGGATCCGGCTTGCGATCGCGCTGGGTGCCGCCGCGATCATCGCGGTGGCTGTCTACATCTCGAAGCGCCGCCCCATCGCAATCGGCGCCGAGGCAGAGGCAGCCACGACCGGCGTCACCTGAGGCGGGACGCCGTGGCCTGGCTCGCTCGCCGATGGGCGCTGCGACGGTGGGCGGCGGTGAGCGCTGCGGTGGTGGTTCTGGCCGCCGCCTGTGACGGTGATGAGCCGAGAGTGGTCCCCGCACCTACCGCGACTCCCTCGTCCGCCCCGTCGCCTTTCCCGTCAACGCCGAAGTCCTCGCCCACGTTCTCGCCGTCGCCGACGGTGCGCGCGCGGTTCCGGGTCGACGCGGCCTTGGGCACTGTGCGCTTCTTGGCTGGTGAGCTCGGCCCTCGCGAGGCGACCTCGGATGCTTATGCCCGGGCGGCAGCGGAGGTGCAGCGGCAGCTCGTGGACCTCGGGTATGCGGTCGAGCGGCAGCGGCTCCGGGTGCCGGCTGGAGTGTCTTGGGGCGTCCCGGTGGCGGCCGGCCAAACCTGGAACGTCGTCGCCCGACCGTCCGGATTCGACGCGTCGCAGCCGTACCGGCTGGTGGGGGCTCACCTCGACACCGTCCCGCAGGCTCCCGGCGCCGAGGACAACGCATCCGGTGTCGCCGTCATGCTCGAGCTCGCCCGGCTGACAACCGCACGGTCGCGGCTGCCGGTCGTGTTCGTGGCGTTCGCTGCCGAGGAGCCACGCGGCGACGGGGAGGCGCTGCACCACTTCGGTTCGCGTGCCTACGTGGAGCGGATGCCGCCGGAACAGCGGCGGAACCTTGCCGGGATGATCTCTCTGGACCGGGTCAGCGTCGGGAGCGTGGTCCCCGTGTGTACCGGCAGCCCTGGGCCGGCGCCGCTGCGGTCCATGCTGCTGCGCACGGCGCGCCGTGCTGGCATCCCGGCCGAGGCGTGCACCAACACGTCCAGCGACCACTGGTCGTTCGAGCTCGAGCAGCTGCCGGCCGTACGCATCGGCGGGACCCCGTACCCGGCGTACCACAGCGTGGCCGACCGCCCCCGGGTCGTCAACGCGGATCAGCTGCGCCGGGTTGGCCGGCTGCTGTCGTCTTGGCTGCTCAGGTGACGGTCAGCGTGACCGCGCCGGTGCGGACGTCGTAGCTGCCGCCGGCGACCGGCATCTGGTCCGGCAGGTCGGGTGAGGTGCGCACGCGTTGGACGTCGCGGCGGAGCTCGGCCTCGGTTGTGGCCATGGCGCAGTCGGTGTGGACCAGCACCATCACCCGCTCGACGCCGAGCAGTTGATGGGCGAGGACGAGGCTGCGGAGTACGTCATCGGTGACTCGGGCGCCGGCGGTGCGGAGGATCTTCGCGTCGCCGGGCCGCAGTCCGAGCATGCGCAGCGGATCGATGCGCGAGTCCATGCACGTGACAACCGCAAGCCCCCGGCCGGCCTCTGCCGGCAGACCGAGGTCGGAGAAGGACTGCGAGTAGTCGGCGTTGGCGGCCAGGACGTCGTCGAAGGCGCTCACGGAGTCATTCTGGCCCTAAGGGCGGATCGCTGGCCGCCCACATCGCGCTCAGGATGGCTTCGGCCCGGAGACCGAACGCACGTCGGGGCGCGTAGTCCGGGCCGATGACGTATGGGACGAAGCGGGCGCCCTTGAGCTCGCTCCCCCAGAAGACCAGCTCCAGCAGCACGCCCTCCTGTGTCTGCGTCGAGAAATCCATGTCGAAGACGAAGTTGCCGAGCGAGTGGACGACGAGCTGCCGATGGCGCAGCTGGATGCCCTGAGTCCAGTGAGGATGTCCGCCGACCACGATGTCCGCCCCGGCGTCGATCATCGCCCGGCCGACCCGGCGTTGGTCCGGCACCGGCTCGTAGGTGTACTGGTCGCCCCAGTGCGGCATCGCCACGACCACGTCGACGCGGCGGGACAGCGTGTCGATCGTGGTGGTCAGCCGGCGCAGGTCGCCACGATCGAGTGGACCGGTGCGCGGTTGCATCCGCACCTCAGCGGCGCCCGGCTGCCCACGGGTGGCGCGCGGCGTCTCGCCGATGGCGTTGAACGCGACGAAGCCGAAGCTGATGCCGTTGCGTCGCAGCACGACCGGGCGCCAGGCGTGTCGAGCGTCGCGACCGGCGCCGACCGACTCGATCGGTGACTGGCGCAGCCGTTCGATGGTTTGCAGGAGTGCCCGGTCGCCGTAGTCGCCGGTGTGGTTGTTGCCCAGGCTGAGTAGGTCGAAGCCGGCTTCGTCCAGCCCGTCGAGGACCGACGGTGGTGCGGCGAAGGAGTCGCCGCCCTGCTCCGGAGGGCCGGCCTGCGACAGCGTGCTCTCCAGGTTGCCGACGGTGATGTCGGCACCGGCCAGCCGCCGTCGCATCGGGCCCAGCGGTGCGGCGACGTCACCAGCGGCTGCGGCGGCGACGGCAACCGCACGCCCGAGCATGATGTCGCCGGCGACGGTGACCGTCGTGACGGCCGGCATCGCTGTCGGCGCGTCGACGTTGAGCGCGTAGTCACCGGGGTCGCGCAGCGGGTCGACACCGCCGACGGTGGCCGCCATCACCGTCGGTCGCAGCCGGGACGCGGGAGCGACTGCCAGGACGTCGGCGTCGCGCTCGACGGCTCGCAGCGCACCCGGGCCGGTGCGGATGTCGATCCGCCCGCCGGGTTGCCCGATCTCGGCCCACGTGGTGGGTGCACCTGCGGCGATCCGCCTCGCCCGTCGTACCGGGATGTCGATCCTCGGACGCTGCATGCTCACAGCCAGCACGAGTGGCTGCCGGAACGAGGCGGGCGCCGGTGTCGTCGGGGGCAGTGAAGTCGCTGAGGACGCCGATCTTGTCGGGGCCACCACTTCCGCCCCGTCCTCGGAGGCCGGGCACCCGCTGAGCGACAAGGCCAGCAGACAAAGGAGGGCGAGCCCGGTTGGTCTCACGGGTAGACCGTACGCGGGCGCTGGCGACAGTACGCCGGTGATCTCCCCCAACTTGCGTTCACCCGTTACCGTGGCGGACTGTCCACATTCGATGAGCCGTAGGAGACCGACCATGTCAGCCGCCTCACCGCAGCGACTCGTGATCGTGGAGTCGCCTGCCAAGGCGCGCACGATCGCGGGCTACTTGGGGAGCGGTTACGTGGTCGAGTCGTCCATCGGCCACATTCGCGACCTACCGCACAACGCTGCCGAGGTGCCCGCAAAGTACAAGGGTGAGCCGTGGGCGCGGCTCGGGGTCAACATCGAGGACGGGTTCAAGCCGATCTACGTCGTTCCGAGCGACAAGAAGGCGCAGATGGCCAAGCTGCGCCGGCTGCTCAAGGAGTCCGACGAGCTCTACCTGGCCACCGACGAGGACCGCGAGGGCGAGGCCATCGCCTGGCATCTGCTTGACGAGTTGAAGCCGCAGGTCCCCGTCCACCGGATGGTCTTCCACGAGATCACCCAACAGGCGATCCAGGCCGCGGTCGACAACCCGCGCAGCATCGACGACGACCTCGTCGACGCCCAGGAGACGCGGCGCATCCTCGACCGGCTCTACGGCTACGAGGTCAGTCCGGTGTTGTGGAAGAAGGTGATGAGTGGCCTGTCCGCAGGTCGGGTGCAGTCGGTCGCGACCCGGCTCGTCGTGGACCGCGAACGGGAGCGCATGGCCTTCCGGGCCGCCTCGTACTGGGACCTTGAGGCCCGCCTCGACGCCGGAGCGGGCAAGGATCCGCGCGAGTTCCCGGCCCGGCTGGCCGCGGTCGACGGGGTACGGATCGCGCAAGGCCGCGACTTCAGCAGCGTCGGCGAGCTGAAGGCGTCCGGACAGGTGGTCCACCTCGACGGTCCGCGGGCGAGCGCCCTCGCCGAGGCGCTCCGCGACGCGCAGCTCACGGTCCGTTCGGTCGAGTCCAAGCCCTACACCCGGCGTCCGTACGCGCCGTTCCGCACGACGACCTTGCAGCAGGAGGCGGCGCGCAAGCTTGGCTACGGCGCTGCCCGCACCATGCAGGTGGCACAGCGGCTGTACGAGAACGGGTTCATCACCTACATGCGCACCGACTCCACCACGCTGTCGGGCACCGCCATCACGGCGGCGCGGGCGCAGGTGCGCGAGCTGTACGGCGTCGACTACCTGCCCGAGGCGCCGCGCTCGTACGTCAACAAGGTCAAGAACGCGCAGGAGGCGCACGAGGCCGTCCGCCCGGCGGGGGAGTCGTTCCGAACGCCGGCAGAGACGGGGCTGAGTGGCGACGAGTTCCGGCTGTACGAGCTGATCTGGATGCGCACCGTGGCCTCGCAGATGCGCGACGCGCAAGGACAGTCGGTCTCGGTGCGACTGGGCGGGACGGCGGCGTCGGGCGAGGACTGCGAGCTCGCGGCCTCCGGTCGGGTGATCACGTTCTTCGGCTTCCTCAAGGCCTACGTGGAGGGCCACGACGACCCCGAGTCCGACTCCGACGACTCACAGACGCGACTGCCCGATGTGAGGCAGGGCGACCAGGTGATGGTCGCCTCGCTGGAGGCCGCCGGCCATGAGACCAGACCCCCGGCGCGCTACACGGAGGCGACGTTGGTACGCGAGCTGGAGGAGCGTGAGATCGGCCGCCCGTCGACGTACGCCTCGATCATCAAGACGATCCTCGACCGTGGCTACGTCTACAAGAAGGGCACCGCCCTGGTGCCGGCATGGCTGGCGTTCGCGGTGATTCGGCTGCTCGAGCAACACTTCTCCCGGTTGGTCGACTACCGCTTCACGGCCCTGCTGGAAGACGTGCTCGACGAAGTGGCCGGCGGCCGCGAAGAGGCCCGGCGGGTGCTGGACCGTTTCTGGTTCGGGCATGGCGACGACGAGGGCTTGGCCCGGCTGGTCTCCGAGCTGGGGGAGATCGATGCCCGCGGGCTGTCGACGTTCGATCTCGGCGAGGGCGTTGCGGCGCGGGTCGGGCGGTACGGCCCCTACGTCGAGGATGCCAACGGGAGCCGCGCGAACATCCCAGACGACCTGCCGCCTGACGAGCTGACGCTGGACGCGGCGCGCGCGTTGTTGACCAACCCCGCGGGCGCCGAACGCGAGCTGGGCACCGATCCGGGTACCGATCGCACCGTGGTGGCCCGCAACGGTCGTTACGGGCCGTACGTCACCGAGCTCTTGCCCGAGGACTCGGGCAAGGGGGTCAAGCCGCGGACATCGAGCCTCTTCAAGTCGATGTCGCTCGACACACTCACGTTGGACGATGCGTTGCGCCTGTTGACGCTGCCGCGCGTCGTGGGCACCGATCCTGAGTCGGGTGAGGAGATCACCGCGCAGAACGGCCGGTACGGGCCGTACCTGAGGAAGGGCACCGACTCACGCTCCCTCGACACCGAGGACCAGCTGCTGTCGGTCACCTTGCCGGAGGCACTGGAGGTCTACGCCCAGCCCAAGACCCGGGGCCGGGCCGCCGCAGCGGGACCTCTGCGCGAGCTGGGCACCGACCCCGGCGGGGGAGCGCCCATCGTCGTCAAGGATGGCCGCTTCGGGCCATACGTGACCGACGGCGAAGTCAACGCGACCCTGCGCAAGGGTGATGGCGTTGACACCATCAGCCTGGACCGCGCGGTCGAGCTGCTGGCCGAGAAGCGCGCCAAGGGCCCGACTCCCAAGCGCCGGAACCGAAAGCCCGCCGCCAAGAAGCGCACCCCGGCCAAGAAGCTCACCCCAGCGAAGAAGCGCTGAGGTAGCTGTCGCTTTACCAGGTTCACCTGGTACGAGTGCACTCCACCCGGCGTACATGCCAGGTGAAGTGACACTTGGCCATGTCGCGCCCGGTGCAGCCGGGACCATCGGTACGGCTGGCGACCCCTTCGACCCGACGGTCGCTCCGCCCCGATGCCAAGCGCGACCGATCCGGTGATCGACGACGGCACCACCGACCCCAAACCCCCGGGGACCAGCGGTGGTTCGATGCCTGGTACTCCCCCGGCGAGCAGCCCCTGACCCTCGGCCGCTGATGCACCGCAGCCGGATCGGCGTC
>JACCYJ010000217.1 GCA_013696555.1 Nocardioidaceae bacterium | reverse complement strand
AGGAGATGCTCGTGGGTTGCTCTGCCCGGGCGGCGGACGCGGTCGAGAGTTTGGTGTATCACGGGCTCGAAATTACTCAGAGTGCGTTCAATTGAACGCAGAGTATTATTAGGTTCGAATGCCTGGGTAATTGCGTCATCGTTGCCTTGGGTCCCCGTCTTTACTGATTGAATGCGCTCACTCGGTCGCGTCGATGGGATGGCGCGGGCGTATCGGGACGCCAAACATTTGACGGGTACACAATGAACAGCATCACTCTCGGTAAGCACGCAACCACAATCCGTCGTGACACGACTAATTGGGATTTGCTTAAGGCATTCCAGGCACGTGTTGTTACGGCTGAATTACTTTCCGTGATTGCTGAGTACCTAGTGACCGTGGCTGTCGCGCTCACCGTCGCACTGGCGCTGGCCGACCGGAGCCCGATCGCGCTCATGATGGCTCTGGGGATCTCACTGGCCCTGCTGCTCGAGTTCGTCACCCTGCCGATCTACGACCGATGCCGGTCCATGCGTCCGCTTCGCCGGTCCCTCACGCTCGCTGGCGCGGTGCTCCTGACCGGAACGGCCTTCGGGTGGCTGCAGACCTCCGACGTGCGCACCGGTCTGATGGTCCTCGTTGCGACGCTTGCCGTGCCGTTCGGAGCGCGTCTGGAGTACCCCGGCCGTCGGGCGCCGCGGGCCACCTTGCTGATGGGCGACCGGGTGGCCGTCTCTCACCTGATCACCCAGTGGCGGGCACTACCGGAGATCCGCATCGTAGGTATCTGCCTGGTCGAGCCCGACGACGACGCCGAGAACCTGCCGGCGTACATCATGGGCATTCCCGTCGTGGGCGGCATCGCCGACGTACCACAACTTGCGCGCAAACTCGAGGTCGACCAGGTCGTGGTCGCGCCTGGACCGGTGCTCACCGCCTATGACGTCCGCCGACTCAGTTGGGCGCTCGAGGACTCGATGATCGAGCTCACCGTGGCCGCCGAGGTGCACGGAGCGGTGCCAGGTCGCATCGAGCCGCGTCTGCTCGGTCGACGCCTGCTGCTGTCGGTGCGTCCGACCCGCCGGCCGTCACTTGCTGTCTGGGCCAAGTCGGCCTTCGACCGCCTCGTCGGGCTCGTGCTCCTCATCGTGTGTGCGGTGCCGATGGTGGTCCTCGTCTTGCTGGTCCGCCATGAAGACGGCGGCCCTGGCCTCTTCAAGCAGAAGCGGGTCGGCCGACACGGGCAGCCATTCATGATGTTCAAGCTGCGCTCCATGCGGACCGACGCCGAGCAGCTGCAGGCCGAGCTGCTCGAGGAGAACGAAGGAGCCGGCCCGCTGTTCAAGATGTCGGAGGACCCTCGCGTCACCCGCATCGGTAAGTTCCTGCGGCGCACCTCGCTCGACGAGCTCCCGCAGCTGATCAACGTGGTCACCGGTGACATGTCGCTGATCGGACCGCGACCGGCACTGCCACCGGAGACGACGGAGTACGACGACTGGATCCGCCGTCGGCTGACGGTCAGGCCGGGGATGACTGGGCTCTGGCAGGTCAGCGGTCGGTCTCGGCTGGCGTGGAACGAGTCGGTCCGCCTCGATCTCGACTACGTCGACAACTGGACGCTCGGCGGGGATGTCGCCATCGCCGCCCGCACAGTCAACGCGGTGCTCCGCCGTGACGGTGCCAGCTAACTTCCGTGCAGGGAGTCCGCTAGTTCGCTGGGGGCGCAACCCCCACCTGGTGCACCAGATGCGTGCCTCGTGACTCCGCCCCGCGATGTCATGAACGACACGTTCATCAGTCGCCGTGCCCTGCTGATGGCTGCTGCCACCGGCGTTGTCGGGTTAATCGCCTGCAGCGGTCAGGACAGACCATCGGTCGCTCCCCGCTCGTCGTCGACAAGCCGCTCAGTCGGGGAGACGAAGTGGCCAGGGCACCAGCCGGGACGCATCTATCTCGGGCTGTCCAGTCCTGACCCGGACTTGACGATCGCTATGCAGACATACGGACGGGTAGGGGTCCACCGCACGTTCTACTCGTTCTACGACGGCATCGGAGAGGACGAGGCGGTTCGCGCGGACCACACCGCCGGAAGGCTGCCGTGGGTCTCGTTCAAGCCGCCAAACCCGGGAGTCGGAGCATGGCTCCATATTGCCGCTGGCTCCTTCGATGAGCCTCTGCGCGAACGAGCACGACGGTACGCAGCGCACGCACAACCGATCATCGTCACCTTTCACCACGAGCCGAGCAACGATGGAGCGGGGGCCCCGGACTCCTTTGCGAAGGCGTTCGCCCGGGTGCACGACGTGATGGCGGACGAGACCGGCCTGAGCAACGTTACTTTTGCCCCCATCATCGGGGATTGGGAGCTCAACCTGAACAATGAGGGTTCCGACCTCATGGGATACCTATCGCCAGAGGTGCTCGACCGGTCGGACCTCATCGGGGTCGATGTCTACCAGAACTCATCCGGGGAGACCTTTGCCGAACGCCTCGGCCGGCTGACTGAGTATCTGGACACGCATGGTCGAGGCGACCTGATGCTGGGCATCGGTGAATGCGGATGCACGGATACGTTCGGGACGCCGTCAGCGGTGCAGTGGTGGGTCGAGAGCTGGGAGTGGGCTGCGCGCCATCCCGATCGCGTCGGCGTCGTGTCGTACTTCGACAGCTCCCGAAACTCCAAGGAGAACGTTTATTGGCCGTTGGACGAGTCCCCAGCCAAGACGGAGGCATTCCGGGCGTCCATGAACTCCGACGTGGTCTGTGATCTGCTGACTTACCAGCAGATGTAGCAGGTGGTCAATGTGTCGCAACCTTGGGACGGCTGTGCTTGGACCTGCCGAGCCGCGTCAGCAGTGTCCGTCCGAGCAATGGCAGATGGAGCGTGTCTCGTCGCCACCACACCAGCGCTAGGTAGGCCGGTGCGCACACCAGCGCCTCGACGCCGATCAACAGAGGCTGGGACGCCCCCGCCAGCCGTAGTGCGAGCCCTGGAATGCCGAAGCACGCCACGGCGCTGACGGCGACCCACCGCGCAGCGCTTCCCCCGGAGGAGAGGCCGAGCATGGCTCGCACTTGGAGCACAGTGACGATGTTCCGGGCGGCGATCGCGGCGGCCCACGAAATCGCCGCACCCTCGATCCCGACGGGCCGGATCAGGACGAGGTTGAGTCCGACGTTGAGCACGAGTGCACCGAGATTGTCGAGCAGTGAGAGCCAACTCCTCCCCGCCATGAGCAGCACGGTGTCGACCGACCCACTCGCCGTGGCAATCAACATCGCTCCCGCGAGAATCACCATGACGCGCTGGCCAGCTTCGACGTCGTAGCCCTCGCCGAAGAGGGAGAGGATGAGTGGCGCTGCGGCGGCGCACACCAGGTACAGCGGCCAGGTCAGCAACATGGTCCAGGCGGTTGCCGCCCGGAAGACGCTTTCGGCGGTCCTCGTGTCCTGTTGGGCGAACAGCTTGCTCAGTTGCGGTCCGAGCGTCTGCTGGATCGCCAGGATGGCCATCTGACCCAGCACCATGAAACGGGTGGCCGCGGTGTAGACGGCGGCATCAGCTGGAGACAGGAGCGCGGCGATGAGCACGATGTCTGATCGGCGCAGCGCCGCCTGCGAAAGCGTGGCGACGCCGCGGGGACCAGTAAAACGCCAGAAGTCTCGACCAAGCCCTCGAGAGTGGCCGGCGAGCGAAGGAGCTTCCGCCGGCTCGAGATCCACCCGTCCGGACAGAGCCCGTATGACCTGGCGACGAAGCGCGAACCCGGTCGCAGCCGCTGCCACCACGAATGGTGCCAACCACGACAAGACCAAGGCAGCGGCGCCGCCCTGGAGACCGATGACCAGCACGGCCACCGGTTGGGCGATGCTACGTCCCACGAGATCCACCAGAACGGTGGTTCGCATCGTGCCCATCCCTCGGGTGGCCGCCAGCAAGCTGTGATGAAGGGCGTACACGGGGATGAAGGCGGCAAGGCAGCGAAGCATCAATGCTCCGTCGGCCTGCTGCTCGTCCCCGACCAGATAGCCGGCGGCCACTTCAGCGCCGAGATACAGCGCAACTGCGGCGACACATGAGGCGAGCAACACCGGGCCAAGGGCAATGCAGAGCACTCGGGGTATCTCGGCTCGGCGCCCGGTTGCTAGCAGCGTGGGCAGCCACCGGACGAGCCCGACCTCGGTACCGAGCTGGGTGACCGCACAGATGATCACCCACAACGAGGTTGTCGCGAAGAGGGTGCCCGCGAGCTCGCGGGAGACGCCGTTGGTGACCGTGGCAACGAGGGCAATGCCCGCGACCGCGCTCACCCCTGAGCCGATCACGCTGAGGAGGCCACCCGTGGCCAACCTGGAGAGGTGGCGATCCTCCGACTTCACCGTCGGAGCCAGCGTTTCGGCGCCACTGGTCCGGACCAGAGCCGCTCGTATCGATCGGGTACCCGAAGGACCGCGGGGACGAAGGCAACTCCTAACAGCCTGACCTTCTTCACAGCGAGCAGGGTCGTCGCCGCTTGCACCTGGTCGATCGTGGTGTGGTTCGCAACGACCACAAGGATGACAACATCAGCGGCGGCAGCGGCTGCCTCGCCGTCAGTCTGCAAGACCGGTGGTGCGGCCAAGAAGATGAAAGCCCGCGAACGACGCAGGCGAAAGATGACATCGGTGAACAACGGGCTGACAAAGTGCTCCCGTGCCGCGACCGATTCCTTCCCGGCAGGCAAGTACGACAGCTGCTTGCCCACCACGGGCAGCAGCAGCGTTGTCGGGTCTTCCCGGTCGAGCACAGCCTCCGACAGTCCGGAGGCGCCGTTGGACGACGCCACCTCACGGCCGTCCGTGGACACGTAGATGCTCTTGTGGTCGAGCACCGCCAGCGACGTGGCCAGGCCACGAGCGAGAGCGCTGCTCTGCTCTTCGGAGGAGGCCGCGCAGATGGCCACCACCGCCGGCGGGGTGATGCTGCTCAGTATCTCCGATCGCATTCGCCGCAGGGGCTCCTCGCCTTGTCCTCGTCGGGCGTCCTTGCCGACGAAATTCCCCAGAACGTGGATGCCAAGGGCAGTGAGCTCCGAGGGGGTGCGGACGAGTCCGGTCGAGCGTTCGCGGGTCAATGCCCCGTACAAACCCACGAGGCAGCCACCGAGCACACCGACGAGAAGGAGCAACAACCGGGTCAATGCGGAGCCTGCAGCGCCCTCCTGAGCTGGTTCGGTGATCCGCCCAGGATCCGTGGCGGTGTTCTCGACCTCGGTTTGCAGCGCGCGCAAGTTGTACAGGTCAGCCTGAGCGCTATCGGCAATCCGGCGCTGGGTCTGCCGGGCGTTGACCGGACCGTTCTCAGCGGCCTGTTGCGCCTCAGCCAGTCTGGCCTCCGTCGAGGCGATCTGCTGTTCGAGCTTGTTCGACTGGGTTTCGACGACGTCCTGCGCCAGCGCCTCTCGGCTCTCGAGGTAGGCAGTGGCCAGGGCATCGGCGGCGTCCGCCACTTCGGCCTTGTCCTTCCCGGTCACCGAGATGTCCAGGATCTGGGTGTTGGCCGGCACCGTGGCCCTGACTCCCGAGCTGAGCAGGGAGCTGGTCTCTGGTAGTCCGGCGATGTCTGCCGCTTCGCTCACGATGGGGTCCGAAGTGACGACCTCCGCCTCGGTCTCGAGGCTCACGAGGTCATCCCCCGTTTGCTCCGGGGTATACGGGTTGCCGACGAGGGGGTTGATGAGGACCCGTGCAGTGGACACGAAGCTCGGCGGGCGTTGGAGGCTGAGCAACACACCGAGCGCAGTCCCGACGACCACAGCGGCGACAATGATTGGCCAGCGAAAGCGGAGGGCGTCTCGAAAAAGCGTTCCTCGGCGCTGTTGTCCGGCGATCATTGACATGCGATTGCCCAGGTTGACGGCTTCTCCACTGGCTCAACACTAGCAACCGGATTGCTTCCGGGGGCTCAACCGCTCACATGGGCAAACAGCTGCCGACTGGGCCGTGGCTGGTCTCGAGCCGGCGGCGCCGAAGCCAGTTCCCAGGAGATCATGTGCCCGGATTGGGTAGTTTGCCAGACTCGGGGTAACGTGAGGCGCGCTGCAGTCCGAGCCGCCGGCCAGGTCGTCGTGACCGGGTCTTGATGCCCTGGAGGGGTAGAGGCGTCACTTGGTGCCGAGCACCACAGGCAGCCGAATCATGACCTGCCCGTTATGTCCTGGGCGCGGGTCCAAATCCTGGAAAGGGAGCCATCAGATGCAACGCCGTGCGTTCTTGTCATGCCTTGGCCTAGGTCTAGGGACGGTCGCCACGTCGGCCACCCCGGCTGGTGCCAGCCTGGGTCGGGCGACCCGTCTCGAGCCGGTCGCGAGGCTTGCGGCCACAGGCGCCAGATGGGCTGGGCACGTTCCCGGCCGGATATATCTGGGCATGTCCACAGCCGGATCGATCGAGCAGGCGGAGCAGCAAACCGGGCGGGTGGGCCTGAACCGGACGTTCAGCTCGTGGGGGAACGCCGACGGCGAGGACCGCCAAATCCGGGCTGATCACTCGAGCGGTCGGCTGCCGTGGATCTCCTTCAAGCCGCCCGCAAGCACCTCGGGAATGTGGTCCTCGATCGCGGCCGGACGTTACGACGGTGACATCCGCGCTCGTGCTCGCCGATACGCCGGATACTCGGCACCGGTGATCGTGACCTTCAATCATGAACCGCAGACAGATACCCAGGTGGGATCGCCTGCCGAGTTCGCGGCCGCTTGGACGCGGATATACGACGTCTGGGAGTCCGAGACCGGATTGCGCAACGTCGCCTTCGCGCCGATCATCGGCGAGTGGGTGTTCAACCCGGTGAACCGGACGGAGGACCCGGCGCAATACATGTCTCAGGCTGTCCTGCGTCGCATGGCTTTCCTTGGCGTTGATCTCTACCAGAATCCCAGTGGCGATGATTACGCAACTCGGCTGGACCGCGTGATTGGCTTCCTGGACAACCAAGGGCGGACCGAAATGATGGTGGGCGTCGGTGAAACCGGATGCTCGGACTACTACGCGGGGTCCGCCGCCGATTGGTGGACCAGGTCCTGGCAGTGGGCTGCGAGTCACGCTGACCGGATCGGAGCGATCTCCTACTTCAACTCGTCGCGCAACTCCCGTAGCGGGGTGGATTGGCGGCTCGACGAGTCCACGAGCAAGTTGAACGCCTTTCGGGCTTCCTTGGACTCTGCTGTCTCCTGCCGGCTCGCCGTTGGCTGAGCTCGGCTGGTGACGTGATTGGCGGGCCGGCCCGGGCGACGTCGATGTACGCTGCGTTACAGAGCGACTGCTTCGCGTCACGCCCGCCGGGTGAGTTGACCGGGCTTTCTGCGGCGCGGCGGCGCCACGACAGCGGACGAGGCGCCCAGAATCATTCGACGCTGCGCCCGCTAGGCCGGAGGAGCACATGGGCAGAGGTGACGAGACGGTGGGATCCGGTCGGCGTCCTGATGGCCCCGCCGGCGGGGGCAAGGTCACTCACGCCCTTCTCGTCGGTTCGAGCGGCGGCCACCTGGCGCAGCTTGTGGCGCTACGCCCGTGGTGGATCGGGATCCGCCGAACGTGGGTTACGTTCGGCACGCTCGACGCCCGAACCCAACTGACGCAGGAGCGCGTCTATTGGGCGCACCACCCCACCACCCGCCATGTCGGCAACCTGATGCGCAACGCCGTCCTGGCGGTTCGGGTTCTGCGGCACGAGCGTCCCGACATCGTGGTGTCCAACGGCGCGGGGGTGGCGTTTCCGTTTTTCGTGATTGCCCGGCTAATGTCCATTCCGACTGCCTACATCGAGGTCTACGACCGTATCGACAGCAAGACCCTGACGGCCCGCATGTGCCGGCCGTTCACGTCCTTGTTCTGCGTCCAATGGGAAGAGCAGCGTGCGCTGTATCCGGATGCTGAGGTGATCGGGTGTCTGCTGTGAGCGAGTCGTCCGACCGTCATGGTGTGCTGGCGATAGTGGGTACCGACCACCACCCCTTCGACCGCCTCGTCAGTTGGCTGGACGAGTGGGCTCAGGGCCACCCCGAACACCGCTGCTTCGTGCAGTTCGGAACGTCACGGCCACCACAGATCTGCTCAGGAACTGCGTACCTCGGACACTCGGAGCTGCAGTCGCGCATTCAGCAGGCGGCGGCAGTCGTCACTCATGGGGGTCCTGGAACGATCATGGAGGTGCGAGCGGCCGGCCTGCTTCCGCTGGTGATCCCGCGCAACCCCTCTCTGGGTGAACACGTGGACGCGCATCAACAACGGTTCACCAAGATCATCGCCGGCCACGGATTGGTGCGAGCCGCCGCTTCTGCGACGGAACTGAAGTCCGAGCTGGAGCAGATGCTCTCGCACCCGCAAGTGGCGCTCACAGGCACTTCCCGCTCAGCTACGGAGGAGGCTGCCCTTAACTTTGGGTCGCTCGTCGAACGGCTCATCAGAGCCTCGTGATTCCGTCGTGTGCGCTGCCGTCTTGTCCCTCCTCGGAAACGGCATGGGGTCGTACGAACGGTGTCGTCGAGTGGTGTCTCGCGCAACTCCGAGCAGCAGTCCACCGAGGAGTCCGAGCATCGCTCCGCTGGCCAGCTTGACCTCCGGATTCACCCGCTCGGAGGCGGCAGGCACCTGAGCCTGACGAAGAATGGTGCCAGAGTCCGGGCTGGCACGTAGCACTTCGTTCAGGAAGCGACGCAACGAGGTGAGCCGAGAGACGAGCAGCTCCTCGTGGTTCGCGACGCGCCCGTCGCCGAGAGTGGTGATCAAGCGTGCGATGCGATCCCGCAGGCGCTTGACCTGTTCGTCTTGACTGCCCGGGAGAACTTCGGCGCGCGCGTCGAGAAGTGCTGCAGCCGCAACCTGGGCGCCACGTGCGGCTCGACTCGCGTCCACATCGGAGAACGAAACGCGCAGCACGTCGGTCAACGCCACAGCGGACACGGAGAGCGCCGCACGCACGTCGGTCTCGTCTCGCTGAGTCCTTTCAGCAACCCGCGAAACTACGTCCTGAGAGCGAACCAGCGCCGCATCGGTGTCGATGGTGACTTTGCGGGCGTCGGGATCCTCAGGGTCCAAGGCAGCGTAGGACGGTATCTCCGTCAGCAGGATCGTTGTGGTCGCGGTGAAGAGCGGCTCCTCCTGCCGGAGTACGTACCCTCCTAGAAGCAGACCCGCCAGGCAACTGATGAGGAGCAGGAGGAAATGGCGCCGGACTGTCTGCAGGTACTGCTCGAGAGTCGGTGTCTGCATGTCAAAGACGCCACCTCGGTTGGCGTCCTAACAGGCCCGCCAGCGCGTCGTCATGAGACGCGAAATGATCCCGCAGCTCCTGTCGGAGGCCTTCGTCCAGGGGCGAGCGAGCCCGGGCGTTGTAGCGGTCGAACCGAGTGGTGCCGACCTCGGCAAGACGCAGAAACTGCAAGAGCCGGGCGTATTCGTGCTGGGGATCCTCGAAGAAACGCTCGCTCTCCATCACGAAGACATGAGTGGGCCCGAGCGCGCTGATGAACGGTTGCAGTTGTTGAGCGTACTCCCCTCGGCGGCGGTAGGCCTGATGCCGGTGCGTCGAGCTTTGGTAGCTTTCGTCATTCAGCATCCGCTCCAGTTCGGGCAGCACCCGATCGTCTTCAAGCTCGAGCGCGGTGGCGAATTGCTCGGTCTCGAAGCCGCGCATGAGCTCGTGCTGATAGGCCGAGTAAGCCCGCTCGACGGGGTCCCGCACCATGGCGACGATCTTCACGTCGGGCAGATCATGAACAATTCGTCTTGGCGCGTGCGGGTGGAACATGTAGTAACCGCTGGCGTCGAAGGCAAGAGGGCCGGTTGTTGTCCCTGGGCGCCGTAGCGGGAAATGCCCCCGGTACCACCGGGGACCACGCTCGTAGTTGACGTCGAAGTAGTTGACGCCCTTGTGGAAGGTGGCCGAAACGATCGAGGGATGCTGCAGCAGGGCGCGGTAGAGGGACGTAGTGCCGCACCGCTGCCCCCCGACCAAGAGGAATGAGGGCTCGATGCGTGCGCCTGCAGTCGCCTTGCCCACAGCAACGGAGGCTCGGCGCCCGACTTGTTTGAGTTCCAACGGTGCGGACTTGCGAAGGTTCATCGGCGCCCCTCGACAGTCGATTCGACCGACCGTGATAGCTGATCCAGCACCCAGCCAGTTCGTGGCCGCAACGCGCGGTTGTCTTTTTGGTCGCCGAGATAGCGGATCGCGATCGCCGCAAGGTAGAGAGAGGTGGACGGCTTCTCCGACACTGTCTGTGTCGGCGCCTGTTCCAACAGGGCACGCTCCACCTTGTGCAGATGGGAGACGCAACTGCTGGCCGGAACCTTGTCGCGCCAGAGCAGCTGCGCCCGGTGGTGCAGAGCGTCGAAGCCCACCGGAACCAACGTCTCGAAGCGCTCCCAGTCCCAGACCTCAACGCGCCCGTTGCGACGTCCGAAGTTCCACGGTGCCCAGTCACCATGCCAAGCTCCCAGCAGTACCGGGATGTCGCCCCGGTCACTGCTGGTCTTTGCGAGCACCGCTAGTACCTGGTCTCGCGCCTCACTCGGCTGGAGCACCAGAGCTCGGTCGCGTAGACGACCGGCAACGTCGGCGACGGCAGACCACCTCTGCCCGCCGATCGCAGCGAGCTCGAGCATCGCGTCGTAGGCCGGGTCGTCGTCGTTGGAGCGTTGCTGGGACGCGCGCATCGGGCTCAGGACGAGCAGCTCCAACCCGTTCCAGCGTTCCTGGTGCAGTATCTGTGGCACTTTGAGCAGCCGCAGCTCAGCGTCAGCCAAGGCTCGCAAGGCCTGCGCCTCGCCACGCACGAGCGCACCGGTTGCGACATTGTGGCCCACCTTGACGAATGCCAGCGTCTCTCCGTTGGCGGAGAAGACCTGCACCACCGGCTTGCCATTCGCACGCTCGCTACCGAGCAGAACCCCCACCGCCACGTCGTGACCAAACAGGCGCTGTAGGTATCCGATGATGCCGTCGTCGCCGTCTACCAGCAGTCGCTGGATCGGCACGTGGGACAGGACACCGCTGGCGACGGCCGCCTCCAGTGAACGGCGGGCGTAGCCGTCGAGCCGCCGGCTATCGTAGCGGCGCAACATGATGGCCGCTTTGGTCTGCTGAGTGGGGATGAGCAGGCGGGGTCGATTGACAGAGGGCAAGACGAACCAGCTTGCTGCCGTGCTGCCCGCTTGTTCGCGTCGCGACAGTGACACCCGCGACGTCGGCCACAGCGACGCAACAGTGGTGGCGAGATACCCCGGATCGAGGACGCTTGTCGGCGCGATCATGCCCGGTCCTCGACCAGCGGCTGTTGGCCGTCCAGCATTCGCCGGTTCATCAGCCCGATCGCGATCATCAATGTGAACAGGGGTGACTCCAGCGAGTCGTAGACGAAGAAGAAAATGAGGCTCAAGATGATGCAGAGGCAGCCCATGACGCTCACGGGGTCGGGCGAGCCGAGATGTCGTTTCAACTGGACGGCGATGAAGCTGAGGTAGAGAGCAGCCCCCACCAGACCAGTCGTGAAGATCAGTCGCCACAAGAAACCTTGAGTGCCCAGTGGAGGAGCTGCGCATTGCTTGCAGTCGGGAGTCTCGCCGCCCGCGATGGATGCGTAGCTGCCCTGGATCTCGCGGTTGCTACCGAACCCCAGCACTGGCGAGCTCTTCCAAGTGAGCTCCAGGACATCTTCAGCAACGGTGCTCCGGCGTTCGTCGCTGTGCGGGGTCTCGATGCGCAGGGTCACCGTGTCGTACAACGGGGAGACAGCGAACATCCCGCCAACCACCCCGAGGGCCCCGGCCGCCGCCATAACGGTTTTCAGCTTGCCTAGGGTCGCCAACCGGACCAAGAAAATGAGACCGCCCAGGCCCAGACCTAGCCAAAGTCCGCGGTTGAGTGAGTATGCGATCGGCACGAGCGCAAGTGCGAGCACCAATGGCGCGATCCGTCGACGCCAACCAGCATCCTTGCCGAGCCATGCCAAGAGGAAGAAGGGCAGGAACATTCCAAAGTTGTTGCCCCACGCATTGGCATAGGCGAAGGGTGCTGTAGGTCGCGACTGCACGTAGCCCAAGAAGTCACTCGGCTCGGACAGAGTCGGATGGATCAGGGCGTAGACAAATCCAGTCTTGGGGAAGTTGGCCACCAGCTCGAGCGCCGAGGGAAATTGCAGCGTGGGGAGCAGGATCCCAGCGAAACCACCCACCAGAGTGACCAGGAACATGTACGCCAGCAGGCGGTAGATGCGTCGGCTCGGCATCTCCTGTTCAGACAGGTTCATGACGTAGAGCAGCACAACCGTGATCGCCAGGAACCACAGACCTCGGTAGGCGAAGGGGATCATACGTGCCAGCGAGCCACCTTGAACCGTGCCCGGGGCTTCGGCCCAAAGTACGAATATCCCGGCAGCGGCCCAGACAAGGAAGGTCAGCCACCATCCGAAGCCGTGTGGAGTGAACACCGGTCGCCTTCGCAGCAGCTCCATGGCCATGGGGATCGCCAACAAGATGAAGACGAAGTGGCTGATGCCCAGCAGCCACCAGAGCGGGAACGGGAGGAACAACGCAAGGAGCGGCCACCCGGGCTGAAGGAGGCGCCGATCCCGCGAAGTGGCCACCACAAGGCTCTGGGTCAGAGTTGTCATGGGTGCTCCGTCCAGCCCCATCGCTTCCGCAGCCGGAGGCCGAACAGGTCCTCCAGATCGATGATCTCCGGCTCCAGAACGGACTGAACAAATGCCCGGTCCTCGTCGGAGAGCATCGGTCGTTCCGCCAGCGGTTGGTAGAGCAGCCGCTGCGTCAGCCCGGAGCGCTTCACCACTCCCACGAGACGAGCTTGGTCGTGCACTCGTGCCCAGTCGGCTGCGCCACGAATGGCTCTGGCGAGCACCACCGACCGTGCTTTGCTTGCCGGTAGCCGAGCCGCAAGAAGTTTCTCATCCAGCTCCATCGGCGATACGCCGAGCCAGACCAGGACGTCGTCGATAAAGCTCTGCGGGCTCTCTACCAGGTCGTCGAATACGGCGACGTGGACTTTCGATCGATCCACGTGCCGCAAGAAACGCCGTAGCCCGGTGGCGTAGCGACCGTGTTCCAGCAACTCGGGATGGCTGGACAGCGCCTCCCGGAACGAACCCACTCGCATCCCGTGCTTGAGCATGTAGAGATAAGAAGAGAAGGCGCGGTCGACTGGCTCGCGCACGGTCACCATCAACCGTACCGACCCCAGCGTGTCCTGGATGCGGTCGGCGGCCTGCGGATGGAACAGGTAGTCCTGACAAACCTCCCCCACGATGACGTGCTGCTCCGTCGCGCCGCGAAACTGTTCCCGGTACCAGTCGAGACCACGGTCGTAGTAGCGGTCGAAGAAGTAAAGGTCCTTGGCGGGTGACATGAAGATCTGGCGATGGCGGATCAGCACCTCATGCAGCCACGATGAGCCGGCTTTGTCCGAGCCGATGTACAGCATGTTGGGCAACCGCACGGTCATGAGATCTCCGATCCTGCCGAGGGCAGGGCCGCTGCATCGGGGAGCCGCAACCGACGGGCAGCCAAGCGCCTCGAAGTCGGCTCGGTCCGCGCCTCCAGCTCCGCGATCTCCCGATCGCTGAGCAGCGCCCGCCATCCACCGAGAACGTCCTCGGGACTGCGCCGGAAATCGTGCAGTCCTTCCCGACGGACGTGTTCAGACGTCGGAGCATTCGCCAACACGCTGCCGTCGAGGCCCAAATGGTGCATCAGCGCCGCCAGCGCCAAGGGTCCACCGCGGACAAGATCCTCATGACTCACTACGGTGCCGCCGCCGAGCTGGCTCAGGCCGTCAAGGGCGCTCGTGTTGCAGTACGACCAGAACGCGGCCATGTCAGTCACTTCGTCCCGGCGATCCGGCAAGTGTGCTCCCAGGGCCGCTATCTCGTCGATATCGGCCGTCCATCCCATGCGTCGGTAACTGACTAGTACTGCTGCGGGATGCCGGTAGAGCAGAACCGGTTCCGCACCCGTCGCGGCCACAATGGCCGGCAGCGAGAGCAGCGCGAACGGATCCTTCACGATGATCCGGGTCCACGGCGTAAGAGCCGCGTACTGCCGGATGCCGTACCGGCTGAGGGCGCGTGGTTCCATACCGCGGTAGATACGGCGCAGGATCCGAGCCTGTCTGCGGTCGAGGGAGTCCAGCCTCACCCAACCCTGAACCGTTCCACCGAGGGCGAGTTGTCGCCCGCGGGGATTCATCGGCTCGCGCCCGGGCATCGCAGTGCCCGGACTGCTGGCAAGGCTGCGAGCCAGCCATGTCGTCCCGGACCGGGGGACGCCAGTCACAAGCAGCGGCGGTTTGCGGGTCATGTCAGGTAAGGCCACGGCCGAACACCCTGGCGAGGCGTAATGCGCGCTGCGCGTCAAGGCCGGTTCCGGCCGTCAGGACGGCCAACGCGGCATGTGGAGCGACCGGCCAGCGACCGAACGCCCGGAGCGCCCCTGCCATCGCGACGCCACGCTCGCCCAGAGTGGCGCGGGCGAAGGCCACCTGTCCGAGAATGCGCGCGTGCCCAGCTCGGCTCTCGGCGATCTCGGGATGCTTGTCCAAGAGGTACTCGAGCGCCTCCGCAACGATGAGGGAACGCTCACGGAACCAAGAGCCGGTGTTCTTTCGGATGTCGGCGAGTGGGATGTTGATGACGCCAATGGTGCCGTGGCGACACAAGCGCAGGAGCCATTCATAGTCCTCGCCGTAGCTTGCCGGCAGCTCCTCGTCATAGCCACCGGCTCGTTCGAAGGCCTCACGGCGCATCATCAAGGTCGAGGAATGCAACTCTTTGCGCCGCGACCTGAGCAGGTCGGCGCGGCTGATCACCGGGGAGTCTCCCGGCCAGTCGACGATCCTGTCGCCGTCCATGACCAGTCGAATCCCCGTCCCGAGGACCACGAGCTCCGGCTCGGCCAGCATTCGCGCTACCTGCAGCCGAATCTTCGGTGGGTGCCAGACGTCGTCATCGTCGCAGGACGCGACGAAGGCACCTTTGGTGTGCGGCAAACCGGCGTTCCGTGCAGCTGCCAGCCCTGCAGCACCGTCGTTCTGGACGACTGTGACCTGTCTGCGCGGCGCACTCAGTTCCATCAAGGAGGGATCCACTGGTTCCTGGTCGTGGACGACCACCAACTCGATGTCACCCGCGTAGTCCTGTTCGACCACACCGCAGATCGAGAGCCGGACAAGATCGGGGCGTCCCCGCGTCGGGAGGACGACCGATACCAAGGGTGTGGACCCGGCGTCGATCACCGCGGGTCACCATTCCGGCGGTGCAGGTATCCGTAGCCGAACAGAACCGGGAGGGTGAGAGCGGTCACGGCGCGCCGAGATGGAACCGACATCGAGTCTCGCCACGCCTCGTCCAGCCGGAGCTCGACCCGACCAGTAGAGAAGCGAGACGGATTGCCGGCGAGGCCGTGACTGGAAGGCAGTGTCACCGAGTCGATGTCGAATCCCTTCACCGGACCGGGTGCGTCGTCGAGTCCGAGATCGCGTGCACATCTCTCGACTGCCTCTCCAGGTGATTGCACAAGGTCCTCATACCGGATTCGGGTTGACCAGGGAACTGCCCGCGTGAGCGCCTCGCACTCCATCTGGAAGGCTGCCCAGCGTAGCGCCGTCCGTCCTACTTGATGGGTCGCCATGAATGCGGGAGCGATGCTCGCTGAGTGCGGTCTGACAACATCGGACTTCGACCAGCTGTACGCGACACCACGGACGTCTCGGACGAGGTGAACGACCCGCAGATCCACGGCGCCGGAGCGACTCAACGCGAGGCCGTGGGCAGGCCACTTGCTGGCATCCACCACGACGTCTTGACCAGACACCTCGCAGATCGCTGCGTAGAGACATGCGTAGACCTCGCCGAGATGATTCAGGTCGGCGCGACAGGCAGGACTAATAGTGGCCGGAACCAACAGACGGGGAAAGTGGCGTTGACGGCCGACGCGACGCTGAAGAGCGGCGATGTGTGAGAGCAAACGTGGCGACCAGCCGTTGAAGGCCCGCTGTCCAACCTCCTGCCAGAACTCACAGTCGGCGAAGGGCTTCCGGCACCCGCAGCGCTCTCCGCCTACGGTGACCTTTCGGAAGAGCTCGATGACTTCCCCGACGTTGACGTAGCCCTTCTGCAGGCCGAGAAGCCTTTCCAGCAGGGTGCTCCCCGACCGTCCGGAGCCTGCGATGTAGACGACGACGGGACGTCCCTGAGGCATGGGGCTACTCCCGTCGGTGAATCTGCATCTCAATGTTCCGCACCCGAGACTTGACGGACGCTGCGGCCATTGAGCGCGTCACGCTGTCTTTCGTTCGCAAAACACAGTGGCCGACGTCCATAGTAGCGACGGGCTCCAGAGCAGCGGCGGCTTTTATCGGGATCTTCGACCTCAGCTGGGGATCCTGGCCACACAGCCGCGCCTGAGGTTTCGGGCGAAGGCCTCCTCCCGGCCGCCGTAGAGCTCCCAGCTCTCGTGCCGACTGTTGTCGGAGTTGAAGTAGGACAACGACACCACGTTGTTGTGTCGCGCGTACTCGAACGCGTTGTACATCCAACGAGCAGCGCGTCCCGGTTTGTCGGGATCCCTTCGACAGCCGAACTCGGCGACGGCGATCGGTCGGTGACCTGACCAGCGCCGTACTTCGTCGAGCTTGTCGCCGAAATGCCGCCACTCTAGGCCGTTGGTCGGGGACCAGGGGTTGTAGATGTCGACACCAAAGACCTTCGTGCTCGGGACGACCCATCGGCCGGGATGGAGATTGCGCCGGGGGTCGAAGGTCCAGTGCTGCAGAACTGGTATCACGGTGACGTTGGGCGCGTTCGCCCGGGCGACGCGGATCGCGCGCTCCTGCATGGCGACAAAGTCCCGCGGGCCCATGCCGGGTCCACCGGCGTTGTCTTCTGGTTCGTGATGGATGGTGAGGAACACGGGTACTCGAGACGAACGAAGCGGCTCGATGAGTCGGTGCAGCCATCTGTCGCGACGCCCCTTTGCGACGTCGGCCCAGTCACCCGGAGGCTTGATGGACACGTGTGGAAGTCGTCGGTTCCTGCGGTCGTCCTCGACCCGGGCGTGCAAGTCTCTGGCCTCATCGGGGTCGAAGTACGACCGATGAACAGAGAGCGGCCGTCGCAGTCGGTGCTCCAGCGCCGGCAACGGGCGGTGCCAGGCGACAGAAGCCCCGTAGTAGAGGAAGCCGCGCCCGGGATCGCCGGGAAAGCGGCCGCCGGTGAGCTGCGTCGAGCTGCTGCTGGTGCTACCCGTCGCAGCTGGCAGGTGGAGGCCGCTCAAGCCCGCGGCGGCCAGACCGGTCGTACCGGCACCGAGCAGTTGTCGTCGAGTCAGCGACATGGATGTCACCGTAGCAGAGCGTGGCATTTCTATCACTAAGAGTCATCCTTTCGATCCATGGGCATCTCTGGCCCCATGCGTCACAGGCGACGCAGTCCACCGTCCTCGTCGTCGAGAGGCGAGCCAAAGCTGCTTCCGGCGTGCCCCTTTGGCGAACATCCGACTTCACCTGGCTTAGTGACGCCTCACCTGGCGTGCACGCCTGGTGAGGCGTGCTCATACCCGGTTAACCTGGTAACGGTGTGACAGACGTGGCGGAGTGGTCGGCGGGATGGTGGCTGTCAGGCCTTCGCAGAATCTGGTGCATCCCTGCTAACGCAATGTGTGCACATGGAGACGTATAGTCAACAGTCGGTGCAGATTTCGTCATTCTGCTGCAGGTAGCAACCGCCTTCCGCATAGTGATTCGACAGGGTGGGCTGGTGGAACGCGCCCTGACTGCTCGGGGAATAACTTGTTGTAGCTGGGAGATGGCTGTGGGTAATTATGCCGTCACTACCCCTACTACGGCGACCGCACGGACAGCGAGCCGCGCAAGGTGAGCGGGAATGGCTCCGCGCCCTCCGGGTCGCCGTCGGTCGTTGGGGACGGCTACGGCTGGCGGGCACAGGGGATTTCCCGCTACGCCCAGCTGATTCACCGACAGGCTCTCTCGGGAGGGGAAATGCGCGCGCATCGCCAGTTGGGGGTTGTGCTGATGGCGGCCGTGCTCATGTCCTGCGGACCCGTGGCGCGCGACGCCACCCCGGATCTGGTCGAGCCGAGTGAAGCCCGTGATGACGACGAGCTCCATGTGGACTTCGAACGACCGCTCTACCGGGGCGGGAGCCGGCTCTTCGACGCCGGGCAGGGGTGGGCGGACGCGGTTGTGCTCGAGTCGCAGCCGCGGGCACTCACGCTCGTGGCAGGAGCAGCCGACATCGATCGTGCCGTGTCGTTTCCGCCGCGCTGCAGCGACCGGCGTTGCGTGCGCGCGTTGGTCGAGCTGCCGGACGACGACCGGCTGGACCCCGGTCAGCAGGATTTCGTCTTCGGTGCGCGCGTGCGTCTCGCGGCGGACCAGACCGACACCGGCTCCAACATCGTTCAGAAGGGTCGTTACGAGACCTTAGGTGGACAGTGGAAGCTTCAGATCGACGGCGCCGACGGTCACCCCAGCTGTGTCTTGCAGGGAAACCTGGAGGGTACGCGGGAGTCGGCCAGGCTGGAAGCGGCACAGAGCGTCGCCGATGACACCTGGCATTCGGTGTCATGTCAGCGCTCAGGCGACGACCTGACCATCACCGTGGACGGAAGCTCCGAGACTGTGGCCGCTGAACTCGGGGCCATCGCGAATGCGGAGCCAGTGCGCATTGGCGCTTCCGGCCCGGATTACCAGGATGACCAATTCCACGGTGACATCGATGACGTGTATTTCTGCACGGGTGAATGCACGGCGGCCCCGAGGCCAACGGCCTAACGGATCGTAATCGACCAATCACCATCAGTCGAATTATCGCGTGTTTTCGCTGAGCAGCGGCTGAGAATTCTCCGAAACTAGTCGGGCGTCAAGATGTCGTCCTATTCTTTGAGAGTCTGTTCTCGGGTCGCCAAAACATCATTGATCCCTCGGGGGAATCATGCGAAGGCTATGGTCAGTGCTCGCGGTGCTGGGCGTTGTCGCGCTGCCGGTTTCGGCCGCTTCACTCGCCACGGCATCGCAGGGGTACCATCACGACGGTCTCGTCAGCGACAATCCCGCCAACTACACGCCCGACGTCCTGGACGGGACGGTCCGGGCCATCGTGCGGGTGGGAAGCACCGTCGTCCTGGGCGGTTCTTTCACGACAGCACGCGACCACGACTCCGCCCAGACGCTGGTGCGAAACCGGCTACTGGCCTTCGATGCCATGACCGGACTGCTCAAGGAAGACTTCCGTCCGGACCTCGACGGCACGGTCATGGCCTTGAGCGCGGCACCGGACGGGCAGTCGGTCTTTGTCGGGGGCTCGTTCAAGATGATCGACGGCGTCGTCGCGAACCGAGTTGCCAAGCTGGACATCAGCACCGGCCAGCAAGTTCCTGGCTTTTCACCCGCAGCACCGAATGCGAGGGTCGACGACTTGGACTTCGTCGCCGGCCGGCTATTCGTCGGAGGCCATTTCGACACGATCGGGACGGTGCGTCGTACCGGTTTGGCTGAGCTGGACCCATCCACCGGCCAGGTGCTTCCCTCCCTCGATGTGGAGATCGCCGGCACGCAATGGGGCGGCACCACTCACGTCTACAAGCTGGACGTGACGCCGGACGGGTCCCGCATGGTCGTCATCGGAAACTTCGTCACTGTTGCCGGTCAGGATCGGACCCAGGTGGCGATGCTTGACCTGACCACGAACCCAGCCCGCGTCGCACCGTGGCGAACCGACCGCTTCAAGCCGAAGTGTGGTCCGAAGGTAGATTCGATCGTCCGTGATGTCGAGTTCGCACCAGCCGGTGACTTCTTCGTCATCGTGACTACCGGGGGGCACATCGGGGGGCCGCCGAAGCTGTGTGACACGATCTCCCGCTGGCAGACTGCAGCGACCGGCTCTGCGGTGGATCCCATGTGGGTCGACTGGACCGGTGGCGACTCCACCTACTCGGCCGCGGTCACTGATTCGGCCATTTACGTCGGCGGTCACGGACGCTGGCTCAACAACCCGTTCGCGGCCAACACGCCTGGCCCTGGAGCGGTTTCCCGCGAGGGTGTTGCCGCGCTCGATCCGCGCAACGGATTGCCCCTCTCGTGGAACCCGGGCAGGACCCGTGGCCACGGGGCCGAGGAGTTGTACGCCACAGCCGACGGTCTCTACATGGGCTCAGACACTGACCGGGTGAACGCCGAGCGGCACGGCCGAGTCGCCTTCTTCCCGTTGGCCGGCGGTACCCCGGTGCCGCAGCCCGGACCGGTGCCACTGCCCGTCGACGCGTACTTCCTCGGAGCCACCCCGGCAATTCACTCGACGAACGTGCTCTATCGGGTGAACGCGGGTGGCCCCAGCATCGCGACCCTCGACGGCGGTCCCGACTGGCTCTCCGATTCCGCGACGTCCAGCGCTCAACGGAACCTCGGATCCACGTCCGGCTCCTACCGAACCGCCGTGGCGATCGATTCGACCGTGCCAGGCTCCACACCGCGCGATGTCTTTCTCACTGATCGCTTCGACCCCGCACCGAAGCCGGAGATGAGGTGGGCCTTCCCCGTACCGTCGGGGCGGGAGGTCCAGGTTCGCCTCTACTTCGCCAACCGGTCCGACGAGACCAAGACGGCGGGTACGCGGCAGTTCGACGTGCGCATCGACGGATCGGTCAAACTCGACAACTTCGACATTGTCGGCTCGGCCGGCCACCAGGTCGGAACCATGCGGGCGTTTGACGTCACCAGCGACGGCATCGTCAACATTTTCTTCGGCCACGTCGTCAATGACCCGCTCATCAACGCGATCGAGATCATCGATCGCGCTGGGACCAGCTCATCGTCCGGCGCCAGCGACATCATGCAACGAGGTTTCGACGGCTCCACGGTCACCCCCGTCACGCAGCATCCGGACGCGGAGTTCTCATGGGCAGGTGCTCGTGCCTCCACACTCATCGATGGCCAGCTCTACTCCGCCTGGAATGACGGGCACCTGTATCGGCGCTCCTTCGCTGACGGCTCTGTCGGGCCGGCGGTCGACATCGACCTGCGTGGGCTGTCCGACTTCGCCGGCGACCTTCAATACGCCACCGGCATGTTCTACGACGACGGGCGGCTCTTCTACACGCGCGCCGGCAGGTCGGCACTGTACATGCGCTACCTGACTGTCGAAGCCGATGTCATCGGAGCGCGGGTATTCACCGTGAGCGGAGACGTCAGCGGAGTCGAGTGGGCCAAGGTCAAGGGCATGTTTCGCGCCGGCAGCAAGCTGTACTGGGTCAATGCCGTCACAGGCGATCTCCATCGACTCCCCTGGGTCGCCGGTGCCCCGGTCGCCGGCGCTGGCAAAGTCGTCAGTGGGCCAACGGTCGATGGCACCGACTGGCGTGCCAAGTCAGTGGTGGTGGCTCCGGCCGTCGCTCGCTAGCAACGCCGATTTGTACCCCAACCGGGTGCCGCGAGACGGTAGCCACGTGACCCACCCCTTTGCGTCACCGCCCGTCGACACCGATGACGACCATGCCCTGGCCGCGTGGTTGGCCACGGTGGCAGGACAGCGCCTGCTCGAGGTACGGGCACAGGGCCTCGAAGGCAAAGCGCTCAAGGACGAGGGTGATCGGACGAGCCACGAGCTGCTCATGGAACTGCTTGAGCGGCACCGGCCGGCCGATGCCGTGTTGAGCGAGGAGGGCCAAGACGACCCTGGACGACTCACCGCGTCGCGTGTCTGGATCATCGACCCCCTGGACGGAACCCGTGAGTTCTCCGAACCGCCGCGCGATGACTGGGCTGTTCACGTGGCGTTGTGGGCAGCGGGTGAGCTTTCAGCAGGGGCGGTGGCCCAGCCCGGCCTTGACGCCACGTTTTCCACTGCCGACCCACCCCAGGTGCCGCCGTCTGAGGCGCTCCGGCCACGCCTTGCCGTGAGCCGCACCCGCCCGCCCGCGTTCATGCAGGAGCTCGCCGACGAGATGGGCGCCGACCTGGTACCCATGGGCTCGGCTGGGGCCAAAGTGATCTCCGTCGTACGGGATATCAGCGACGCGTACGTCCATGCCGGAGGGCAGTACGAGTGGGACTCCGCTGCACCGGTCGCGGTGGCCCGAGCTACCGGGTTGCACACGAGCAGGGCCGACGGCGCGCCGCTGGTGTACAACCGGCCCGATCCGCTGCTGCCGGACCTGTTGGTGTGCCGGCCCGAGCTCGCCACGGCGATTACCGACTTCGTTCGCCGCTACGACGCCACCTCTGCCTGACTTGTGGAACCTCATCCGCCGCAACCTCACCCCGACTTGTCACTGTCACGCCAGGTTCTGACCTGGTCTTACGGTGACAAGTCGGTGGGGTCGTCGGCGACCTCCTACGCTGGATTCCGATGACCCTGGCCGGACTCTCGACCCTCGTCGCGACCGAGTCGACCCTCGCTACCGCAATCCGCGACGGACACGACGGGCTGCACGCGCTTGACCTGACTGCTCCACCGGCACTGCGGCCGTTCATCGCCGCTGCGCTGGCCCGGCCGGAGCGGGCGACGAACCGTACCGTCCTCGCTGTCACCGCGACTGCGCGAGAAGCCGAGGATCTGGCTGCGGCACTGCGGGATCTGATCGCCCCGGAGGTAGTCGCCTACTACCCGGCGTGGGAGACGCTGCCGCACGAACGCCTCTCGCCCCGCTCGGATACCGTCGGACGGCGACTCGCCGTACTACGTCGGTTGGTGCACCCGGGGCCGAGCGGCAGCGCCGATGGGCCGATCGAGGTCATCGTTGCCCCTGTCCGCTCGGTGCTTCAACCACAGGTACGCGGCTTGGCCGACCTCGAGCCCGTCGAGCTGGCGACGGGGATGGACACCGATGTTGACGTCGTGGTTCACCGGCTCGCGTCCGCGGCTTATGCCCGCGTGGACCTGGTGGAGCGTCGCGGGGAGTTTGCCGTCCGAGGAGGCATCGTCGATGTCTTTCCGCCCACCGAGGACCATCCGTTGCGCGTGGAGTTCTGGGGCGACACGGTGGAGGAGATCCGCTACTTCGCGGTGGCCGATCAGCGGTCTTTGCAGTCCGTCGAACGGCTGTGGGCACCGCCGTGCCGCGAGCTGCTGCTGACCGAAGAGGTACGGGAGCGTGCCCGCGCCTTGGCGGCGGACCATCTCGAGCTGTCCGAGCTGTTCGGCAGGCTCGCCGAGGGTCACGCCGTCGACGGGATGGAGTCGCTGGCGCCGGTGCTGGTCGACGAGATGGAGATGCTCACTGACCTGTTGCCCGAGCCGTCGACCGTTCTCGTGTGCGATCCGGAGCGAGTCCGCACCCGAGCGCGCGACCTGGTCGCCACCAGTCAGGAGTTCCTCCAGGCGTCGTGGGCCGCCGCCGCGGGCGGCGGCAGCGCACCGATCGACCTGGGTGCGGCCGCGTACCACTCCCTGGCCGACGTCCGCTTGGCCGTGCTTGCCCGCGGACAGGCGTGGTGGAGCACCTCACCCTTCGGCCTGGACCCTGAGGTCGACCCGCTGGCGCCGCTCCGTACCGAGGCAGGTGACCTGGTCAGCATCGACGTCGACACTCGCGTCGGCGCCGTCGAGTCCCGAGCGCTACCGTTTCGTGCGGCCGCACTGTACCGCGGCGACACCGAGCAGGCGCTGGGAGACGTGCGGTCCGCGCTGCAGCACGGTCATCGAGTGGTGCTGGTGACTCCCGCCGCGGGCCAGGCACAGAGGTCCGTCGAGGTGCTTGCGGAGCACGACATCGCCGCCCGCATCGATCCGACACCGGCCGACCCGGTGCCCGACCTCGTGCATGTCGTGACAGGTGCACTGAGCCACGGCTTCAGCTGCGACCCCCTTCGCCTGTTCGTGCTCACCACGGACGACCTTGTCGGCCAGCGAGCGGCACCCCGGGAGGAGCGGCGGCTGCCGTCGCGTCGTCGGAAGGAGATCGACCCGCTCGAGCTCGTGCCGGGCGACCACGTCGTGCACGAACAACATGGTGTCGGCCGCTATGTGGAGATGGCCGAGCGAACCGTTGCCGGGGCTACTCGCGAATACCTCGTGCTCGAGTACGCAGCGTCGAAGCGGGGCCAGCCTGGCGACCGACTGTTCGTCCCCACCGATGGGCTCGACCAGGTCACCCGCTACGTCGGTGGGGAGCAGCCCTCACTGGATCGGCTGGGCGGCTCCGACTGGGCCAAACGCAAAGGTCGGGCGCGTCGGGCGGTTCGGCAGATCGCCGCCGAGCTCATCAAGCTCTACGC
>JACCYJ010000210.1 GCA_013696555.1 Nocardioidaceae bacterium | reverse complement strand
AGCTCAGCAGCCGGCTCGATACCAGACCCAAGAGTGCGTAATGCGGTCGCAAAGCCAGCGACGTCAGCCGCCGCCACCCGTCCCGCTTCGCACTGATGTTCGATCATGAACCAAGTCTATGTCGGGGGTCCGACAACCGGTGATCACCGATACCAGCTTGTGGACGACCTGACCGACCCGACCGCCCAGACTCACGCACCGCCGCACACCGGCATGACCTCGAAGTGCACGACTGGTTGTCCCATCGTGGGTCCCTGCGTCGGGCCGGATGTCCGGCTGATGTTCGTCCTGTCACCGTGTCAGCCGCGACGCCGGGTGAGAAGTCATCGGTCAGCTAGCAGCAGGTCGCGGGTGATCTCCATCTGGCCGCGATGCTGGGCCAGCTCCTCGTAGATGTGCAGGAGCACCGCACCCTGGGTCGTGGTCACAAGGTCGTCGTGGTGCTGCGGCGGGTTGCGTGGCGGTGCGGCGAAGTCCGCGCCGGCCACATCGGACCCGAGCTGGTCGCGTGCGCGGCGTACTCGCTCAGCCAAGTCGCTGACCGCGCCGGTCGCCGTGAACTCCGCATCGCGGTCACGCCGGTCGGGCCGTCCGGTGACGACATGACCGCCCCACCACTCCATGACACCGAGACAGTGGGTGAGGATCACGTACGGGGAGTTGGCGCCTGGGATGTCGGGGCGCTCGTTCGCCAGGTCGGCGCCGAGATCGGTCACGATCGCGACCATGCCGTCGAGCGCGGTGTCGACGTAGAACAAGAAGACCTCATCGCTGATCACCTGGGGGACGTTAGTACTCACCGGTTCCGCTGCGCCGCTTTGCTGTTGAGATACCGCTGCTCGGGGATGCTTGTGGTCAGCCGTGCTGCCGCGGCGTACGCGGTGCCGGCTTCGTCGTACTTGCCGGTCATCTCCAGCAAGTGCGCTCGGACCGCGTGGATCCGATGGTTGCGCCGCAGCTGGGTGTCGTCCAGCAGCAGGTCCAGCATGCGCAGGCCTGAATCCGGCCCGTGCACCATGGCGACGGCGACGGCCAGGTTCAGCGTCACCGCCGAGCTGGGCGCGATGTCGTCGAGCAGGCGGTAGAGGACCACGATCTGCAGCCAGTCCGTCTGCTCCCAGCGCGCTGCGTCGGAGTGGACTGCCGCGATCGCGGCCTGGAGTTGGTACGGACCCACGTGCCCGGCAGAAGCACCGTCTCGAGCAGCTGGCTGCCCTCGGTGATGGCCGCCCGATCCCAGAGGGAGCGGTCTTGGTCCGCGAGTGGGACAAGCGACCCGTCGGCTACAGCCCGCGCCTGCCGCCGGGCGTCGGTCAACAACATCAGGGCGAGAAGTCCTGCCATTTCGTCGGAGTCCGGAAGGAGCTTGTGCAGCTGGCGAGTCAGGCGGATCGCCTCACCCGTAAGGGAGACGTTGTAGAGACTCGCACCGTCCGAGGACGTGTAACCCTCGTTGAAGATGAGGTAAAGGACGTCCTGCAACGACGCCATCCGGTCCGGCAGCTCCTCGGGGGCGGGCAGCGTGAACCGTGCGTCGACTTCACGCAGGCGGGCCTTGGCTCGGTTGATGCGCTGCGCCGGAGCACCACCGCGGGTTCAGGTCTATGCGCCGAGACGGGGTTGGCGCAGTTGCACTGCGTCGCTACCGGCAGCCGCTGAGATACAGCGGTAACCGCAGTCGCGGCGATCTGACGAGAGTGCCTGTGGACGACGGAAGCGGATGTGCGTCCCGTGGGCGATCCTGGTCACCGTGAGGGTAAGGAGGCACCATGGGCACCGTGACCACCCTGCCACGGGGCAGACCACTGACTCGGACCGATCTTGACGCCATGCCCGATGACGGGCACCGCTACGAGCTCATCGACGGGACGCTGATCGTGACCCCGGCGCCGTCGGCGCAGCACCAGACGGCGGTCCTCGAGCTCGCGGTCCTGCTCCGAGCACGCAGCCCGGGGGAGCTCCAGGTGTTCATCTCACCGTTCGACGTCGCCCTGGCCGTGGACACGATCATGCAGCCCGACCTGCTGGTCGCCCGCCGCGCCGATGTCACCGAGCACAACCTGCCCACCGCGCCGGTGCTTGCCGTCGAGGTCCTCTCCCCCAGCACCCACCGCATGGATGTGACGCTCAAGCGTGCCCGGTTCGAGGCTGCCCGCTGCCCGTCGTATTGGGTGATCGACGCCGATGAACCGTCACTGACCGTTTGGCAACTACGGAAGCGGGCGTACGAGCAGGTCGGTCATGTGGTGGGTGAAGCCGTGTTCAACGCCGAGCAGCCGTTTGCAATCGACATTCGGCCCGTGGACCTCACAACATAGGCATACCGCCGCAGTCACGAAGACCGTGGCTCAGCGGCCGACGGACGACGCTGGGCGCGGCTTGAGTCACCCGTTGCTCAGGACCCAGGGATCCAGCAGTCGGGCACCTGTCGAGGCAACGTCAGACACGTTGCGCGTCACCAGGGTCCAATCATGCTCGAGCGCCGTGGCGGCCAACAGACCGTCGATGACAGGCAACGGATTAGGTACGTTCAGCCGACCCCACCGGTCGGCGATGCGGGCCGTGATCGGCACGAGCCGGTCGTGGAAGGAATCCAACAGCTCCTGCAGCCACCGTTCGAGCGGCGCTGCTTGAGCACGGTTGCGTCGAGCCAAGCGCTCCACGCCCTGCCGAAGCTCCCCGAGGACAAGCACACTGAGGAACAGATCGTCCGGGTCGGCCTCCGCGAACCAATCGTCAACACCCCGATGTGGGGTCGGCTTTCGCAGCTCGCTGATCACGTTCGTATCCAGCAGGAACACCATGAGTGGTCAGCTCAGTTCAACTATGCGGGCAGGTTCCCGCCGACGTTCGATCGGCAGGAACTCAAGGTCTGGAGCCGCCCTGAGGAACGCCTTGAAGTCCTGCGTCTCACCCTTGAGTTGCCGGTACTCCTCGATGTCGATCACGACGGCAACGGGGCGGCCGTGCCGCGTCACAAATTGAGGGCCATCGCTACGTACAGACCGAATGAGCTCGCTGAAGCGCTGCTTGGCGTCCTGAAGTTGCCACTGGCTGAGCATCTCCCGCACCTCCTGTCTGGACAGACTAGACAGATTGACCGCGAACGGCAATTCCGGTGCGGACGGAGTGGACCGATCTGGGGGCGGCGCCGCTCTGATGTGGATCGTGGTCGACGACGAGAACAGCCGGTTACGAAGACCCGTGGGCTCTACGACGGAGACTGACACTTGGCCGGGAGGAGTTCTGCCAGCGGCTCTTGACCACGTTGATCCTGGGCGGTCGTTTATTCGGAGTGGAACACGTACGGCCATCCCACCGCGGATGGTGAGCACTTCCTTGAGCGACTTCACGAGCGGGAGATGCTCAGCCAGTGGCAACTTCAGGACGCCAAGCAGCGCTTCAGCGAGCTCATTCGGTCTGTACGTAGCGATGGCCCTCAATATGTG
>JACCYJ010000198.1 GCA_013696555.1 Nocardioidaceae bacterium | reverse complement strand
GATGCCGGTGTTCTCCGATCGGCGTACCGACTGGCCGAGCCACCCGCACGCCACCCGTGACTCGCTGCACGAGCACGACATGTGGGTGGCCGAAGGTCTCACGCACCGCTATCCGACCAAGGTGCTGGCGGAGATCCTGCCCACATGCCCGCAGTACTGCGGTCACTGCACCCGGATGGACCTGGTGGGCAACTCCACGCCGGTCATCGACAAGCTCAAGTTCACCCTGAAGCCGGTCGACCGTCTGGGCGCGATGATGGACTACCTGAGCAAAACGCCGAGCGTGCGCGACGTGGTGGTCTCCGGCGGCGATGTGGCGAACATGCCATGGGCGCGGCTGGAGGACTTTCTCACCCGGCTGCTGGCGATCGACAACCTCCGCGACATCCGCCTGGCCACCAAGGCGCTGATGGGACTGCCGCAGCACTGGCTCCAAGACGAGGTCCGCTCCGGGATGGAGCGGGTGGCGAAGTTGGCGCATGCCCGCGGGGCGCAGGTTGCCATCCACACCCACGTCAACCACGCCAACTCGGTCACGCCGCTGGTGGCCAAGGCCACCCGGGCCATGCTCGACACCGGGATCCGCGACGTGCGCAACCAGGGTGTCCTGCTCGACGGGGTCAACACCCATCCGCACGACCTGCTCGACCTGTGCTTCGCGTTGCTGGATGGCGCGCAGATCATGCCCTACTACTTCTACATGTGCGACATGATCCCGTTCAGCGAGCACTGGCGAGTCGACGTGGGTACGGCTCAGGAGTTGCAGCACGCGATCATGGGCTACCTTCCCGGTTTCGCGACGCCGCGCATCGTGTGCGACGTGCCGTTCGTCGGCAAGCGCTGGGTTCATCAGCTTGCCGACTACGACCGGGAGCGTGGCATCTCGTACTGGACGAAGAACTACCGCACTTCGATCGAGTCGAGCGACCCGGAGGCACTGACCCGGACGTACGAGTACTACGACCCGATCCACACGCTCCCCCCTGCGGGCCAGGCCTGGTGGCGCGAGCACGCTGGCGTGGATGTCGTCGCCGCCCAGGTCGCGGCCCAGACAGCGGCCCAGTCCAGCCGAGAAGCCGCCGAAGCCCAAAAGGCCGCCCTCTCCCTCCCCTAACCGCCGATCCGCCCCAGCCACATCCTCCATGATTCCCGGATCAGCGCGAATCTCCCGACGCGTCAACGGCTCAGACCGCTGAGATGTCGGGAGAATCCGGTGAGACTTGGTGTCAGAGGGCCGGGGGGCGGTTCTCGTACGGAGTGGAGAGCACGATGGTGGTGCGCGTCGTGACGTTGGCCGCCGAGCGAATCCGGGCGAGTAGCTCTTCGAGCGCGGCCGGATCGGCCACCCTCACCTTGAGGAAGTAGCTGGCGTCACCCGCGACCGAGTAACACGACTCGATGTCGGCGAGGTCGCGCAACCGGTCCGGAGAATCGTCGGGCTGGCTGGCGTCGATCGGCCGGATCGAGATGAAAGCGGTCAGCGGCAGACCGACATCGCGATGGCGTACGACGGCGGAGTACCCGGTGATCGTGCCCCGCTGCTCGAGCCGCTTGACTCGCTGATGCACCGCGGATGTGGACAGGCCGGTGGCCTTGCTCAAGTCGGTGAACGACAGCCGCCCGTCCGAGGCCAGCAGGCGCAGGATCTGGCGGTCGATGTCCTCCATGTCAGCCCCCCGCGTCGAGCACGGCCAGCTGTCGGGAGGTGCGGTTCAGCCGCTCGATCCCGTCGGTGGTGCACACCACGATGTCCTCGATCCGTGCACCATGTCGGCCTTCGAGGTAGATCCCGGGCTCGATCGAGAACACCATCCCGACTTCCAGCTCGAGCTCGTTGCCGGCGACGATGTACGGCTCCTCGTGCGTCTCCAGTCCAATGCCGTGACCCGTCCGGTGCAGGAACTCCTCCCCGTAGCCCGCGGCGGTGATGATGTCGCGACCAACTCTGTCCACCGATTCAGCACTCACCCCGGAGCGGGCGTACGCACACTGCGCCTGCTGCGCCTCCAACAAGACCGAGTAGTAGTCGCGGAACGCCTTGGGCGGTGTGTCGCCGGCGACGTATGTGCGGGTCGAGTCCGAGCAGTATCCGTCGGGCATGGTGCCGCCGATGTCGACGACGACTGGGTCCCCTGCCTCGACGACCCGGTCGGAAAGATCGTGGTGTGGGGACGAGCCGTTCGGGCCGGAGGCGACGATGACGAAGTCCACCCGTGCATGCCCTGCGGCGATGATTGCGTCAGCGATGTCTCTGCCCACCTCGCGCTCACTACGTCCGGGCCGCAACCACTCCCCCATGCGATCGTGTACCGCGTCGATAGCCACACCTGCGGCTCGTAACGCAGACACCTCAGCCGACGTCTTGCGCATCCGCAGCTCACGCAGCACCGTGCCCGCGAGCACCTGACGAGCCTTCGGCACCGCCGCGGCGAGAGCGAGCACCTTCTCTGCCCACATATGGTTGTCGACCGCCACCGTGGTCGTGCTCGCGGGCAACAGCGAGGCGGTGAGGGCATACGGGTCGTCGGTCTCGCCCCAGGCGAGAACGTCGAGGTCGAGCGCCCCGACCGGTGACGCCAACGCGGCGGGCTTCTCCAACGCCGGGACGACGAGCACCGGGTCGCCATCGGCGGGCAACATGAGGCATGTCAAGCGCTCCAGCGGGAGTGCCTCGTAGCCGGTGAGATAGCGCAGATCGGCGCCGGGGGTCACGATCAGGGCGTCGATCCCGGCGTCCCGCGTGGCCCGCTGCGCACGGTCCAGCCGGTCACGGGCATCGGTAGTCACCATGTCAGCCTACGACGGCAGATCCTGCCGACGCGCGCACTTCAGCTGCCGGATGGTCGACCCTCGCCAAGGGCAAGCACCGCGTCGACCACCGGTCCGACGCGCCGGGCATGTGTGACCAGGCTCCCCATCAACCGGTTGCGGGCCGCAAAGAATCCGGTGGGACCGAGTCGATACAACAACGCCCGGATCAGCAATTGTTTCCAGTCATCGGCGCTGGCCCACGCGTCGAGCAAGGAGAGCGATGCCCCTCGAAAGGTCACCGCGTCGGTGACTGCGACCGCATTCGCCGTGGCAACCGGTCTGAAGTACGGCGGCCAATCAATCACCGCAGGCGGTAGCCGATCTGACAGCAGTACGTTGGGCAAGATGTCACCATGGATCACCTGCTCGGGACTTGACACCGGCGCCAAATGACGTCGCAGCCGAGCGATAACCTCCAGCGTCTCTGCATCACCTTCCGGCTCAGCCCCCTCCCATGCCAACCGGTCGCCGAAGGCCCATGGGTCGTCGCGTATGTCCATGAAGGCTGGCCTTGGCAGGTGTCTGAGATGACGGTGAAAGGCGTCGCTGGCGGCCTTGACCTCTGCCATCTCGCGCGGCGGTTCGGCGTTTCGACCGGCTAGAAGGACGTGTGCGCCCCATCCGTCTGTGGACCAGGCGGTGCATGTCTCGTCCACGCCTCGTGGCGCGACCGGCTCTGGAACACGTACTTCATCATGAGCAGTCCAGGCGGCATAAACGTCACACACCCATGTGTGCTCGGGTGTGAACCCAACCGGCTTCAGCACAAGCCGGCCGTCAGTCCAGGCGTAGCCCTCCCCTCCGGGAAGTCGACGCACATCGGATTCGCGTACGTCGAATGCGCGAACTGCCTCTGGAGTCGGGCCGCGCATACGCCACTCGAACTCAGCTAGCGGCAGCAGCCGTGCTGTGCCGATGTGGGCGCTGCTGACGCTCCTTCGCCCGGCCATCACCGGCGACACTACTGCTAGACACCGGACTGACCTCCTACGCTTGCCTTCGTGGGCGCTCGATCTCGCCAAAGGTGCCTGCTGCTCGACACGGCGTCGATGTACTTCCGGGCGTACTACGGCGTGCCGGACAGCATCCGCGCCCCGGACGGCACGCCCGTCAACGCCGTACGGGGGCTTCTCGACTTCATCGCCCGCCTGGTGGGCGACTACTCCCCCGGTGCCATGTGCGCGTGTTGGGACGACGACTGGCGACCTCAGTGGCGAGTAGATCTCATCCCGTCGTACAAGGCGCACCGCGTGGTCGAGGAGGTCACTGGGGCTCCGGATCGCGAGATCACGCCCGACCCGCTCGAGGCGCAGGTACCGCTCATCCGCGAGGCGCTGGCGCTGCTCGGCATCGCTGTCGTGGGCGCCGAGGGGTACGAGGCGGACGACGTCATCGGCACCCTGGCTGCTCGGTGGAATGGACCGGTCGACGTCGTCACCGGCGACCGCGACCTCTTCCAGGTCATCGACGACGACCGGGAAGTGCGTGTCCTCTACATCGCGCGCGGCGTTGGTCGGCACGAGCGCCTGGACGCCCGGGCGGTGGTGTCGCGTTACCGCGTTCTGCCGTCGCAATATCCAGACTTCGCGGTCATGCGTGGCGATGCCTCCGACGGCCTGCCCGGGGTCGCCGGCATCGGCGAGAAGACTGCCGCAGATCTGCTCGCCACACACGGTGACCTGGATGCCATCATCGCCGCCGCCCAGGACCCGGATGGCCCCATGACCGGTGCCCTGCGTTCGCGCATCCGCGCCGCGGCCGACTACCTCGCGGTGGCGCCAGCGGTGGTTCGCGTCGCAACCGACCTCGACCTGGGTACACCGGACCTCGAGCTGCAGCCCCTCGCGGACCAGCAGCGCGAAGCCTTTGCGGCGTTCGCCGAGCAGTGGGGCCTCGGCGGGAGCGCCACCCGGGTGCTCGCCGCGCTCGACGCCCTCGACGCCCTCGACAAGTGAGTTGTCACCGGGCTCAGGTGGAGACGGAGGTGTACGCGACGACGCCGCGGCGTAGGGCGGTGTTGGCCGCCCGAGCGGTGGTACGGACGCGGCCGGAGCCGGCGGCATCGGCGACCTGGTCGATGACGTCGAGCAGCTGCTTGATGCCGCGCACGAAGTCACCGGCGGCGATCTCGGCCTCACCCAGGACGGTGTCCAAGCTGGCCCCACTCGCCCATTGGTACGCCGGCCAGGCGAAGCCGAAGTCCGGTCGCCGCAGGAACGAGACCCGGTGGTTTCGTTCGATGCTCTCCAGCTCTGCCCAGATGTCGGTCATCGAGACCACGACGTCGCCCACGGCGCCGCGAGGCAGCCGCGGGACGGGAGCCTCCTCGGCACTGCGGGTCTCGTACACCAGCCCGGACAGGCAAGCAGCGAGCTCCGGGGGGGCCAGCTCGTCCCACACGCCGCGACGCAAGCACTCCGCGGCGACGAGGTCGAGCTCGTTGTAGAGCCGGGTGAGCCGCAGCCCGTCAGCGGTGACGTGGTCCGAGTCGAGATAACCCAGGGTGTCGAGCACGTCGCAGACCCGGTCGAACTGCCGGGCGATGCTGTTGGTGCGCTGGTCGATGCGGCGCCGCATCGCTTGCACCTCTCGTTCGAGCTTCACGTAGCGATCCGCCCATCGGGCATGGTCGTCGCGGTCGGGGCAGTCCTGACAGGGATGTGCCCGGATCGCCGCGCGCAGCCTGGCTACCTCACCGTCCTCGAGCGGCGGGTCCCCCGCCCGGGCCGGCCGGCTCGGCCGCGGTGGTTGGAGGGTGGCTGCCTTGCGCCGCAGCGACGATGCCAGATCACGCCGAGCTTGGGGACTGCGGGTGCTGAACGACTTGGGCACCCGCAGCCGCCCCAATGACGCCACCGGACTGGGAAAGTCGACGAGGGAGAGCCGGCGGGCTTGTCGCTCCAAGGTGAGTACCAGCGGCCGCGGCCCGTCCCGGTCGCTGCGCATGCCCGGATCGATCACCAGCGCCACCCCGGCCCATCTTCCTGCTGGCACCGAGATCACGTCACCAGGTCGCAGCGCCTCCAGCGACTCGACGACCTCGTCTCGCCGGCTCGACCGGCGACGACGAGTTTGCTGAGCTTCTCGTTCGGACAGCTGCCCACGAAGCCGCGCGTACTCCGAAGCGTCACCGCGATCACAGCTCATCGCCTCGCCGTAGCCAGCGAGCGCGTTCTCGCTGCGGTGAAGTTCGCGCGCCAGTCCGACAACCGCTCGGTCGGCCTGGAACTGGGCGAACGATGACTCCAACAGTGTGCGCGAGCGAGCCCGGCCATCGGTGCGGACGAGATTGACGGCCATGTTGTACGAGGGAGCGAACGACGATCGCAACGGGTAGGTCCGCGTCGATGCCAAGCCGGCCACCTGGCGCGGGTCCAACCCGGGCTGCCACAACACGACGCCATGGCCTTCGACGTCGATGCCGCGGCGACCGGCTCGGCCGGTCAGCTGGGTGTACTCCCCCGGCGTGACATCGGCATGGGTCTCGCCGTTCCACTTGTTCAGCCGCTCGAGCACCACCGAGCGGGCGGGCATGTTGATGCCCAGCGCCAGCGTCTCGGTCGCAAACACGACCCGGATCAACCCGCGACTGAAGAGGATCTCCACGCACTCCTTGAACGTGGGCAGCAGGCCGGCGTGATGGCTGGCGATGCCACGCGCCAACGACTCGGAAAAGTCGTAGTAGCCGAGGACATGCAAGTCAGCGTCCGGGATGCCGGCGCAGTACTCGTCGACGAACGCCCGGATCGCTTGCTCCTCATCGGGTGTCGTGAGGCGCACGGAAACCGCGAGGCATTGGCTCACCGCGGCATCGCACCCGGCCCGGCTGAAGATGAAGACGATCGCTGGCAGCAGACCGGCGCGTTCGAGCCGCTCGACGACGTCGACGCGGTTGGGCGTGTAGTGCCGGCTGCGATGACGGGACGCACCGTACGACTGGCCGCGCCGATCACCACCGCGATTGCCACCGCGACTGCCACCGCGGTCACCACCGCGAAGGCGGGCGCTGCGCAGGTCCTCCCGAGCGATGCGCTCCAGCTCGGGATTGACCCGGGAGGGTTCGGTACCCGAGCCGTCAACCACGGTGTTGCTGCCATGGGCGAACAGGTCCAGCAGCTGGCGTCCCACGAGAACGTGCTGGTACAGCGGCACCGGCCGACGCTCCTCGACGACGATGACGGTGTCGCCGCGAACCGATCGCAGCCAGTCGCCGAACTCCTCCGCGTTCGACACCGTCGCCGACAACGAGATCAGCGCAACCGAGTCGGGCAGGTGGATGATCACCTCCTCCCACACCGCGCCGCGGAACCGGTCAGCGAGATAGTGAACCTCGTCCATGACGACGTAGCCCAGACTTGTCAGGGTGCCGGATCCGGCGTACAGCATGTTGCGCAGCACCTCGGTGGTCATCACGACCACCGGCGCCTCACCGTTGATCGTGTTGTCACCGGTCAGCAGACCGACCAACTCCACGCCGTGTCGGCGCACCAGGTCGGCATACTTCTGGTTCGACAACGCCTTGATCGGCGTGGTGTAGAAGCATTTGCGGCGCTGTTCGAGCGCCAGGTGCACGGCGAACTCACCGACGAGCGTCTTGCCGGCACCGGTCGGTGCCGCCACCAACACACCGTGCCCGTCCTCGACAGCGGCGCAGGCACGCTCCTGGAAGTCATCGATCTCGAAGTCGTAGAGCGACCGGAAGTCGGCGAGGACGGGGTAGCTCTGATCGGCCCGAGACCGGGCGGAACGCCCCGCCGCTGAGCTCATGCGCGTCAGCGTACGGGGGTCAGTCCCCGGTCGCGTTGCCACCAGGCTCGCCGGGAGCGAAGACCCGCATCGCCGACGGCACCGAGGAGACGGTGATCGGCAGCGGACCGAGCCGTTCACCGTCTCCAAAGGCCACGATGCCCGGCGCGGCCACCGAGACGCTGTGCACCCGATGACGTTCGTATGCCGGATGCCGCACATGCGTCCCGGTGAACAGCCGCGGATAGACCCGCACAAGCTCCAGTTTGCTGACCGGCTTGATGATCACGACGTCGAGCAGGCCGTCGTCGATGACTGCCCCCTCGCAGATTCGCAGCCCGCCCCCGTACGACGGGCCATTGCCGATGGCCACGAGCATCGCGTCCAGCTCGTAGGGCGCCCCGTCCAGCTCGAGGGCGTACCGGATGGGTTCGAACACGCGCAGCTCGAGCAAGGTGGCGATGTTGTAACGCATCTGACCTCTCGGCCAGGTCATGCCGTTGGCTCGTTCGCTGACCTTGGAGTCGAACCCGGTTGCGACGACGGTCACGACCCCGGTGCCGGAGACGTCGGCGAGGTCTAGGGCCCTGGTATGACCAGCAACGATGACATCGGCAGCGGCTCGAGCGTCCTTGCGGTCGATCCCGAGCAGACGGGCGACGTCGTTGCCGGTGCCTGCCGGGATGACCCCCAGCGGCGTCTCGGTACCCCTGAGCACTTGCAGCGCAAGGTGCACCAGGCCGTCACCGCCGACGGTGACCAGCGCATCGGAGCCGCCCTCGACCGCTTGGCCGGCGAGCGCAGCCGCCTCATCGCTGTCACGGCCCTGCAACCGGCGTACGGTCAGACCGGCCCGTTCGAGGTACGTCACCGCCTGCTCGGCCACCCGGAAGCCACGACCTCCGCCCGCCGTGGGATTGACCAGGACCGCGATTCGACGCATCACCAACAGGGAGCGTAGGCCCCCTCAGGTCACAGCGGAATGGTGACTCGCACCCGGCTCGGTTCGACCGCGACCGCCATTGCGAAGCGGCGCAACGCTTCGCAGGCGATGTCGGCGTCCAGTGTGGACACCGGGACAGCGAGCCCCAGACACCGGCCGCTGTCGAGGACGAGGACCTGGCCGAGGTGCCAGGACAGGTGGCTCTCGCGACGCAGCAGCTCCGAGACAACCGGTGCGGGGTACGCGACGTCGGCGCAGACAATGTGCAGGGAGAGTTCGTGTCCCTCTCCCCCGCTCAGGGTGCCGTGGACCTGAGGATCCGACAACGGACCGCCGAGGCACCACGTCAGCACCTGTTCGCCGACCCAGTCGGGCAACTCGAACGGGTCACCTCGCTGCCACCGGGCAGGTTCAGTCATCGACGTCGTCCAACCTGCTCGGCCGTTCGTCTGCCGGATCTCGGCGTACGTCCAGTGGTGACACCTGGTCGTCCTCCCACGCCTCGTAGTCACCCTCGCTCCCTGTGCCCCGGCGCCGGTCGATGATCCGGGCGATGACCTCCGCAAGTACGAAAAGCATGGTCATCGGCAACGCCAGGAACAACATGCTGATCGGGTCGGTAGAGGGGGTGGCCACGGCAGCGAAGACGAACGTGCCCACGACGATCCACGGCCGGTATCTGCCGAGTGCGCGTCCCGAGACCGTACCGGCGAGGTTGAGCATGACGACGAACAGCGGGATCTCAAACGCCACCCCGAAGACGAGCAGCATCCGCAGGATGAAGCTCAGGTACTTGTCCACCTCGACCAGGTTGGACACGTCCTGCGGTGTGAAGTCGAGCAGGATGCCGATGCCCTTCGGCAGCACGTAGTAACCGACCAGGACGCCGCCGATGAACAAGGGACCGGCGATCGCGGCGAACAACCGGGACCACCGACGCTCGTTGCCGTGCAAGCCGGGAACGATGAACGCCCACAGCTGATAGAGCCAGACCGGGCTGGCAACGACAACACCCGTGACCAGCGAGACCTTCAGCTGCAGGAGGAAGGGCCCGGCAACGTCGGTAATCGTCAGACGTGCATCGAGGTCTCGTTCGGCCGCAAGTCGTTCCACCTGGCCGTTGAAAGGATCGGTGAGCAGGTCGAAGAGCTGGCCGTAGAAGAACGCGGCCGCCACTGCGCCCGCGACAATGGCGAGGACACTCTTGAACAACCGGCCGCGCAGCTCCCGCAGATGCTCGATGAGCGTCATCGAGCCGTCTTCCTTCGCCGGCTTGCGATCCGCCCTTCGACCCGCCGTGCGGCTACGCCTCAGCGACGGAAGGGCCACGCGTCTGTCCGTGCACGATCAGATGGGCCGGCTGTCGGGAGTGGCGGGGTCGTTGGTCTGTCGATCGTCGCTGAGCCCGGTCGTCGCCTCTCGGGTCCCTGGCGGAAGGAGCCGCCCATGCGGGTCCGTGGACTGCTCGTCATCCTCCGTGAGCCCCTTGGTCTCGGACTTGAAGATGCGCAGCGCCCGGCCGGAGCCGCGCGCTAGCTCGGGCAGCTTCTTGGCGCCGAAGAGAAGCACGAGCACGAGGATGATCAAGATGATCTCTGGCGGACCGAGTGAGCCCATGACGTATCTCCTGACGAGTGTCCCTACGAAGGGTCGTTGTTGCGATCATACGGGGCGGCCGGACCGATCGGTGCATCTTCGTAACCCGCCAACGCGTCCTGGGCCGCTCGCTGGACCTCGCCGGCCATTGCCTCCGGCGCGATCAGACGCGCCGCACCACCGAGGCTCAGCAGCAGCCGGCGTAGCCAGCCGGGATCGGCGATCCGCATCCGGATCCGTAACCTACCGCCGGATCGCTCCTCGCTGCCCTCGATCGGATAGGACTCCGCGATCCAGCGGGCGCCCTCGTCGAGGTCGATCACCGCCTCGATGTGATCAGGACCAGGCCGGAACAATCCCGCAGAAAGGTCCCGACGCGCCACCTGGTCGTGCGTGTCCACGGCCGCGGTCAGCACCTCCGCGGACGCAATGCGGTCGAGCCGGAACAGGCGTACGTCTTCGGCCCGGTAACACCACGCCTCGAGGTACTGCCAGCCCTCGGCGGTGAGCAGCCGCAGCGGATCAACCATGCGGTCGGTCTGCTCGTCTCTCGCTGGTACGAGGTAGGCGAGCTGTAGCCGGCGACCCTTCTCCAGCGCCTCGCGAATCGTGTCGTGCACCTGTGGGTCGGCTCGTTCGATGTGCACCTGCACGGCTGCCGACGCCGCGGCACCGTCGCCGGCGGTCGACTCCAGCTTGGCCAGGGCGCTCTCGATCGTCGGCAGCTCCGTCTGGGTGGCGCTCTCGCGCAGCGTGCGCAGCGCGACAATCAACGACAACGCCTCCGGCACCGTGAGGCGGAACGGACGCGGCAGGAACTCCGCATTGTCGATATGGACGACGCCGTCGGCCTCCAGCGCATCCATGTCGACATCGATCATCTCCCCGGTGACGGCGCCGGGCAGACCGCAGAACCACAAGACGTTGAGATCCTTGACCAGTTGGGCGGTGGTGACCCCGAAGTCCTTCGCCACCTGCTCCACCGGCACCCCCTCGCGACTACGCAGGTAAGGGACCAGCGCCAGCATCCGGGGCACCTGGTCGCGCGCGCTCTGCGTCATGCTGCCCCCTGTTCGACGACACCCCGCAGCAGTGACACCACGGCCTCGCGTAGCTCGGGCGGACCGTCGACGACGACCGCGGCACCGAAGCTGGCGATGTCCTCTGCCATTCCCCAGCGCCCCGCGTACGGGACTTCGAGGACATCCCAGCCGTCGTTGCCAGCAGCTACGGCGTTGGCTCGGCGCCGCAGCGCCCACCCAGCCCCGGGGCGCACCCGAACGGTCGCGGTTCCCTCCGGAGGGGCCGGGGACAGCTGGATCGCGAGTGCCCGCAGGTCGGTGCCGTCCGGGACCGTGTAGCTACCGGGGGGCCCCGCCGGGCGCACCTCACCGGCCACTCGCGACAACCGGAACATCCGGGTGGCGGTGCGGTCACGGTCGTAGCCGACGAGGTACCAGCGCCCGTGCCAGGACAGCACTCCCCATGGTTCGACCGCACGGGTCTGCCGGGGTTGGCCGGGTCGGGCGTACTCGAAGCGCACCGGTGTGCGCGTCGCGACCGCGTCCCACAGCGGCTCGAAGGACGGCTCGGTGGCGGCGAGCTTGGGTTCGACCAGCGACAAGGCATCCGGCTCGACCGGTATGCCTGCGGCTTTGAGCTTCAACAGCGCCGACGACGTCTGGGCGGCCAGGCGGGCGTGCTGCCAGACGCGAGCCGCCAGGCCGACGACTGCCGCTTCGTCCGGATCGAGCACCAGCTCCGGCAGCTCGAACTCGTCCCGGCGGATCCGGTACCCGAGCTCATCGTCGAATGCCTTGTCGTGGCTGCCCACCTCGATGCGGATGCCGATCTCCCGCAACTCCTCCTTGTCACGCTCGAACATGCGCTCGAACGCATCGTCGCTCTGGTCGTGGTAGCCCTCGACAACCTGCCGGATCCGGTCCTTGGAGAGGTAGTGGCCGCTCACCAGCAAGGCGATCACGAGATTCATGAGTCGTTCGCTCTTGCGATTGGTCACCCCGGCGCCTCTCTCTCGCCGGCGACGTTACACGTCCCAGAAAGCGCGTACTGCAAGCCCTTACGCTTCCCAGCATGATCCGCTGGCGCCAGGGAGTCGTCGTCGCAATTGGGCCTAGTTGGGTCGGTGCCCGGGAGCTCGACGTCGACACTCCCGAGGGCAGGGTCAAGGCATTGGCCTATACCGAGCTCGTCGGATCGCCGGCGCCGGGTGAGCGGGTGCTGCTCAACACGACGGCATACGACCAGGGACTCGGCACCGGTGGGTATGCACTGGTGGTCGCTGTGCCGGACTCATTGCCGCCGGACCCGGTCGAGGGTCGGCCCGGCCATCTCGTCAAAGCGCGCTACACCCCCCTCCAGACGACGGTGCTCGGCATTGACGAGCAGGATTCACCGGCACATCGGGTACTGGCCGATGCCGACGACCTCGGTGGCATGCCGGTCGTCGGGTGCGATCTTCACTCCGCGGTCCCGGCTGTCGTCGCCGGTGTCCGCGAGCAACGCCCTGATGCCCGCGTCGCCTACCTGATGACCGACGGTGCCGCGCTGCCGCTGGCGTTCTCCCGTACCGTCGCAGGTTTGGCCGCGGCCGGGTGGCTCGCGACGACGATCACCGTCGGTCAGGCGTACGGCGGGTCGATTGAAGCGGTGAGCGTCCACTCGGGGCTGTTGGCAGCCCGCCACGTGGCACAGGCCGATGTGGTGGTCGTTGCGCAGGGGCCGGGGAACCTCGGCACCGGGACTCGCTGGGGCTTCTCAGGGGTGGCCCTCGCGGAGGCGCTGCACGCCACCGATGTGCTCGGTGGTTCCGCGGTGGCCGGCTTGCGGGTGTCGGCTGCCGACCGCCGCGAGCGCCACTATGGCGTGTCCCACCACAGCCTGACCGCCTATGGCCGGGCCACCTTGGTCCCGGTCGACGTCGTGGTGCCGGATCTCGCCGGTGACTTCGGTTCCCTGATACGTCATCAGGCTCGGGTGCTGAGCACGCGGCACCGGCTGGTGCCGGTCGAGGTCGGCGGGCTCATGGCGGCTCTCCAGGAGTCGCCGGTGGCGTTGTCGACGATGGGACGGGGGCTAACCGAGGATCCCACTCCCTTCCTCGCATCCGCAGCAGCGGGTCGCCACGCGGCCCAGCTCGCGAGCCGCTGAGCCTGACGCTTTACTGAGACACGCTAGGTGGGCGGGAACGTCAGTCCCAACGCGCGCCAAGGCTGCTCAGTAGGCGGCCAGGATGTCGATCGCGAAAATCAAAGTGGTCTTGCCCGTGACATTGATCTGCGGATTGCCCTGCTTGCCGTAGCCCTCGGCCGGCGGACAGACCAAGATGACCCGGCTGCCGACGGTCTTGCCGACCAGGCCCTTGTCCCAGCACGGGATGACCTGGCCAGCGCCGATCTGGAAGGGTGCGGGTTGTCCGGTCTCCCAGCTGGAGTCGAACACCTCACCGTCGGGAAAGATCTGACCGACGTAATGGGCCACCATCGTCTGGCCGGCCTCGATCTCGGGACCGTCGCCCTCGATGACCACCTCTGCGACGAGTTTCTCCGGTGCCGGCTGCGTCTTCTCGGTCGCCACGAATTCCGTGGGCTCGCCGGTGTCGTCCAGCTGGAGCTGCGGCAGGGTCTCTGGCAGCTCCGTTGCCGCACCGGTCGCCTCGGGCAGCTGTCGGCTGATGAGGTCGACGACGAAAACGAGGGTGTCTTCGCCCTCGATCTCGGCGTCCGGGTTGCCCTCGGCGCCGAACCCGTCCGCGGGTGGCACCGCCGCGACGACCCGGCTGCCCACGGTCTGACCCTCCAGAGCCTCCGCAAGTCCAGGGATCACGCCCGTCGTCACGAACGCCGCCGGTTGACCGCGAACATAAGAGCTGTCGAACTCTGCGCCGCTGCGGGCGTTCAGACCCGCGTAGTTGACGATCACCGTGTCGCCCTTGGTGATCTGCTCGCCATCGCCTTCAGTCAGCGTTTCGACCGTGGTCTCCTCGACCGACACCGGGGTGTCGATGTCCACTTCGGGTGCCGAGCCGAATTCGCCACCCACCGCAACACCGGTGATCGAGGTCGGTTCGGTGCTCTCACCGTCGCCGCTGCCGGCGTCGTCGCCGCATCCGGTCAGCAGGAGGACGAGGACGGACAGGAAGCAAAGGAGCAGCTTGCGCACCGGTCTCCTAACGGTCGTGTTGGGGGAACCTGGAAACTTTACCTGCTACATGCTCTCGATCAGCTTGTGGACCCGGTCGTCGTGCGAACGGAAGGGGTCCTTGCACAACACGGTCCGCTGCGCCTGGTCGTTGAGCTTGAGGTGCACCCAGTCCACGGTGAAGTCTCGGCGCCGCTCTTGGGCTCGGCGGATGAACTCCCCGCGCAGCCGTGCCCGCGTGGTCTGCGGGGGCCGTGACTTCGCCTCGAAGATCGACAGGTCGTTGCAGACCCGGGCCACCGCACCGCGCCTTTCGAGCAGGTAGTACAGCCCGCGTTCGCGGTGGATGTCGTGATAGGCCAGATCAAGGTGGGAGATGCGGGGATGACCCCACGACAGCTCGTGCTTGGCGCGGTAGCGGTCGATCAGCGCGTACTTGATGACCCAGTCGATCTCGCGCTCGACCAATGAGAGATCCCCGGACTCGACCGCCTTGAGGCCGCGCTCCCACAGATCCAACACGCGGTCGATAGTGCCGCTGCGCAGATCACGCCGGTTGACGAAGTCGCGAGCCTTGGTGAGGTACTCCTCCTGGATGTCCAAGGCACTCACCTCGCGGCCGTTGACCAAGCGCACACGACGGCGCCCGGTCATGTCGTGCGAGATCTCCCGGATGGCCCGGATCGGGTTCTCCAGCGTGAGGTCGCGCATGACCACACCCTCCTCCACCATACGCAGCACCAGGTCTGTGCTGACGATCTTGAGGAGGGTGGTGGTCTCGCTCATGTTCGAGTCGCCCACGATCACGTGCAACCGGCGGAAGCGCTCCGCGTCGGCGTGGGGTTCGTCGCGGGTATTGATGATCGGCCGGGACCGCGTGGTGGCGCTGCTGACGCCCTCCCAGATGTGCTCGGCCCGTTGGCTGACCGCGAACACCGTTCCCCGCGGGGTCTGCAGCACCTTGCCAGCACCGCACACGATCTGGCGGCTGACGAGGAACGGGATGAGCACGTCGGCCATCCGGTTGAACTCGCCGTGGCGGCCGACGAGGTAGTTCTCGTGGCAGCCGTAGGAGTTGCCCGCGGAATCGGTGTTGTTCTTGAACAGGTAGACGTCGCCGACGATGCCGTCGTCATGCAAGCGGCGCTCGGCATCAACGAGCAGTCCTTCGAGGATCCGCTCACCGGCCTTGTCATGCGCCACCAGCTCGACCGGGTCGTCGCATTCGGGTGTGGCGTATTCGGGGTGGCTGCCGACGTCGAGGTAGAGCCTTGCACCGTTGCGCAGAAAGACGTTGCTACTACGACCCCACGAAACCACCCGGCGGAACAGGTAGCGCGCCACCTCGTCCGGCGACAGCCGGCGCTGGCCCTTGAACGTGCACGTCACGCCGTACTCGTTCTCGATGCCGAAGATTCGCCGGTCCACCCAGTCAGCCTAGGCGCTCGCACGGTTCCATGCCTGGAGGTGCTACGACCAGCGGACGATGGAGATCTGCCCTCCTGCCCGGCGATCCTGGCCATGTCAGCAAGAAATCTGGGAGGAAAGACCATGATCAGCAACACAGTGAAGACTGGAGTCGTCGCAGCCAGCGTGCTCGCGCTGGGGGTAAGCATGGCCCCGTCAGCGGCCGCCAAGGACGGCGACGTGATCCGAGAAGGGCAGTGCTCCGGCGCATCCGACTGGAAGCTGAAGGCGAGCCCGGAGAACGGCCGCATTGAGGTCGAAGGTGAGGTGGACAGCAACCGGAACGGGCAGACCTGGAACTGGCGCATCCGGCACAACGGCAACGTGTCGGCTCGCGGGACCGCCACCACTCAGGCTCCCAGCGGCTCGTTCGAGGTGCGCCGAGTGCTCGGCAACGCTGCCGGAACCGACTCCAGCGGGTGGCGCGCCACCAATCCGCGGTCGGGTGAGGTCTGCCGCGGCAGCCTGAAGTTCTGAGAGACTGGCTGTCCCATGCGACGAGTGCATCTCGGGCCCGCCGCACCGTCATTCGTCCGTCCGCCGTGGCGGCGGGGATCCGGGCCGCCGCCCGTGGTGAGTCACCGCTGCACCCCAAGGCCGCACGAGAGCTGCTCCACGCCCGGTCCGGAGGTCAGGGCGCTCCTGCCGACCTGACGCAGCGTGAGCTCGAGGTGCTGGACCTGGTCCGTCAAGGGTTGGCCAACAAGCAGATCGCCCGTCGCCTCGGCATCAGCGATCGGACCGTCAAGGCCCCTGACGTCGGTGTTCCAGCGCATGGGTGGTCGACCGTACCCAGGCAGCCCTGGGGGCCGAGCGCCACCCGCCGCGGTGAGGATGTCCCTATCC
>JACCYJ010000196.1 GCA_013696555.1 Nocardioidaceae bacterium | reverse complement strand
GCTGTGGATGGCCGTCGTTGTCGTGCTGGTTCCACCGTTCGTCGCCTTCATGTGGTTCGCCGCGGCCACCGGCAACGACGTGCTGCTCGACGTCGCCGCGGGCGTGTTCGTGGCGATGCTGCCGGTGTCTGCGGCGCTCTCGATCACCCGGTATCACCTCTACGACGTCGAGCGGGTGCTCAACCGCGCAGTGGTCTACCTGCTGCTGAGTGGTGCGATCGCGTCGACGTACGCCTTCGTGGTCGTGCTGGTCGGGGATGGGATAGGTGGCCTGGCGGGCAGCTCGACCGTCGCCGTAGCGCTGGCAACCCTCGCGGCCGCAGGTGTGGCCCGCCCGCTGCACGGCGTCGTGCAGGACGCCGTGGACCGGCGGTTCTCCCGTCGACGGTACGACGCTCTACGCAGCGTCCGCGCACATGTCGAGACCCCGGAGCCGAACGTCTCCGTGGAACAGGTGCTGCGTCTGGCACTTGACGATCCGTCGCTGACCGTCGCGTACTGGGTCGGCGACCGCGCGCAGTGGGTAACCGGGGAGGGACGCGACGCGCCGGCTCCCTGCGACGCAGCCGTGACGGTGCATCGGGCGGGCCGCCTGGTGGGGGCGGTCACAGCGGAGCCGCGCGCTGCCGACGAGGAGCTGTTCCGGGCGGTCCTGCGTGAAGCTGAGCCGGCACTGGAGAGTGCTGGCTTGCGCGCCGCGGTCCAGCTGCAGCTGAAGGAGGTCAGAGCATCCCGCACACGCATCGCCACCGCGCAGATGCTCGAGCGACGGCGCATCGAGCGCGACCTGCATGACGGAGCCCAGCAGCGCCTGCTGGCGCTCGCGGCGCAGTTGCAGGCCGCCCTGATCAACGGAGATCCGACGCGGCAGCGGGCGGCCCTGGCACGAGGGGTGGACCAGAGCCGCGAAGCGGTACAGGAGCTGCGCGCCCTGGCCAACGGCCTGCACCCGGCGGTGCTGACCGACGGCGGTCTCGGGGCTGCGTTGGAGGACCTCGCCGCCCGGCTTCCCGTCCGCGTGCTGCTCGACGAGCCTGATCGGCGGTGGCCACTGCACGTCGAGGCCACCGCGTGGTTCGTGGCGTGCGAGGCCGTCACCAACGCGGTCAAGCACTCCGGCGCCAGTCACGTGTCGGTGGCGGTGCGCCGGGACGGCGGCGCGCTTCTGCTGTGCGTCGAGGACGACGGTCGAGGCGGTGCCGACGTCGACGGAAGCGGGCTACGCGGACTCGCCGACAGGGTGGAGGCGGTGGGCGGTCGGCTGATTGTCCGGACCACGGCCGGCCACGGTACGACGGTTGAGGCGGTGCTGCCGTGCGAGTCGTGATCGCCGACGACTCGAGCCTGTGGCGCGAGGGACTCGCACGACTGCTGAGCGAGGCAGGCGTCGAGGTCACCGCGATGGTCAGCGACGCCGAAGCCTTGGCGGTCGCCGTGGAACGGTCAGGGCCGGACATAGCGATCATCGACATCCGGATGCCGCCTACGTGGACCCGCGAGGGCGCCGATGCGGCCGGTCGACTGCGCGAGCGCTGGCCGGAACTGGGCGTGCTGCTGCTGTCTCAGTCGATCGAGAGCCGGTCTGCCGCCGCGCTCGCGCGGAGGCATCCCCGTGGCTTCGGCTACCTGCTGAAGGACCGCGTGCTCGACATCACGTCGCTGGTGGACACACTCGAGACGCTGAACGCGGGTGGGACGGTCCTCGACCCGGATGTGGTGGCCGCGCTGCTCGCGCGAACCGCCACGCTGAACCGGCTGGCGCCACTGTCCGAGCGGGAGCGGCAAGTTCTGTCGCTCGTCGCGCAGGGCCGGTCGAACGGTGCCATCGCACGGGCCCTCGTGCTGACCACGAAGACGATCGAGAGCCACATCGCCAGCATCCTCAACAAACTGGACCTGCCGGAGGCGACGGACGACCATCGACGGGTCCTCATGGTGCTCGCCTGGATCGGCGACACAGACTAGCGAGGTGGGCAGGGCTGCTGGAAAGGCCGATCCAGCTCGACCCCCACGCCGAGCAGCCGGACCGGCCGGTCGGGCTCGAACGGCGGAGTACGGCGGACGCGCCGCGGCCGGCGACGTCGGGGTCGGTCATCGGGTCGGCCAGCTGGCTGATCCTCGTCCGGGCGAAGAGCGTGAAGGTCCCCAGCTTCACCGACACGGAGGACGAGCCGACCCTCGGCCACCACGTCGCGAGTGAGCTCTTCGGCCATGAGGGGCTGAAAATGCCTGTGACGATCTACCGGATCTGGCTCCCTCTGTGTCAAACGGGTTGGTCGTTCCCGCCGGTCGAGGGTGCGCCGGTCCTGGGCGGCGTCAAGACGACTGCGCTTGACGTCGGCTGCGGGTCGGCGTTGGGACGGAGCGGCGGGGTTGGGCCGGGGAAGGTCTGCGAGGGCTGGCCGGGGCGGGCGTAGCCTCGGGGCTGGCGGGTCCGGTAAGTGACTTCTCCGAAGATTCGGCGTCGGAATCTCGGGCGGGGTAGGTAACGCGAGCCAGGTAGGAGGGTCAGCTGACATGGCCGGAAGATTCGCTCGCCGCAGGTATCGCACCACATTGCACAGGGACGACGCCGACGCGCCCGAGTACCGCGTCGATTTGTCGGCCATCCAGAGCAAGTACATCGGTGAGACCGATAAGAACCTGCGCCGACTCTTTGATGCCGCCGAGGCCGGAGGAGCTGTGCTGCTCTTCGACGAGGGGGATGCCTTGTTCGGCGAGCACCGAGCCTTGCTGCACCGGATTGCGGCTGAACGCGGCGTACCGATTCGCACCAGCCCAGCCAACGCGCCAGTAGCCCAAATCACGCCGGGAGGCGCTGCGGCCGGCCGGGAGGAGAACGCGCCGTTCTTTGGCAAGTTCCGCGGGCAGGTCACCGCCAACGTTGACCCGATGGGGATGGCGCGCATCCAGGCACATGTCCCGGCGATCTGGGGGACCGAGCCTGGGCCGTGGGCGATGCCGTGCGTCCCGATGGCCGGCTCGAATGCCGGACTCTTCGCCGTTCCGCCGATCGGCGGGGGCGTCTGGGTCGAGTTCGAGGGAGGCGACCCCGCACTGCCCATCTGGGTCGGCGGCTACTGGGGCAGCGCCGCTGAGGTCCCGACGCTTTCGCTCGCCGCGAACGCGGGAGGGGCCGGAATCGTCCTGCAAAGTGGCGAGCAGAACGGCATCGTGATCATCGATGGGCCGGGTCCGTTGGACCGCGGCGTCCACGTCGTAGGCCCGTCCGGCGCCACAATCTCGGTGACCGATGCGGGGATCATCATCGCGAACGGCAAGGGGGCGACGATCACCCTCGCCGGCCCGGGCATCGACCTAAATCACGGCGCCTTCACGGTGCCCTGAGGCGGTCCAGGGGCCGCGCAAAGGGGGCCCAAGACCCCGGATACCCAGCGGCAAGAGTGCTCAGTTCGACGGGGCGCAGGCTCGACA
>JACCYJ010000185.1 GCA_013696555.1 Nocardioidaceae bacterium | reverse complement strand
TGCGTTCGTGGCGGCTGTTGATCCCCTCGGCGGACCGGCGAGGCGTAAAGTCTTGCGCGTGGCCCGTACCGAGAAGGGCAGCGTTGGCGGCGGCTCGCGTGTTGGGCACGCTTTCCAAATCGCTCTCGTCCTCTTCGCACTCTTCTGGCTCACAGTCGGGTTCGGAGTCATCGACCTGGTCAGCGGGTTCACTCCGCCTTACACCTCCGACGGAACGAACGTCCTCAGTTCGGCGTACGGCGCCATCGCCGCCGTGGTCCTGCCACTGGCCTTGTTCGCGCAACTGCGCGCACGGCAGACGAGCGTCGCGGCCTTACAAGTCATTGCGGCCGTGGCATTGTCATTCGCACTCGCCGGCGTACTAGCCCTCGACCTGCTCTCGTTCATCTCGGTCGCAACTCTGGTAGCCATGCTGGCGGACGATCGCCGGCGGCTGCTTCAGTTCGATCGTCCGCGTACCTCCACGTCGGCTCCAGAGCGGCCGCACGCAAGGCGGTGTCAGCGTCGGTCGGGGTGAGCGCCGCCACGTTGGGGACGAGCGTCCGCTTGCCAGCGGCCACCACAGGACCATCCGAAGACGAGCCGGTCACGGGGGATGCCGAGGCTCGGGCCTCTGCAGAGGTGCTTGTTGTCGCCCCTGTGATTCGCACCGGGGATGAGTCGCTCGAACACGCACACAGCGAGCCCGTAACCACCGCAACGGCGATCGACCTATGGATGCGTCCCATGCCGCCAACGGTGCACCTCGCGGCCGGTTTCGACCAGAAGCGTAATCCGATTGCTACTCCCGAGCGTCGCTTGCCGAGTGACGCAAGCCTGCTGGGCCTGCGACTGCCGAGTGGCGCAAATTGGTCGTCCCAGGGCGAGCGAAGCGACGAAACTGCGCCAGTCGCGTGGCCGGACCGTCGCGACGGCGTAACACCGGCGTAACAGGGCACCGACAGACTGACCGCCATGGGCAAGCAGGAGGACTTTGTGCTGCGTGCGCTCGAGGAGCGCGAGGTGCGATTCGTCCGGCTGTGGTTCACCGACGTGCTCGGGTTCCTCAAGTCGGTCGCGGTGGCGCCGGCGGAGCTGGAGTCGGCGTTCGAGGAGGGCATCGGCTTCGACGGCTCCGCCATCGAAGGCTTCGCCCGGGTCTACGAGTCGGACATGTTGGCCCGGCCTGACCCGGCCACGTTCCAGATCCTGCCGACCCGCGGTGACGGCATCGCAACTGCGCGGATGTTCTGCGACATCCTCCTTCCCGGCGGCGGTGCGTCGTACGCCGACCCGCGCCACGTGCTCAAGCGCAGCCTGGCCAAGGCCGCCGACCTGGGGTTCACCTTCTACGTCCACCCCGAGATCGAGTTCTTTCTCTTCCAGGGTCAGCCCGCTGCCGGGACGTCACCGGTGCCAGTGGACTCCAGCGGTTACTTCGACCACACCTCGCAGGGTGCCAATCGCGACTTCCGCCGTGACGTCATCGCGATGCTCGAGCTCATGGGCATCTCGGTGGAGTTCAGCCACCACGAGGGTGCGCCCGGCCAGCAGGAGATCGACCTGCGCTACGCCGACGCGCTGTCGACCGCCGACAACATCATGACGTTCCGGGTGGTCGTACGCGAGGTCGCGCTCGGGCAGGGCGTTTTCGCGTCATTCATGCCGAAGCCGTTCACCGACCACCCCGGCTCCGGTATGCACACCCACATGTCGTTGTTCGAGGGTGACCGCAACGCTTTCTTCGAAGCCGGTGCCGAGTACCAGCTCTCGCGCGTGGGCAGGTCGTTCATCGCCGGTGTGCTCCACCATGCAGCTGAGGTCACCGCGGTCACCAACCAATGGGTCAACTCCTACAAGCGACTCGTTGGTGGTGGCGAGGCACCGGCACACGTCTGCTGGGGTCACAACAACCGCTCGGCCCTGGTCCGGGTGCCGATGTACAAACCGGCCAAGGGGCAGTCGACACGGATCGAATTTCGGTCCATCGACGCCGCGTGCAATCCGTACCTCGCGTACGCACTGCTGTTGGCGGCCGGGCTCAAGGGCATCGCGGACGGGTACGAGCTTCCCCGCGAGGCCGAGGACGACGTCTGGTCGCTCAACGAGGCCGAGCGCCGCTCGCTCGGCATCGCGCCCCTGCCACGCACACTCGACGAAGCGATCCGGGTGATGGAGGGCAGTGAGCTGGTGGCGGAGACACTGGGCGAGCACGTCTTCGACTTCTTCTTGCGCAACAAGCGGGCGGAGTGGTTGGACTACCGCCGGCAGGTCACCCAGTTCGAGCTGGACCAGATGCTTCCGGTGCTCTGACCCAGCGACTAACTCAGCTCTGAGCTTGGCGGCGTCCGTAGCAAGAGGCGACACCACGTATCGGCCAGCCAGTGCTCGTAGTGATCGGGAGGCCATCCCCGCTCGACGGTGAGCAGTACGTAGAGCTCGGAGCTGTTCGTTGCCCAGATGACGTCGGCGGCCTCGTCGATGGATAGGCCGGCGCGCAACCCGCCAGCGGCTTCGAGGTCGCGAGCCAGCTTGCGCATGTTGGCCGCGCGCCGTTCGCTGATCTCCCGCCAGACCTGTTTGGCTTCGGGCTCGCTCGCCGACGCATCACGCAGCGCGAGAAAGAGCGGTGCCATGCGAGTCTGGATGTGGCGCACGGCTCCGGCGTAGATGGTGAGCTTCCGCGCCGGATCAGATTCAGCCCGAATCGCCTCGACGTAGTCCCGTTCCTCGGCGACGACGGCGCCGTCGATTCCGGAGAGGGCCTGTTCCATCAGCTCCCGCAACAGCACCGGCTTGCGTCCGACCAACTCGTAAACGGTGTCGATATGGACACCAGCGCTCCTGGCGATCGCGGCGACCGTCGTCGCCTGGTATCCCCGCTCAATCATGAGGTCGCGAGCGGCCCTGACGATTCGCTGCCTCGTGCCTTCCGATTGCGTCTGGCGGCCGGCGTTGTCGTATGGCCGGCTCTTGACCTTCCTTGTCACGGCGACCATACTTCCATCCGAAGTATCTTCGGATCAAGTGATGGAGGAGCCATGACTTACGCGTTCACGCAGGACGTCCCGATCGATGCCGCCACTTACCAGCGGGTTCTCGATGGTCTCGGCGACGAGCCACCGAAGGGACTCGTCGTACATCTCGCGGTTAAGCGGCCCGAGGGTGGCCTGCGCTACTTCGACGTCTGGGAGTCGGAGGAGGACTGGGACCGTTTCGCCGAGGACCGACTACACCCTGTTGTCCACCCCCTCCTCAGCAGCCGTTTCGGCAACGATTTCCCACCGGAGCCGGAGCGGATCCCGCTACCGGTCATCCACGTCTGGCAGCCGTGACCCGGACCTCGCCGGAAGAGCGCCGTCCGCAGCGGCTGCTGAGGGCTTGTCGCGCGTAGTCCCTCAGGCCCGCCAGCCGCGCCGCCACCACAGCATGGCCACCGCGACCCACAACAGCGGGAACGGCGGATGTCCAGGGACGATCAGCATCATGCTGGTCAGCAGCGCGAGCAGCAGCAGCGGAAGCGGCAACCCCATCCTCGATGGGAGCCGTCGCCGTCCGGTCGGTCGTGGCGAAACAACTGCAGGGCGGGGCAGGTCTGCGACCAGCGCTGGCAGCCATCGAGTCAGGTCTCCTCGGGGTCGGCGAGCAAGCGGTACAGCGACCTGCGGGTCTGCTCGAGCAGCTCGGCGGCCGCGGCTCGGTTGTCCTCGGTCCCGGCCGATGCGACCTGCATGGCGGCGGCTCCCACGCCGAAGGCCAAGCCAGCGAGGTCACGATGACTGTTGCCCTCACCGTCTTCAGCTATCAGCCACAGCGCATCGAACACGTCGCTGCGCTCGCGCACTTCGCGGTGGCCAAGATCGGTGAGATGGTAGGCGCGACGGCCGTCACCCTCTTCGGCTTCGGCCAGGCCTTCATTCGCCAACTGGGAGAGCGTGGGGTAGACCGAGCCCGGGCTCACCCGCCAGCTGCCCCGGCTGCGACGGGCGATCTCGCGGATGAGTTGGTACCCGTGCATGGGCTGTTCGGCCAGGATGCCAAGCAACGCCAGCCGTACGTCCCCGCGGCCTGCTCGGGGACCACCGGGGGAGCCGAAGTGCGGCCCGGCCAATCCCCCGAAGGCGCGCAGCCAGGGGGGGCCGCCCTCGAACTGTGTTCCCCAGCCATCTGTCTCCCGACCCCGCCATGGCCCGTGCCCTTGTCCCGCGCCGGGTGGCGCACCCAACGGTGATGAGCGCCCTTTCCCAGGCCCTGGTGTCGACATCGGCATCTTCCTAACTGCGAATGGTCGACGATATATCGCGACTGGCACGGCCACAAGTTCTGGCCGGTAGCCTTGGACCGTGGCCGGTGACCTTCCAGGAAGTTCGGTCGCGCCCGATCGGGAAATGGGTGCACGCCTGGCCCGTGGCGGCTTCCGCGACAGCGCGGCTGCCTCCCGTCACCTCGAGCTGATAGGGCCGGTCAGCGAGGAGGTGCTCAGCGCAGTCACATCGTGCGCCGATCCGGATCAGGCGCTGGCCTCCTTGGGGCGTCTGAGCGCGGCGGTCACCAACTCGGGCGAGCTGGTGGCCGCCCTTGACAGTGATGTCGTGCTGTGTCGCCGACTCATGGCTGTCCTCGGTATCAGCCGGGCGTGGGGCGACTTCTTGGCGAGCCATCCCACCGTGTGGGCGCAGTTGGCGGTCAACGCGGAGGGTGATCGGGCTCCGCATGGGTTACGTGTGGATCTGCTCACCGCCGTCGGAGCCGATCCGGACCACCCCACGCCCCTGGCCGCGCCTGACGACCACACTGCCGAGGATTCGCTGCGGCTGGCGTACCACCGGCACTTGCTCGACATCACGGCGCGGGACCTCACCGAGGGATGGCAGCTCGAGCAGACCGGTGCCGCGCTGGCAGACCTCGCGGCCGCCACGCTCGAGGGCGCACTGGCGGTGGCGCGCGCCCGAGAACCAGCTGCGGCGGCCTGCCGGTTGGCAGTCGTAGCGATGGGAAAGACGGGGGGACGCGAGCTCAACTACGTGAGTGATGTCGATGTCGTCTTCGTCCACGAGCCGGCCGAAGGTGTCGCTGACGACTCGGCGCTGCGTGCGGCGGGCCGGGTGGCCGGTCAGCTCATGCGCATCTGCTCGGCGCACACCGTCGAAGGCACCATCTGGCAGGTTGATGCCGCCTTGCGGCCCGAGGGCAGATCCGGTCCGTTGGTCCGGACGCTGAGCAGCCACCTTGCCTACTACGCGAAGTGGGCGCGCACCTGGGAGTTCCAGGCGCTGTTGAAGGCTCGTCCCGTCGCCGGCGACGTCGAGCTAGGGCAGCGGTACGTCCAAGCCGTCCATCCCCTTGTGTGGCAGGCGTGTGAGCGCGACGGTTTCGTTGCCGATGTGCAAGCCATGAGACGTCGGGTGGTGGCGCAGCTGCCCGCCGGTGGTGGGGAGCGCGAGCTCAAGCTCGGCGCGGGTGGGCTGCGTGACGTCGAGTTCGCCGTGCAGCTGCTTCAGCTCGTGCACGGCCGAGCCGACGAGTCACTCCGCAGCCCGACGACGCTGACCGCTCTCGAGGCGCTCACCAGCGGTGGTTACATCGGTCGCGACGACGGTGCGGCGTTGGCCGAGGCGTACCGGTTCTTGCGCACCGTGGAGCACCGCATCCAGCTGTTCCGGCTCCGCCGTACCCACGTGATGCCCGACTCCCACGACGATCTGCGCAGGCTTGGACGCAGCCTCGGCTACCGAGCTGATCCGGCCGCTGAGCTCGGCGTCGAATGGCGCCGGCATCGCCGCGAGGTCAGGCGCTTGCACGAGAAGCTGTTCTACCGCCCACTGCTGGAGGCGGTCGCGGCCCTGCCGGCCGACGGGATACGCCTCACAGCTGAGGAGGCGCGGGCACGGCTGACCGCGCTAGGGTACGCCGATCCGCGGGGCGCGCTCACCCACCTGGAGGCACTCACCTCGGGAATCTCGCGCCGGGCGGCGATCCAACGCCAACTGCTACCCGTGATGCTGGGCTGGTTCGCCGAGGGCCCCGACCCCGATGCCGGGCTGTTCGCGTTCCGCAGGCTCTCGGAGAGCCTGGGTTCGACGCACTGGTACCTGCGCCAGTTGCGCGACGAGAGCGAGGCGGCGCAACAGGTCGCGCGGGTCCTGTCGATGAGCCGCTTCGCGACCGGGTTGCTCGACGGAGCGCCGGACGCTGTGGCCATGTTCGGCGCGGATGCTGAACTGCGACCCCGCAGTCGTGAGCAGTTGTTGACCGAGATGACGGCGACGGTGCAACGCCATCCGGATCCAGACGATGCCGCCCGGGCCGTCCGCGCCATGCGCCGGCGGGAGTTGTGCCGGATAGCCGTGGCGGACGTCCTGGGCCGGGTCGATGTGGAGGGCGTCGGCGAGGCCTTGACCGATGTCACGATCGCTACGCTCAGCGGCGCGTTGGCGGCCGCTTCGGCGTCGGTCGCGGGGGCCCTCGGCAGACCGCTCCCTACGTCCCTTGCAGTCGTCTCGATGGGCCGGCTCGGCGGCCACGAGATCGGGTACGGCAGCGACGCCGATGTCATGTTCGTCCACGTGCCACATCCCGATGAAGATGAGCGCGACGCCTCCGACGCCGCGTCTGCGGTGGCGCAGGAGATGCGGCGGATGCTGAGCAGCCCGGGCGACGATCCGCCGTTGCCGGTCGACGCCTCGCTGCGCCCGGAGGGCAAGCAGGGCCCGCTGGTACGGTCGCTGGCTTCGTACTCCACCTACTATGCGCGCTGGTCGGTGGTGTGGGAGGCGCAGGCGTTGCTTCGTGCGGAGGCCGTGGTCGGCGACGAGTCGGTCTGTGCCGGCTTCACCGAGCTGATCGATCCCCTCCGCTGGCCCGCGCAGGGGTTGACCGAAGCGGGCGTGACCGAGATCCGTCGGATCAAGGCCCGAGTGGACGCCGAGCGGCTGCCCCGTGGTGCCGACCCGAATCTCCATCTGAAGCTCGGCCGCGGCGGGCTCGCCGATGTCGAGTGGACGGTTCAGCTGCTGCAAATGCGTCACGGCCATTCCGTTGCCGCCCTCCGGACAACTCGGACGTCGGCCGCTCTCGAGGCGGCTGTTCGGGCCGGCCTACTTGACCCGTCGGACGGCCGGGCGCTGGCCCGGGCCTGGCGACTGGCCAGCCGCATCCGCAATGCCGTCACGCTCGTCCGGGGTAGACCGTCCGACAGCTTCCCGCGCGACCAGCGGGATAGAGCGGCTGTTGCCTGGATGCTGGGTTACGCGCCAATTGAGGCAGAGCGGATGTCCGACGACTATCGGCGGGCGACTCGCCGAGCCAGAGCCGCTGTGGAGCGCAGCTTCTACGGCTGAGCGGGTCAGCTGGCGACGGTACTGGCGCTTCGGTTGGCCCGTTCGCCAGGAGTCAGGCCGCCCCAGACCCCGTATGGCTCTTTCACCTTGAGCGCGTGCTCCAGACATTGCTCGATCACCGGGCAACGAGAGCACAGGGTCTTGGCGCCTCGTTCTCGCGCCAGTCGGCGCGGGCCGCGCTCGGACTCCGGGGAGAAGAACAACTCCGGATCGGCTTCAGTGCAGGCGCCGTCGAACTGCCACTCATAGACCTGGATCAACGGCGAGGGAAGCCGTGAGATGTTAGCCATGGGGTTACTCCTCGGGCGTGGTTGATCTGATTCAAAATCTACTCACAATCGATGCACTTTGCAAGCCTCATCGCGGCTTCTTGTGGCAGGCTTCGCCGGGCGGGCGCACAATCGTGCTTGTACGTGCGGCAGTGTTCTTTCACGCTCCTTGAGGATCTGGAGGTCAGGTGGACCAGATCCCGGGTACACCCGTGGGCGCGCTGCACGCTTCTGGAGAATTGCTCTGGGGTGTCGGCGCGGTTGCTACGCGACTCGGGATTGCCGGTCCGACTCTGCGAACGTGGGACCGCCGGTACGGACTCGGCCCCAGCCGACGGACCGATGGGGGTCACCGCCGGTACACCGACACCGACGTAGCTCGACTCGCGCTGATGAGCCGGCTCACCGACGAGGGCGTACCTGCTGCCCAAGCCGCCATCGTCGCGCTGACAAGGGACGCGCACGAGTTGCAGCCTCGGTCACGAAGGATCCCATCACCGGTGGCGCAGTGGCCGTCACGGGGGGCCAGCGACAGCTCCGAGGCGCTGGTACGAGCGGCGGCCGACCTCGATGCGGCGACGTTGTCGCGGGTCAGCGCGCAGGTGTTGCAGCGAAACGGGGTCGTCACAGGTTGGACCCATGTTGTGGTCCCGGCGCTTCGCGAGATCGGCCGGCGCTGGAGCGCCGGTGAGCTGGGCGTCGAAGTGGAGCACCTGATGAGTGAGCGCTTGGGAGCCGAGCTGCGGGCGGTCATCCGGGCGCGTCGAGTGCATCGGGTAGCCGCGGCGAAGGTTCTCATGGCCAGTGCCGAGGACGAGCAGCACCAGTTGCCACTGCTGGCCCTCGAGGCCGCCTTGGCGGAGCGACGGATCAGCAGTGTCACGCTCGGTGCCCGTACTCCGCCGGGCCCCCTGGCGGCTGCGGTGGAGCGGCGCACACCCACCGCCGTGTTCGTCTGGGCGACGATGCCTCGGACCAATGCCGACGTCGTTGCACTGGCCGCTGTCGGCGGGCTGGGGCCGCAGCACGTGCTGCTCGGTGGACCGGGCTGGGACGGTGTCACCATCGACGCCGACCCGGGCATCATGAGTCGGGTGTTCGACCTGGCCGCTGCCGTGGCGCGCATCGAGGCCCTCGTCCGCCACTGACCGCGAGCGCCGGCCGATGCTCTTACGTCGACACGCCGGGCGAGGTTCGCCCGACGTCAGTCTCACCGACCGCGTGCCTCCGTTGTCGGTACACCGGGACCCCGCGCCAGCAGACCCGCGGCCAGGTCGCCGTACGCCTCCAACCTGGCGGCCATGTCGGTCCGGTGGACCTGCCGCAGTGTCTCCGGGTCGTCGAGCTCGGACCACGCTCGTGGGCAGGCGACGTTGGCCTGGGGGCGTCCGCGCAAGGAGTACGGACAGATCGTGGTCTTGGCCGGATTGTTCTGGCTCCAGTCCAGCAGCACCTTGCCGGGTCGCAAGGACTTGGTCATCCGCGACACGACCAGCTGAGGCAGCTCGCGCTCCAACTCTTCGGCCAATCGGCGAGCGTACTGGCGCAGCACCTCACCTGACTGACGCCCGCTGACCGGCGCGTACATCTGCAGACCCTTGCTGCCGCTGGTGACCGGCACCGCATTCAGCCGATCGGCGGCGAGACGTTCCCTCACCGCGACGGCGACCTCGACGCACTCGCGAAGTCCGGCTGGGGCACCGGGGTCGAGGTCGATTACCAGCCGGTCGGGGTCGCGAACGGCGCCGCGCGGGCCGACCGTCCACTGCGGCACGTGAAGCTCCAGCGCTGCCAGATTGGCGACCCATATCAACCCGGCCAGCTCTTCGAGGACCGGATACGTGATGGTCTCTCGTCCCTTGCTGCTGCCAGGGGAGTCGAGGACGACGGTGCGCACCCACGCAGGAGCGCCGCGTGGCATGTTCTTCTCGAAGAACGCCTCGGCGGCGACTCCGTTCGGCCAGCGCTTACGGGTCAGCGGGCGGCCTGCCAACTGGGGCAGCATGACCTCGGACACCTCCAGGTAATGCTCGATGACGTCATGCTTCGTGGTGCCGTCATCGGGGTAGAGCACCTTGTCGAGATTGCTGACCCGCACCGATCTGCCGTCGATCTCGACGGTCTCGCGCTGATGGGGCACCGACGTCCTCCGACCTGCCATGTCGTGTGGTTGAGTGGTAATTCTGCGCGTCGCACGCCATGCTTCCCGTACGATCCCTGTCCTACCAGCGGATTCGAGAGGTGTCGCGTATGCGCTCGATCTGGAAAGGCGCTGTCTCCTTCGGGTTGGTCAACGTGCCAGTGAAGTTGTACGCCGCAACCCAGGACCACGACATCCGGTTTCACCAGGTCCATCGGGAGGACGGTGGCCGAATTCGCTACAAGCGCACCTGCGACGTGTGCGGAAGCGAGGTCAGCTTCGCGGACATCGCCAAGGGGTACGAGACCTCCGACGGCAAGCTCGTGACGCTGACCCAGGAGGACTTCGACTCGCTACCAGTCGCCACCGGCCGCGAGATCGATGTCGTCGAGTTCGTGCCCGCTGGCGAAGTGGACCCGATGCTGCTCGACAAGAGCTACTACCTGGAGCCTGACTCGCGGGCCGCCAAGCCGTACGCGTTGCTGCGGGAGGCGCTGCAAGAGACCGATCGGATGGCGGTCGTCAAGGTCGCGTTGCGGCAGCGCGAGACGCTCGCGGTGCTGCGGGTACGCGACAAGGTGATCGTGTTGCAGACCATGTTGTGGCCCGACGAGATCCGTAAGCCCGCGTTCGACATCCTTGATCAGGAGGTCGAGCTGCGGCCGCAGGAAGTGCAGATGGCGAGCTCGCTGGTCGACAGCCTGGTGAGCGACTTCAATCCCGACCAGTTCGAGGACGACTACAAGGCCGCGTTGGAGACGCTCATCGACACCAAGGTCTCCGGTGGTGACGTGGCCGATCTGGCTCCGAAGGCCAGCGGCCGGGACGACGCCGAGGTGGTTGACCTGATGACCGCGCTGCAACGAAGCGTGCAACGGGCGCAGGAGGCGCGAGCCGGAGTTGCCGCAACGCCAGCGGTGGTGGCCGTCGACGAGCCCGAGCCGCCGAAGCAGACCAGGAAGAAGACTCCAGCCAAGCAGTCCGGTGGCAAGAAGCCCGCGCCCAAGAGTACGAGCGCGAAGACACCCGCGAAGAAGGCCGCCAAGAAGTCGTCGGCCAAGAAGACTGCAGCGGCCCGCCAGTCGGCCTAGCCTGTCCGCGGGCTCGTGCTTCCAATGGACCAGGGTCACTTCCAATGGGTTCGAACCCGTGTGAAGTGCCCCTATCCCACGTTCACGTGGGATAGGGACGCCGGGCGCCCGCCCCGGCGGGCGGCGACCCGCTCGAACAGGTCGTCCCAGTCGGCGAGGAAGCGGCGCAGCCCGTAATGGGTCAGTGCCGCCTCCCGGGCGGCGGCGCCGGCGGTCTGCGCCAGCAGGGGGTCATGCACGTACCGCCGCACCGCATCGGCAAGCACATCCGGACGCGTCGAGACCACGCCGGCGTCGGGCGGTACGGCGGCCACGACGTCCGTGGTGGCGAGCGCGACCACCGGCATCCCCAGGTGCATGGCCTCCAGCAGCGACAGGCCGAGTGAGGTCCAGCGCGCGGTGTGGACGTAGACCCGGCGGCGGGCCATCTCGGCGTGCAGCTGCGCTTGGGTGAGACCGTCGAAGGTCGACAACCGGTCGGGTGGGATGTCACCCGCGTCGGCCAGCAGACTCGTCCGCATCCCGAAGACATCCAGCGGGGCCGCCCGCGCCAGCAGCGGGAGCAGATCGGTCCCGACGGCGCGGCCTCGGCGGACGGGGTCGTTGATCGCCACCGCGGCCCGGGGCAACTCCCCGGAGTACCGGTGCCCGGGGTCGAGAATCCCGTGCTCGATCACCTGTTTCGGTGCGTCCCCGCAGTCCCAGAAGAGCGAGTTGAAGTGCGTCACGTGGACGATCGGGATGCCCGGCTGGTCAGCTAACGGATGTCGGGTGTACGGAACGTCCCGGCCGGGCGTGTTGTGTTCGACGTAGACGGCCGGGAGCTCCCGCCCGGGCCTACGGCCCGTCCATCCAGCCACCAGGTCCAGCTCGTGTGGCCGCTGCACGATCACCAGGTCGAGGTCGATGTCGGCCAGCTCATCGCACGCGACCTCGACCGCGTTCCGCGGCCAGTCCCAGGTTCGCGCTCGGCCGAGACCGTCGGCGTTGCGCCCGGGCGTGACCGGCAGCACGTACTCGTGTGTGCCCTGGACAAGGGACGTGGTCCACGAGCCGTGGACGTGCCAGAGCAGGATGCGCAGCGTCACGTGCACCTTGTTGCCCGGCAGCCGCGCTTTCATGCCCACCGAGACGTGCTTCTCCGCCGACAAGCGTTTCTCGGACGGAGAAGTGGGCACTCCACCTCCCTCCGGTCACCGACACTCAGGCGAGGTGAGCATGAAGGTCCTCGGGATCAACGCGATCTTCCACGACCCCGCAGCTGCGCTCGTAGTGGACGGCGAGACGGTGGCAGCGGGGGAAGAGGAGCGGTTCAGCCGGCGCAAGCATGGCAAACGACCAGTCCCCTTCTCCGCCTGGGAGCTACCGGAGCAGGCCGCCCGATGGTGCCTCGAGCAGGCCGGCATCGACGCCGCGGACCTCGACGCCGTCGCGTACTCATTCGACCCGGCCCTGGCTCGACCGGCCGACTCGATGGGTCTGCACGACCCCTGGGACCACCTACGCATCACGTACGCCCGGGCGGCACCGGGCTTCCTGGCCACCGCGTTGCCCGGGCTGGACCCGGGCAAGGTTCGCTACGTCCCGCACCATGTCGCGCACGCTGCCTCGGCCGGACTGGCCTCGCCGTACGCCGACAACGACGTTCTGGTGCTCGACGGTCGTGGCGAGTCGGTGAGCCACCTGGCAGGTCGATACGTCGAGGGACGGCTCGAGATCCTGGCGAGCCAGCAGTTGCCGCACTCGCTCGGGCTGGTGTTCGAAGACGTCACCGAGCATCTCGGCTTCCTTCGCAGTAGCGACGAGTACAAGGTGATGGCGCTGGCGTCCTACGGCACCCCGCGATTCCTGCCCGAGCTCCGGCAGACGATCCGAACGAGTGGCGACGGCGGCTTTCGGACCTACCCGGTCGATTGGAACAGCCTGGTCAAGGCCCGGGCCGCCGATGCGGAATGGACCCGCGATCACGCCGACCTGGCCGCCAGCCTGCAGCTTCGGCTCGAGGAGATCCTGCTCGAGCTGGCGGGGTGGCTGCACGGGCGTACCCGGAGCGACACGCTCACCTTGGCCGGCGGGGTGGCGCTGAACTGCGTTGCCAACACCCGGTTGGCGGCCGAAGGGCCGTACCAACGGGTGTGGGTGCAGCCCGCCGCCGGTGACGCCGGCACCGCACTCGGCGGTGCCCTGCACGTCGCCCGCTGCGACGGTGACGTTCCCGCGCCGATGCCAGGAGTCGACCTAGGCCGGGGTTGGAACGACGACGAGATCGAGGCGTGGCTCAACACCGCCCGGGTCCCGTACGAGCGTTCGTCCGACGTTGCCGCCGCCGTGGCGGAGAGCCTGGCGAACAACGGCGTCGTGGCCTGGTTCCAGGGCCGTAGCGAGTACGGGCCCCGCGCCCTTGGTCACCGGTCGCTGCTGGCACACCCGGGTTACGCCGCCAATCTGGAGCGACTCAACGACGTGAAGGGCCGCGAGCAGTTCCGCCCGGTGGCACCGATGGTGCTGGCAACGCGGGCAGCTGACATCTTCAGCCGCGGCCCGCTCCCGTCGCCGTACATGCTGTTCGTCCACGACGTGGACGCTGCCTGGCGAGACCGCATCCCGGCCGTGGTGCACGTGGACGGCACGGCGCGAGTGCAGACCGTGGACGCCGCCGATGAGCCGTTGCTGGCGAGCATGCTGGGAGAGTTCGAACGGCGCACCGGATTGCCCGTGGTGGTCAACACCAGTCTCAACACTGCGGGCCGGCCAATGGTGGATGACCCGCGCGACGCGCTTGAGTGCTTCGGGTCGGCACCGGTCGACCTGCTTGCCATCGGGTCATTCCTGGTACGTCGCCCGGGAGTCCGCTGATGGAGACGGTGCCGACAACCGTGGTCGTCCCGACGCTGGGCCGACCAAGCCTGCACCACTTGTTGACGGCCCTGGCCGACGGCGTTGGGCCGCTTCCGACAGGAGTTGTGGTTGTCGATGATCGGCCGGCGGCACAGGCCGATCGAGATCCGCTGGACCTCTCGGCCATGCAGTCGCGCCTTCGCGGGCTGATCGTGTTGCGTTCGGACGGCGGCGGACCGGCGCGGGCGCGAAATGTCGGCTGGCGGGCGACCCGGACACCGTGGGTCAGCTTTCTCGACGATGACGTGGTCCCGGCTGCGGACTGGTCCCGCAAGCTCGCCGACGACCTGGCGGCGGCGGAATGCCGGGTGGCCGGGATCCAGGGCCGGGTCCAGGTACCGCTACCCGCCGACCGGCGCCCCACCGACTGGGAGCGGTCCACTGCCGGACTGGCGACGGCCTCGTGGATCACCGCCGACATGACGTACCGGCGCGCTGCGCTGCGGACGGTGGGTGGCTTCGACGAACGGTTTCCGCGCGCCTACCGCGAGGACGCCGACCTCGGCCTGCGGGTGCTCGACTCCGGCGGAGCGTTGGTGATGGGAAGCCGCCGGGTTACTCACCCGGTACGCCCCAGCGATGACTGGGTCAGCGTGCGGCAACAGGCCGGGAACGCCGACGACGCGCTGATGCGACGGGTGCACAGTGGTGGCTGGCGTGTCCGCGCCGCGGCGCCTCGCGGTCGGCGGCGCCGGCACCTGGCGACGACGATCGCGGGCACCCTGGCAATGGGTGCGGCCATCGCCCGACATCCGCGGATCGCCTCGGCGGCAGGTTGTGCGTGGCTGGTGGGGGTGACCGAGCTGGCCACCGCTCGCATCTGGCCCGGACCGCGGGATCGGCGCGAGGTACGCCGCATGCTGCTGACCAGCGTCGCGATCCCTCCGGCAGCTACCTGGCACACGCTGACCGGACTCTGGCGGCACCGGAAGGCAAGACCGTGGCAAGGCGTACCCGAGCTGGTTCTCTTCGACCGCGACGGCACGTTGGTCAGCGATGTCCCCTATAACGCCGAGCCGGCGCGGGTGGCGCCCCTGATCGGCGCCCGGGAGGCACTCCAGCGGCTGCGTGCAGCCGGGGTGCGCACGGGCGTGGTCACCAACCAGTCAGGCGTCGCTTCGGGACGGATCGTCCCCGCCCAGCTGGCGGCCGTCAACGACAGGGTCGAGCAGCTGCTCGGACCGTTCGACGTGTGGCGAGTCTGCTTGCACGGTCGCGACGACGGGTGCGACTGCCGCAAGCCCGCCCCCGGCATGATCAAGTCCGCGTGCGAGGAGCTCGGCATTCCGACGGAGAGGTGCGTCGTCGTCGGTGACATCGGTACCGACGTGGAGGCGGCCGAAGCGGCCGGTGCCACCGGTGTGTTGGTGCCGACCGGTGTCACCCTGGCAACAGAGGTAGCGGCGGCACGTTACGTCCAGCGCGACCTGGACGCCGCCGCCAGCTGGCTCCTGAGCGGTGCCCGATGAGCGCCCGGCTGCTCGCCGTGCGGCTCGATAACGCCGGGGACGTGGTGTTGACGGGGCCGGCGCTCCGCGCGCTCCGGGCCGGCGCCGACGAGGTGGTCGTGCTGGCCGGTCCGCACGGTGCCGAGGCCGCTCGACTGCTCCCCGGCGGCGACGAGGTTCTGGTGTGGCGCTGCCCGTGGATCGACGGACAGCCACCGCGGGTCGACGCCGCGCACGTGGCCCGGCTGGTCGCGGACCTGGCCCAACGCGGCTTTGATGGCGCCGTCATCTTCACGTCGTTCCACCAGTCGCCGCTGCCCACTGCGCTCCTGCTGCGCCTGGCCGGCGTGCCGTGGATCGCTGCCATCAGCGTCGACTACCCCGGCTCCCTGCTCGATGTGCGCCACAACGTCGACGAGGACATCCCCGAGGCCGAACGCGCCTTGTCGTTGTGCCGCGCCGCCGGCTTCCAGCTGCCGTCCGGCGACGACGGACGCCTGCGGCTGCGGAGTCCGCTGCCCGACGTTGCTGACCTCGTCGGCTCAGGCCGGTACGTCGTCTTGCACCCGGGGACGTCGGTCCCGGCCCGCGCCTGGCCGGTGGAGTGGTACGCCGAGGCGGCGCGGCTCTTGGCGCACGACGGATGGCAGGTCGTGGTGACGGGCTCCGGAGCCGAAACCGCGTTGTGTGAGCTGGCGACCGGCGGTGTAGGGATCAACCTGGCCGGCCGGACGACGATGCCGCGGCTCGCGAACGTCATCTCCGGCGCCGCCGCGGTCGTCGTCGGCAACACCGGTCCGGCTCACCTGGCCGCTGCGGTTGGTAGCCCGGTGGTCTCGTTGTACGCCCCGACGGTGCCCGCGGTGCGTTGGGCGCCGTACCGCGTCCCGCATGTGCTGCTGGGGGACCAGGACGCTGCCTGCCGCGATACTCGCGCGACGCACTGCCCCGTGCCGGGACACCCCTGCCTGACATCTGTCTCGCCGCACCGGGTCGTCGCCGCGGTGCACGAGCTGACCGAAGGATCCCAACTGGTCGGGGCGTCGCCTGCGGGTGCTGCCCTGCTACCGAGGCCAAAGGATGGAATCCGATGAGAATCGCGATGGTGTCCGAGCACGCAGACCCGCTGGGCGCTGTGGGCGGGGTCGACGCCGGTGGCCAGAATGTGCACGTAGCAGCGCTGGCAGCTCACCTTGCGTCGCGTGGACACGAGGTCACCGTTTTCACCCGCCGCGACGACGCCGCCGTGGCGACGCGGTTGCGTGCGCCGGATGGCTACCTGGTCGAACACGTGCCCGCAGGGCCGCCGAGTGAGGTGCCCAAGGACGAGCTGTGGCCGTTCATGGCCGACTTCGCGCGCTATCTCGCCGCTCGGTGGGCGGCGGAGCGCCCCGACGTCGTGCACGCACACTTCTGGATGAGCGGTGCCGCGGCGACGTCTGCAGCGGGGCCGCTCGACATTCCGGTCGTGCAGACCTTCCACGCGCTCGGAACCGTCAAGCGGCGTTACCAGGGCGCACATGACACCAGCCCGCTGGCTCGTACCAGCGTCGAACGCGAGCTGTGCCGGACGGTCGACCACGTGATCGCCACCTGCAGCGACGAGGTCGCGGAGCTTCGCCGGGCCGGCTTGCCCAGGGCAAAGGTCAGCGTGGTCCCGTGTGGCGTCGACGTTGCCCGCTTCACGCCCGCACCGCACCCGGGCGACGGGAAGCAGCGGCTCGTCGTTGTCGGCAGGCTCGTGGAGCGTAAGGGTGTCGCCGACGTCGTGGACGCGATGGCCGAGTTGCCGGGCGTGGAGCTGCTGGTGGTGGGCGGACCGGCGCGGGACTCCCTGGCACTCGACCCGGAGGTGCAGCGGTTGCGTCGGCGCGCGGCGGCAGCCGGATCGTTGCAGCGGATCGAGTTCTTCGGACGTGTCTGCCACGACTCCCTGCCCGCCGTGTTCGCGCTGGCCGACGTGGTCGTGGCGGTGCCGTGGTACGAACCTTTCGGCATCGTGCCGCTGGAGGCGATGGCATGTGGCCGACCGGTGGTGGGGTCGGCCGTTGGCGGACTGCTGGACACGATCCTTCCGGGAGTGACCGGGGAGCTCATCCCAGCTCGGCGGTCGGACCTGCTGGCCATCACATTGCGCGACTTGCTGGCCGACGGTCGACGCCGGGCGGCCTACGGTGCCGCAGGCGTGCACCGCGCCCACCAGCACTACCGGTGGGAGCAGGTGGCGGCCGAGACCGAGGACGTCTACACCCGCGTCGTCGAGTCGGTGTCGGCCCCGGCCGCGGAGGCGCTGCGATGACGATGCCCGTGCCGTACGGCCTCGACCATCTCCGCATGCTGCGCTCAGCCCTCGACGAGTTCGCACCCTCGGTCGCGATCGCCAACCGCTGGGGCAGACAGCTGGCGATAGTCCTCGAAGGTGGTGGCCGGCTGCTCGCCGTCGGCAATGGCGGCAGCGCTGCCCAGGCTCAGCACCTCACGGCCGAGCTGGTCGGGCGCTACCGAGACGACCGGGCACCCTTCTCCGCCATCTGTCTGAGCGCGGAGACCTCCACGCTGACCGCCATCGCCAACGACTATCCCGCCGAGGAGCTGTTCGCCCGTCAGGTGGAAGCACACGGTCGCCCCGGAGACGTGCTCGCGGTGCTGTCGACGAGTGGCCGCAGCCCCAACGTGGTGGCCGCAGCCCGTCGCGCCCGGCGCTGTGGTCTGCGGGTCTGGGCGCTCACCGGCGCCCGCCCGAACCCGCTGGCCGAGGAGTCGGACGAGGTGCTGGCGGTAGCGGCCGGCTCGACCGCCACCGTGCAGGAGATGCATCTGGTGGCGTTGCATCTGGTCTGTGCCGCGTTCGACCGGGCGCTGACTGTGGTCGAAGCCGCTCCGGACCAGCTGCCGGTCGACGGAGTCGGGAGCTTCTCGTGAGGGGGCTCCTGGTCGTCATCGGGGACGCGATGCTCGACATCGACGTTGTCGGTCGAGTGAGCCGATTGTGCCCCGACACTCCGGTGCCGGTGCTCGACGATGTCGTCGATTCCCCACGGCCCGGCGGTGCAGCACTGGCCGCTGCCATGGCAGCGGTGGACGGCCACGACGTGGTCCTGATAGCCCCCTGGTTCGACGACCAGGACGGCGCCGACCTGAAGCGGCTGCTCGAGCCAGCAGTGCGGGTCGTCCCGCTGCCGTTGCCGGGCACAACAGCGGTGAAGCGTCGAATCCGGGCCGCCGGGCAGACCCTCGTCCGCTTGGACAGCGGGCGACAGGCCGGCCTGGTGGAGGAGTTATCAGCCGCAGCCGCCGCGGCCCTGCGCGCCGCGACGGTGGTGCTGGTCGCCGACTACGGTCGCGGCCTCACCGCATCCCCGCAGGTTCGCGACTGCCTGCGCGAGCGGGTACGCGACGTACCGGTGGTATGGGACCCGCACCCTCGTGGGGAGCCTCCGGTTGCCGGCGTACATCTGGCGACGCCCAACGCCGCAGAGGTGGCGATCTGGGCCGAGCGGCACGGCATCTCGGCAGCGAGCGGCTCGTCCTCGCTGGCCGCCCTCACCGACCTCACCGCGGGGCTGGTGTCTGCGTGGCGGAACCGCGCCGTGGCGGTGACGTTGGGGGAGCGGGGTGCCTTGCTGTCCTACGGCGGCGACGCGCCGGTGGTCGTTCCGGCACCGGTCGCCGTCGGCGGCGACACCTGCGGGGCCGGCGACCGGTTCGCGGTGACCGCTGCCACGTCGCTGGGCTCGGGGATGGTGACCGCCGAGGCAGTGCAGGCGGCCGTCCTCGCCGCATCCGAGCACGTCAGCCACGGCGGGGCGGCCGCGTTCGCGCGCCGCCGCAGCGCCGTGGCACCCGACCGTGAGGCGCTGCCAGCGGCCGCGCAGGTTGTCGCGTCGGTTCGAGCTGCCGGAGGTGTGGTGGTCGCCACCGGCGGCTGCTTCGACCTGCTGCACGCCGGTCACGTGGCCACCCTGCGATCGGCACGCAGCCTGGGTGACTGTCTTGTGGTCTGCCTCAACTCCGATGCGTCCATTGCTCGCCTCAAGGGCCCCGGTCGGCCCGTCGTCTGCGAGGCGGACCGGGCTTGGGTGCTGCTGGCTCTCGGCTGTGTCGACGCCGTGCTCGTCTTCGACGAGGACACCCCGGACGTCGCGCTCCGCCGCCTCCGCCCGGACATCTGGGCGAAGGGCGGCGACTACGCCGGCAGCGAGCTGCCCGAGAGCCAGACGCTGCGCACGTGGGGCGGCCAGGCGGTCGTGCTCCCCTACGTGCAAGGCCGATCGACCACGTCCCTCGTCCGAACGGCTGCCACGTCGCTGGTCGAGGCTCCATCCATCACCGCAGAGGAGAGCCGCCCATGAACGTCGGAACCGTACTGGTCACTGGAGGTGTCTCCGGCCTAGGCGCCGCGGTCGTCGAGGCCGTCACCGACGCAGGTGGGCGGCCCGTCGTGCTGGACCGGGTCGAGCCCGAGAGCTCCGTCGAGTCCGAGCTCGTCGACCTCGCCGACCGGGAGCACACCGAGGCTGCCGTACGGGCGGTGTCGGCGCGCACCGGCGGGATCGATGCCGTCGTTACCTGCGCCGGGATCGACTCGTGCGGTCGGCTCGAGGACGTCCCGGCGGCGGAGTGGGATCAGGTGATCAGGGTCAACCTGATGGGCACCGCGGCCGTCATCCGGGCCGCGCTGCCCGATCTGCGGCGGCGCCAGGGGCGGGTGGTGACGGTGGCCTCGACGCTGGGCCTGCGCGCGGTGAGCGACGCCACCGCCTACTGCGCCGCGAAGTTCGGGGTGGTCGGTTTCACCCGCGCGCTCGCCGCGGAGACGGCTGGGCAGATCGGCGTCACCCTGCTCATACCCGGTGGCATGCAGACACCCTTCTTCGACGGCCGTGACGAGCAGTACAAGCCGCCTCCTGACGCCAAACTCAACCGCCCGCAGGACGTCGCCGCCACGGTCCTCTTCGCGCTGCGGCAGCCACCGGGATGTGAAGTACGCGAGCTGATCGTGACGCCCTCGGTCGAGGGATCCTGGCCCTGATCGGCGGCGGCGCTGCTCAGGCGCCGACGGCATTCGTCCTGCGGGCGCTGGGACTGGGTGACCTACTCGCGGGTGTCCCGGCGCTCCGGGCGTTGCGCGCGGCGCTCTCCGACTACCGCATCGTGTTGGCGGCACCGCAGTGGCAGACGCTGCTGCTGGACCCGGACGGGCTCGTCGACGAGGTGTATCCCGCGGCTGGTTTGGAACCCTTGCGCTGGGCCGGGCCGCGACCCGCGCTGGCGGTCAACCTGCACGGGCGTGGTCCGCAGAGCCACCGACTCCTGGGATCGCTGCGCCCGCACGCGTCGATCGCCTTCGGCTGCGTCGAGGCAGACATTCCCGGACCGACCTGGTGGCCGGACGAGCACGAGCGGGAGCGGTGGTGCCGGCTCGTCCGGACCTGCCTCGTGGTGGACGCGGATCCCGACGACGTCGCTCTGGTTCCGCCTCCGGTCCGCCCGCGTGTGACCGACGCGGTGATCGTCCATCCTGGTGCGGCGTACCGGTCGCGGCAATGGGCTCCGGAGTGTTTCGGCGAACTGGTAGCCGCGTTGCGAGCCGACGGGCATCGCATCGTGGTGACCGGCACCGAGCGGGAGCGTCCGCTCGCGGTGCAGGTTGCCTCGCGGGCTGGGCTGCCCGACGACGCGATCCTTGCCGGGCGGACCCGGATCGATGAGCTGGCCGCACTGGTCTCAGCGGCCCGGCTGGTGGTGAGCGGTGACACCGGCGTGGCTCACCTCGCCGGCGCCTACCGAACGCCGTCGGTGACGCTCTTCGGCCCGACTCCACCACGGCTGTGGGGACCACCGATCGCTGGACCGCACACCGTGATCTGGCACGGCCCGGGAGACGGTGATCCGTGGGCCGATACCACCGATTCGGCGCTGGCGCGGGTGAGCGTCGAGGAGGTCCTCGACGCTGCTCGAGGCCGGTTGACCTCGGCCTTCTGAGCGCTGCTCGACGTACCCCTCCCGCGGTTCGTTCATTTCCGACTCACCGCCCTCGGCCAAGGACGAGAAGTCGCGGCTGAACGAGTGGTTGCGACGGGCGGTTGGCATGAAGACGCTTGCCGTGGGTACGGGACGTGCCGCTCCGACCGCTGAATGCCGGGAGTCGCAATGTTGCTGCCGTGTCCGCGGGGTCCGGTCACCCAGCTGCTGTCCGAGTGGCTGTCGAGCGGGTCGGCGCTCGATGAAGCGGACATGCACGCGAGAGTGTCCGCCGCGCTGGCGGGCGGTGACGTCATCACCGCCGACGATGTGCAGCTGTCGCTGTGGCTGCTCTATGAGCTGCACTACCAGGGTTTCGATGACGTCGACCCGACCTGGGAATGGCGTCCGGAGTCGTTGGCGGTGCGCCGCCAGATCGAGGGCGCCTTCGAGGCCGCGCTTCGCCGTGAGACGGACGCGCTGGTGGCGTACGCCATGTCAGCGGCCGGCACGCTGGCGGATCAGCTGTTCGCTCTGGTACGCGACGCGGAGTCGCCGCCGCTGGCGCGTCACCTGCAGCGGTACGCCGATCGCGAGCAGTTATCCGAGTTTCTGATCTGCCGCAGCATCTACCAGCTCAAGGAGGCTGATCCGCACACCTGGGCGATCCCGCGGTTGACCGGCAAGGCAAAGGTGGCGCTCGCCGAGATCCAGTTCGACGAGTACGGCTCGGGCCGCCCGGCGCGGCTGCACGCGCTCATGTTCGCCGAGACGTTGGACGCCTGCGGGCTCGATCCTTCCTACGGCGCCTACGTCGATCGGGTTCCCGGTGTGGTCCTGGCTGCCAGCAACGCGATGTCGATGTTCGGGCTGCACCGACGCCTCCGCGGGGCGGCGATCGGGCACCTCGGCGCCTTCGAGGCCAGCAGCTCGCTGCCAAACCGCCGGTACGCGGCCGCCGTTCGGAGGCTGGGCGGTGGAGAGTCCGCTGCCCGCTACTTCGACGAGCACGTCGAGGCCGATGCCGTCCACGAGCAGGTCGCGGTGCGGGACGTGTGCGGTGCCGCCGCGGCCACGGAGCCGGAGCTCATCGGCGACATCATCTGGGGCGCGGCAGTCTGTCTCCGCCTAGACGCCTTGGCGGCAGAGAGGCTGCTCGATGCGTGGTCAGCGGGGGACACCGCTCTCCGGAACCTCGTTGATGGCACCGCGCGGACGAGGGCATGAGCCGAACGACCTACCTGCTGCCGCTGCGGCGCCCGACGCCGACACCCGACCGCGAGCTGGCGTCGTACCTGACGTGGCTGGCCGCACACGTAGAGGTGGTGGTAGCCGACGGGTCGCCCCCGGAGGTCTTCGCCGACAACCACCGTCAGTGGGGTCATCGGGTGGTGCACTTTCCGGTGTCGTCGCGTTGCCTCAACGGCAAGGTCGCCGGCGTCCTCGACGGGCTGCAAGCGGCGACTGGTGATGTCGTCGTCATCGCCGACGATGACGTTCGCTACGACGCTGCGACGTTGCGCCAGGTCGTCGACCTCATGGCCGATGTCGACCTGGTGCGGCCGCAGAACTACTTCGACCCACTACCGTGGCACGCGCGCTGGGACACCGCGCGCACGCTGCTCAATCGTGCCCTCGGGGCCGACTACCCGGGCACCCTGGCAGTCCGCCGCCACGCCCTGGAGCGGTCGAATGGCTACTGCGGCGCGGTGCTGTTCGAGAACCTCGAGCTGATCCGCACCATGCATGTTCACGGCCGGCGCCAGCGGGTGGCCTCTGACGTGTACGTCCGGCGGCTACCGCCCCCGATCGCGCATTTTCGCGGACAGCGAGTACGTCAGGCTTACGACAGCTTGGCCCAGCCGGGGCGATTACTCATCGAGCTGGCTCTGCTTCCGGCCATGGCGGTGGCTGCCGCCCGCCGCACGGCCGGAAGGTCCGCGCTCATGTTGGCAGGGGCGTCGGTGGTTCTTGCGGAGTACGGCAGACGTCGACACGGTGGCCGTCATGTCTTCGCTGCCACTGCTGCGTGGTGGGCTCCGGTGTGGACTGCTGAACGGGCAGTGTGCATCTGGATCGCGGTGTTGCAGCGTCTCCGGGGAGGGGTACCGTACCGAGGAGCCCGTCTCGTCCGGTCCGCGCACTCCGTAAGCCGACTCGCACGTGGCGGTTGTCCGGAGCCCATGTGTTCGTGTGAGGTCGGGTCACGCCGCCGAGACGTGGTCAGGTCGCGGGCGTGACCAAGCGTCGTTGTGGCGGCGACCATGCGGTCGAGGTGACGCTCTGCCCGGGCGGTCCAATGCTGGTGCGCGGCGCCGATGTCATTCGCGATGCCGATGGCATTCCCCACGAGGTGAAGCGACCGGTAGTGGCAGTGTGCCGGTGTGGCAAGTCATCTCTGCTGCCATGGTGCGACGGCACCCACAAACTCATCCGCCCTACCGCATCCGGGGCTGATGACGGCGCCACGGTCATCAGCCCCGATTTCTCTGACCGATCAGGTGCGGCGCGAGTCCGTCCGACCGGAGACCAGTCCGAGCGCGATCATGCCGACACCGAGACCGAGGTGCAACCAGTTGTCGGCGTCGTTCAGCGGGACGAAGTTGGCGTCGCTCGTCTGGTCGATGATCAGCCCGTAGATCCACAGCACCAGGTAGATGACCCCACCACCGATCAGGTAGGTGCGAGCACTGGCCGCGGTGCGTGCCATCGCGAGACCCGCCACTCCATACAGTCCGTGAACGATGTTGAGCAGGACCGAGACCTCGAAGAGACCGAGCAACTTGGCATTACCGTCGTGGCCGGCGAGCTCGAGGCCGTCGTAGAGGTTGGTGGTGATTCCTGGGACGAAGCCGAGAACGGCGGTGAGCAGGAAGACCGCGCCCACTGCCGTCGCCACGAGGCAGATGAGGGGACGGCCCGTGGTGTTGACGCTCCGTGCGGTTGCGCTCAAGGGGATGCCTCCAAGGCTCCAAAGACTGGTACCAGCCGCTGCCCACATCTCCGTAGGCCTGTGATCAGTGTGACAGTTGATGCGTGTCAGCGCCGGGAATGACGCTCTGCCAGGTAGGCGAGGCGGCGCAGGCTCTCAGTGTTTCGCCAGTGCATCAAGGCGTTCTCCAACACGTTCGGAATCAGCCGGGCCGGGCCGGCCACAACTTTCTCGGTGATGACGACGCGGCACTGTCCCGCCGTGGACTCGAGCTCGAACCGCACCCTCGCCTCACCGCTCGGCCACGCTCGCGCCCGCAGCTGCAGCAGGCGAGGCGGATCGATCGCCTCCACCTCGGTGCTGTCGCCCAGCATCATCGGCCAGACACCCACCGAGTGTTGTAACCGTGACCCGACGGCCGGCCAGGTTTCGTCGACCTCGCGGATCCGCGCCGCGCCGACCACCCACGCGGCGTACGACCACCCGTCTCGCAAGACGTCGAAGACGTGCTCAGGCTGGCACTGGAACTCGCGGATGGTGACGCTCATGTCCGGTTGTTACCCCGACCGCGTCCAGTCGATGCTCGTCCTGGTGGGAACATGATGGCCGGGTACCAGCAGAAGGGATGACGGTTATGGCTGCTTCGGACACTACCGTGCCGGGTCGCGCGGCGTACGACGCCGTCGTCATCGGCAGCGGACCTAATGGCCTGGTAGCGGCCAACCTCCTTGCAGACGCCGGCTGGGAGGTGCTGTTGGTGGAGTCGCAGGACACCGTCGGCGGCGCGGTGCGCAGTGACACGACAGTGCACGACGGCTTCATCCACGACACGTTCAGCTCGTTCTACCCCCTCACCGCGGCGTCTCCGACGTTGCAGCGCCTCGATCTGGAGAAGCACGGGCTGGTCTGGCGGCACGCGCCGGCGGTCGTCGGTACACCGTTCGATGACGGCTCGTGGGCGATGCTGCACCGCGACGCGGCGGCGACGGCGGCCGGTCTCGACGAGCGAAGCCCCGGTGACGGTGATACCTGGCTGGAGATGAAACGGATCTGGGACGTGGTGAAGCCGTCACTGATCGGCGCGCTGCTCACCCCCTTCCCACCCGTGCGCCACGGCCTCGGACTGGCGCTGCGAGCACCCGCTGTCGGCGGGTTGGCCTTCTTCCAGCTCCTGCTTTCCAGCGCCCAGTCCGTCGGCGAGCGCTTCAACGGTGAGGCGGCTCGGGTGCTGATCGGCGGCAACGCCGGTCACGCTGACATCCCTCCGACCGCTCCAGGGTCCGGCCTCATGGGCTGGCTGTTGTGCATGCTCGGGCACGAAGTGGGCTGGCCGGTGCCAGAGGGAGGAGCTGGTCGTCTCAGCCAGGCACTCGCCGACCGGTTCACGGCGCAGGGAGGACAGATCCGCTGTGGCGCCCGTGTCGTGCGGGTCGTCGTCCAGGCCGGTCGTGCCGTGGGCGTCGAGACCGACGACGGTGAGCGGATCTCCGTACGGAAGGCAGTGGTCGCTGATGTGGCGGCGCCGCGGTTGTACGGCGGACTCGTCGCGTGGGATGACCTGCCGGCCAAGCTGTGCTCTCGCATGCAGCGGTTCGAGTGGGACCCGGGCACCGTCAAGGTCGACTGGGCCCTGAACGGTCCTATCCCCTGGAAGGGAGTGCCGGTGAGCTCGCCCGGAACCGTCCACATCACCGAGGGGATGGACCACGTCGTGATCACTGCCGCCCAGATCGGCGCGCACACCGTACCCGCCGAACCGCTGTTGCTGCTCGGGCAGATGACGACCTCGGACCCCACCCGTTCGCCGCAGGGCACCGAGTCGGCGTGGGCGTACACCCATGTGCCGCACGAGGTGCGCGCCGATGCCGGTGATGGCAGCATTCGGGGAACTTGGGACCACTCGGATGGGGAACGCATGGCCGACCGGATACAGGCCCGCGTAGAACGTTATGCCCCGGGTTTCGGCTCTCGCGTCCTCAGCCGCAGGGTGCTGAGCCCCCTCGACCTGCAGCGGCTCGACGAGAACCTCGAGTACGGCTCGCTGAACGGAGGCACGTCGTCGTTGCACCAGCAGCTGATCTTCCGGCCGGTGCCGGGGCTGGGACGGGCCGAGACGCCGGTGAAGGGCCTGTACCTGGGTTCGGCGTCCGCGCACCCCGGCGGCGGAGTGCACGGCGGTCCCGGCTCCAACGCTGCCCGCGCCGCTCTCGCCCACGCCCGACTGCGGCGGTCGAGATGAGCGGCCACTACCCCCGACTCGCCATCGTGACCGGAGCCGACTCCGGCATCGGTAAGGCAACCGCCCATGTCTTGGCCGACGAGGGCTTCGACCTGGGCATCACGTTCCACACCGATGAGTCGGGCGCGGCCGACACCGTGGCGGAGGTCGAGCAACGGGGCCAGCGCTGCTTCGTGGCGCACCAGGAGCTGGCTGGCCCCGACGCCGCGCACGCGATCGGCGAGCTGGTGAGCCAGCTGGGTGGACTTGGTGTGCTCGTCAACAACGCCGGCACCGGAACCGCGGTCCGTGTGGTCGACATGTCCTACCAGAGCTGGCGTGACGTGGTGGCAACCGATCTGGACGGACCGTTCCTGTGTGCGCAGGCAGCTGCCCGGCACATGATGACCAGGTACGGTGGCGGACGCATCATCAACGTGACCAGCGTCCATGAGCATGTGCCCCGGTTGGGGTCGTCGGCCTACTGTGCTGCGAAGGCCGGCCTCGGGATGTTCGGCAAGGTGCTGGCGCTGGAGCTGGCCGAGCACGACATCACGGTGGTGTCAGTTGCCCCCGGCGAGATCGCGACCCCCATGACCGGCAAGGCGGAGCTGGACGCCTACCACGAGGACCGTGCCGGTAACCCGCTCGGGCGCCCAGGCCACGTCAACGAGGTGGCGTCGGTGATCGCGTTCCTGGCATCACCGCGCTCGGGATACGTGACGTCGACGTCGTGGGTGGTTGACGGCGGCCTGATGGGGATGGCCGCTCACGGTCACGACACCGCCGACGCAAGTTGGCGCGAGATCTAGTTGCGCCTTTCACGGCCCAACGGCGTCTCATCGAGCCGTCGGGCCAGGTCGGCTGGGTCGTCGAAGATGAGAGCGCTCGCGCCGCCCTGCTCCCGCAGCGCCGCGTCGCTGAAGCCACCGGTGCGCACCAGCAAGACAGGCATGCCGGCCTTGGCGGCTGCGCTTGCATCCCAGGGCGAGTCGCCGATCAGCACCGGCGCACCGGCGTGGATCTTGTCGGCTGTGACGCGCAACAAGTCGTCGTCCGGCTTGGAGCTCTCGACGTCGTCGGTGGTGGCGATGGCATCGATGCAGTCGTCGACGTCGAGTTGCCGGCGCGCGGCGGCCAGGTGCTTGTCCTTGCCGGAGGACGCGAAGGCGATGGGTAGTCCGTGGTCCTTGATCGTCCGGACGAGGTCGGCCGCCCCGTTTGTTGGGCGAACCCGATCCAGCATCCCGTCGAACAGCACCTCCCAGCGCTCCCGCAGCATGTCGCCTTTGTGGGTCTCGACCTCGTCGCCGGCGACCCAGGCCACGAGTCGATCGCCACCCATGCCGATGGCAGCATGCAGCCGAGCCGAGGGAATCACGTGATCGTGCTCGAGGAAAGCCTGCTGCCAGGCCACCACGTGCAGGTAGACCGTGTCGACCAGCGTCCCGTCGACATCGAGCAGCACTCCGTCGGCCATGGGTGTCGTCGTACCCGTCCTGATCCGGTTCCATGCTTGCCATGCACTGCAGCAGTGGGTACATGGGATGTTTGCTATGGTACGCGCAACGTACTACGGTGTGCGTAATAGGAAGGGATCCATGGGGCGATCGCCGAAATTCAGTGAGCCGGCACTGCTGGTCATGATCAGCTTGGCTGGTGGAGCCAGGCACGGGTACGCCGTGGCCGACGACATCGAGCGCCTCACCGGGTCTCGACCCGGCCCCGGCACCTTGTACGGAGCAGTTTCGCGGCTCGTACGCGCTGGCCTGGTGGCCGAAGATGCCGCCGACGGTCGAAGGCGGCCGTACCGCCTGACGCCGGCGGGGCTGGCACTTGTCCGCACCGAGGTGCAGACGATGGCAGCCGTGAGCGCGGAAGCTCAGCGACGGCTTCGCTCCATGCCGCAGGCTGGTCCCGCATGAGCAGGATCTTGTGGTTGGCCCCAGCCGACTGGCGCCGGCGGTACGGGACCGAGGTCCTCGACTTGCTGGCGGGCTCCGAACGACCGGTCGCGGATCGGCTGGACCTGTTGTGGATGTGCCTGAGACTTCGGGCCGCCGCGATCAGAGAAAGAAGCATCATGCGCAGATTCGTGTTGGTTGCCAGCATTGGAACACTGGCTCTGGGGGCGGTGTGGGTGATGGGGGCCAGGCAACGGCTGCAAGACGGGCTGGTAGAGCTGCCGAGTCATTGGTGGAGCGCGCCGGGGCTCGGGCTATTGGTGGCTGGCGCCGCTGGGGTCATTTGGCTCGCTTGGCCGCGCCACCGCGTGGCTTGATTCACAGCACGGCGCCACGTGGTCCTACCTCCAGGCCGGCGACGGCCCGGCCGTAGAGCACCACGAGTCGGTCCCCGTGTGTGCAACGAAGCACCCCGGAGTCGTTGGCCAGCAGGGCCACAGCGTTTTCGATCAACTGCTCGGGCTCAGCGATGCTCGGGTCGTCGAGCGAGACGTCGACCTGGTCACCGCCCACGAGTCGCACGCGCAAGACAATGGCTGCCATGTGAGCACCGTAGAGGGTGCCCACCGCGGAAAGCGGTCATCCGGTCAGTGAGCCCCCGGAGCCCGGGTTGAGATCGACCACCTTCTCCAGCCGGACCAGCTTGAAGTTCTGGTTGCCTGAGGTGCCTGGCAGCTGGTTGTTGGTGTCTTGACACACGAAGATGCCCGAGGGATATGCGGGACCGAGGTCGCCGGCGTAGGCGGTGATCCCGTCGGTGCGCTCACATCCATCGGCGGTGACGCCGGCCTCGATCCGGAACGCGCCGACGTAGGCGTTGGTGCGTCTGTTGTACACGGTGAAGTACGACTGATTCGCCTTGGCCACGTATTGAGCGGATGCGATGACGTACCCACCACCACCCGCCAAGTCCACCAACGTCACGCCCTCGACATCGGCGGCCAGGTGCCCGGACGGTTGGACGGCGTCGACCATCGTCCTGGCGTTGCCCGCGGTTGGCTCGGCCCCATAACGCCACAGTCCGACGTCCTCTTGAGCGACGTACAGAGCGCCGTGTTCGTCATCGGCCACGCACCCTTCAGCCTCCGAGCCGACCTGGAACTCGCGCCGCAATACGCCCTGGAGCAGGCCATCACCGTCCGAGTCGTGGATCTCGTACTGCCGGACCTGACCCGCTCGGGTGATGACGAACGCCGAGAGAACGCCAGTGAGGCTGCTGTCATAGAGGCAGAGTCCTTCGCCGCCACCGGTGGGGACTGCCCCAGTCCCGTCGGTGACCGGGCTCAGCTCGCGCGAGGACGGCTCGACCGTGTACATCCGGAGTCCGCCATTCGTGGTGGCCACGACGTCCAGGGTCCGCGACCCGACCTGCACCCGCTGGCGCACATCGACGTTGCCCCAGAAGCTTGTGCTAGTCGTGAGTTGCTGCCGGATCGTGCCGTCGAGGTTGTAGACGACAAGGGCACCCTTCTTGTCGTTACCGATGAGGAGGGACGCAGCCGGGTCGTTAGGACTGATCCACAGCGCGGGATCGTCGGCCGCATCTCCGGTATGACTCACCGGTGCAGTCTCCGCATCGGCCGGCACCGCCGTCGGCACTGGCACGGCTGCGTTGGATGTCGTTGTCGAAGCCCCTACAAGGCCGCAGACGACGACAACCGCACAAGCGATGACCAGTTCGGAATGACTGCTCTCATCTTCCGTCCGCCTTTTAATACGCCCCCTCGGCCGCGTCCAACTCGCGAACCTACCCGCGACCAGCGCGGTAGGACCATGCCGACAGGCCCGAAAAGTGCGCATACCGGGTTCTAATCCGCCCCGTGGGTCACTTCGGTAACCATGGGCACATGGGCGTCGGCAGTCGAGCGCCACGGAGTACAGGACGAGGTGGGGCGTATGTGCATGGTGCTCTTGTGGTCGCCTCGCCGAGCGGCCGTGCAACCAAACTCAGCAGGGCCGCGTCTTCCTCTCGAGACCCACTCGAACACGGAGGTCGACATGTGGCACAACAGACAACTCTCGACGCTGACGGCCGCTATGGCAGCGCTGACAGCTACCACGATGCTAACGGCTCCTGCCGCCCAGGCGGATGGTGAAAACTTCCGTGACCGGGCCGGCGATGCACCTGCTGTCATCGACGTGCTGGACGTCCGGGTGCAGAACTTCCAGCGAGTCGTAGTGACGGCTCGGTATGACGACCTGGTCGACGGCCGCTCCGGCGGCTGGACCGTCTACGTCGACACGAACAAGCGTCGGGTCGGGCCGGAGTTCGGGGTGAGTGGTGGCCTGAGTACGGGGACCGACTACAGCGTCTACCGAGTGCGCCATTGGAAGTACCTCAGCGGTCCGCGGTCGTGCCCACTCGATATGAACGTGAACTACCGCCGCGACACGTCGACGTTTACGATCTCCCGGCGTTGCTTGGACCGTCCGGGGAGTATTCGGGTCGCGGTGGTCGGTGGCAAGTCCGCCAGAGACGGTTCGTGGATCAAGGACTGGGCACCGCGCCGCCACCGGTTCTACGACTGGGTCGCTCGCGGCTAAGAGACGTACCGGTGCTCTCAACGATAAAAATCGCTGGCACGGCTGAGCAGACTCCCCAGACTGGGTACGTATGAGCGTCCTGACCTTGGAGCCGGTGACCGCAGCGAACTGGCGCGAGTGCGCGGGGCTAACGGTCCGGCCGGAGCAGACGGAGTACGTCGCCGCGGTGACGTACTACCTGTGTCTGTGCTTCTACGGCTCCACGTGGCAACCGCTGGCTATAACCCGCAGCGGCACCGTGGTCGGCTTCTGCATGTGGGGCGTCGATGACGACGCCAGCCGATGGATCGGCGGCCTGGTCATCGACTCCGCAGCCCAGCGCACCGGCATTGCCCGCAGCGCGCTCACCACGCTGATCGAACGCTTCGAGGCCGAGCCCGACTGCCCGGGGGTTGCCCTCAGCTACACCCCGGACAACACCGCCGCCAAGAGCTTGTACGCCTCACTGGGGTTTCGCGAGACCGGTGAGACCGTGGATGACGGTGTCGAGGTGGTCGCCCGTCGGTACGTATAAGAGCCCCGTGGTACGGCGACGGTGCTCGGACGCCGAGACAGCGCGCAGCAGTCGAGACAACGCTAGGTGCTGCGGTGGAGCACCGGGACGGTGTTGCAGTGGCGGGGCTCCTCCGCCCCGGTCACTCGTCCTTTTCCTTGTCTTCCTTGTCGCCAACGTTGCCAGGGACGTCATCTCCCTTGTCGGGGTTCACGTCCACGTCGTCGCCCTTGCCGCAGCCTGTCAACGTCAGCACGACCACAGCCGCCAGTGCAGCTACCTTCCGCATGGTTTCGTCCTTCCGTGCAGTGATTCCTCAAGGGAAAGCCCGGGCAGTGGCGCTTCCGTTCCCTACGCCGCCACGAGCAAACGTGACGGTGACACCTGAAAGCCGCAGCTGCCTGTCACAACCGGCCGCACATGTCATGGCGCCAAGTGCGAGCACAGAGGTCGCAATCGAACCGTTCCTCACTGCTCGGCGTGAGGTGAGTGTCGGTCCGTGCGTGAGCCCGGCGCCGAGAGTCACGAGTACGGCGTACCCCTGGGGAGTGCCCCGGCGGTGCCGCATGACGACCCGGGCCATGACCCCCTCCGACCCCTGTATGACCTGGTGGCGTAGCGCCGACTCACTCGCCGCGACGAACGGGCCGGGATCTGGTCAGGACAACTCCGCGACCCCGACGTCATACTCGACGACGCTGGTGACGGTCGATCCGATGCTGTCCGCAGCCTGCGACCTGACGCCCTGCGCCGTCTCCCGCGAGGCCTGAAGTGCTTCCTCACTGTCGTAGAGCGCAATGGACAGGCTCCGTCCGGTAGCGCGGTCGACCATGAGGAGAAGACCCGCGTTGCCCGGAATGGCGCGAACTTTCGGCACTAGGTCGGACTTCACCTTCTCGATGCCACTGTCGAAGTCTTCGGCGTTGCCTTCGTAGGTGCTTACACGTGCAAACATGGCTGTCCTCCAACCGTTGCGTTGGTGCCCGAGCCACTTCGGATATTCCTCCCGTTCGTGCACGAGGGCAAGACACTGACCCGTCCCGGTCTGCACGGTGAAACCACCGCTGAACCGTTGGACTTGTCGGCATTGCCGACCCCCGGTGGTGCCCGGGTGGCGGCGTTCCTGGAGCGGTTGTGGTGACCCCGAAGGGTGACGCAGCCTTCGCGCAGTGCCAGGCAGGCGGTGTTCTACCGTCAGCCGTCGCCGTCGCGGCGCAGCCGGATCCTCAGGACGACGGTTGCAGCCTCTTGCCCTAATACTTGGGGGCTGGACGAGGCCAGCCCCCAAGTGTGCAATCACAACGTGGGCCAGTTAGTCGCTGAGGTGGAACGTGAGCGTTTCCCTGTTCGGGAACTGACGCACTCGCAACGTGCCCTCTGCTCCCTCGTAGGAACCAGTACCGCCGGTGATGGCGATCACGAATGTCTCCGGCTCGCCCGCGAGCAATCCCTGAACGGTGATTTGGCCGCGCCCATCGAACCGGGTCGTCCCGACACACTGGGACTCCCCACGGTTCTTGGTCGAGGTGATGGTGCAGACGACACCCGCGTGCCCAACCTGCTTGCCGTTCTTCATCAACTTGGAGGTGAAGATGAATTCGTCGCCGAGGCTGAACCCTTCCGCTCCTACATCGACGAAGTCTTCCTCCGTGTTGATCGAGGTCACCTGGATCCAGCGTTGATGCTCGCCGTCCTCTTGGCTACCTGATCCGAGGGCTGGGCCTACCACCCCCACCGCCAAGGCCAGAATCGCTACAACGACTCCTGAGATTCCTAACCGCTTGATCATTTCTGTCTCCCGATACTCCTGTGGTCATACGCATTGATGACCACTTGCGTCGGAGTTTCCCGCCGTACACCCGTCGAGGCAATAGCGGTGATCGCGGTTGCCGGCGAGCCGGCGGCGTCCAGGGAAATGTGCGCGCCCAGGGACGTTGCGATCATCACCGCCGACAGTCCGCCGCCGCCCGCAGCCGTGCATCGCCACCAGCGGTGAATGAGCCCGGCTGAACCCCGGGACGGCTACTTGGGTGGCAAGGACTCGGCGTACGTGATGCCGTGGCTTACCCAGGGTCGGTGGTCGTCCTCAGTCTCGACGTCACACGCCCTGCCGCCCGGCTCTCCACTGTCAGGAGGCGAGTAGATCCCGCAGGCGTTGCTCCACCACGGAGGGTGAGACCGGAGGCGAGGCGCGGTCGCTGGTCTGCCCAACCGGGGGCGGTGGTCGACTTCGGTAGCGGTGCCCGGTCGGGGTCACGATGTCGAGCACCCGGTTTGGGAGTCGGATGGTGACCCACCGGTGAGCTTCCCGCGCGTAATTGCAGGCTTCGCACAAGCCGTCGCTGTTGTCGAGGCTGGTTTCGCCGCCATCGGCGGCTCGTAGTGGGTGGTCGATGTGACGGATGGGCGCGTCGCACCAGGGTGTGCGGCAAATCCGGTCGGCGGTGATGACGAACTGACGTAGCAGCCCGTCGAAGCAGCGGCGGCGGGAGTCCATGGCGATCAGCTGCCCGGTCGTGGGTGAGGTGTACAGCCGCCGGATCCACGCCTTCGCTTGCTTCCCCCGCTTGGCATGAGGGTCCCCGCGCAGCCACTTACGCGCGAGTGGAGCCGGCACCGGCAAGGCGCCTTCGAGCTCGGCCGGCTCGTTGTCCCCGTCAAAAAGGGTCCGGTCGGTCATGACAAGCTGAATCTCGATAGGCACGGCCTCGGCGGTTCCTTGGCCGGTGAGGCGTTCGACGAGGGTGTCGGCCATGAACTGGCCGCGGCCGCGCTTGTCACCGGCGGCTCGAGCGGTGTCAGCGGTCTTGCGCAGCGAAGCGTATGCGGCAACTGCCTGCGACACCGGCAGCAACGCAGAGAGCCACGCCATGGTGTCCGGCGCCGGTCGTATCGACACGTTGCGGTTGTTGGTCGCCTTGCTGGCCCGCTGGGTCACGGCGTGGGCGTCGAGCCGGTAGCCGATCCTTCGCGCCTCGGCTGCGATCTCCTTGTCGCCCATGGCCGCCATCCCGCCGGGGCGGGCAGCCAGCTCTGCGTCCACCTGAGCCCGGTGCTCCACCGACAGGCATGCGGTCTCCTTGCAGACCTGGGTGGCCCGCCACTCACTGATGAGCCCGGACTCCAGCGCGGCCATGGTCTCCGGCAACTCGTTGACCAGTGCCTCGGCAAGCCCCAGATGCCGTGCGCCGGCCTTTGCCGAGTCCCGCCGAGCCAGTGCGATCTGCGCTGCGACGCCCTTGCCCACGTCGCGCGAAGGGACACCGGCGGCACGCTGCACGGCGCGCTGTTTCGCGGCGAATGCCGCGGTCGCCCTGGCCTGGGCGGCGCTGACCATCGCCTTCAGCGCCTCGAGACCTGAGATCTGGTCGATCAGCTCAGCGGAGTCGTCTCCAGCGGAGCCGAGCGTACGGAAAGCGGCTGCTACATCGGGAACGTCCGACGAGTTCATCCGGCCCTCCTGTCCGAACACCAGTTCGATCATGTGTCAAGAGTACAGTCGAGCTCCGACAACGCCAAGCGCCGGCTCAGCACCTGTGCAGATCCTGGGCTGCCGACGGTCCTGCAGGTGGCCTCGCCGCAGCGGGTTACGCATCTCTCGTGGAACTGCATTCGTGCCCCAACCATCCGTGTCGACGTGGTCGGCGGGGTCAAATAGGCACGAGCCAGATACTTTCAGATCCCGCGTCAATGGCGGGACCGGGAGTAACGGTTGGCAGTCGTTTGGCCATGACCGCATCGTAGGTGCCGCGCGATTCGCCCCGCGGCATCGAACTCTCATGGCGGCGGATTCGCACGCCAGAGCACACGCCGAGAAGTTGGAGTCTGTCGTCAGAGACAACCTCCGTGAGAAGGAGGCGGCCGTCGATGATAGGGGACGAATCGTAGTCCGCAGGCGATTGATGCCCCTGACGACCCGTATCTGCTTCTTGGCGGCCGTTCTGGGGAAGGAACTTGACCGCTGCGGCCAACTCTGGCAGGACGTCTTGCGAGCCATCGAACTTCGGAATGAGTCCGTCCACCCGAAGCCAGCTTTCCCGCATCAATGGCACAGCATGTGATCAACAGCGTCGGTGCCCTCCAGCGCGAGCTCGGTCAGTCGTCGGTGCCGGTCCATGACGTCACGTCGGTGGAGCGTCTCCGGCACGTCCGTTGAGAAGAGGCTCCGTGACCATGAGCAGCCTCAGACGATGCGACGGTGCAAATTGCCAGGCTGTGCCGTCGCAGCGGCTGGTTGTCTGATGCTCGAAACGGTCGTTTCCACCTGAGTCAGGACGCGGTTTCGCGGTGCGGTAGTTTCCAGCCCGGCCGCGGGAAATGGCATGCGTCGCCGTCGGGGTGCTTCTGCAGGTAGTCCTGGTCCTCGGGCTCGGCCTCCCAGAACGGCCCGGCGGGCTCGATCTCGGTGACGATCTTGCCGGGCCAGAGGCCGGACGCCTCGACGTCGGCGATCGTGTCCTCGGCGACTTGCTTCTGCTCCTCGCTCGCGTGGAAGATCGCGGAGCGGTACTCGGTGCCGATGTCGTCTACCTGGCGGTTCATCGTCGTCGGATCGTGGATCTGGAAGAAGAACTCGAGGATGTCGCGGAACGAGGTTTGCTTCGGGTCGAAGACGATCTCGACTGCCTCCGCGTGGGTGCCGGGGTTAGCCTCGGTAGGGTTGGGAATGTCCCCACCGGACCAACCGACGCGCGTGGACATCACGCCGCGCTGCTTGCGCATAAGTTCCTGGACTCCCCAGAAGCATCCACCGGCGAGGATTGCGGTCTCGGCGTCGTCGCCCATCGCGTCGTCCTTACTCGCGAAACTCCGTTGGAAACTACTCTCGGACGAGGCGGTTGTCCACGCCGACTTCCCCGCGTTCATGAATGACCACGCGAGGACCCTCGCCTGCGGCCGGCCACGGTAGCGGCCCGCCCCACGCGAGGACCCTCGCCTGCGGCCGGCCACGGTAGCGGCCCGCTACATCTCGGTCACCGCTGGCGGCGGAAAGACGCACGACGGGGATGGTGCGAGCCGGCGCCGCCACGTCCCTTACCGGAGGTGCGATGTTTACCGACTCTGCCGAGTTCACTGTGTTTGCGTAGTCGCATCAATATGCAGGCAGCCTGGCTATCATGCACGGCCCAGATACGCCCAATACCCGAACGGGCGCTCCTTCCCTGCCATGGCGAGTCAGTCGGAGAAGCGTGTGGCTACCCCTATCAACGGGGTCTGGGCGTGCGCATAGAGCCCCCGACCACTGAGAATCCCTCCGGACGGGGTATCTGAGACACCAGCCCCGAGTGACGGCGTCGACCTGCGCATCCGTCAGTTGGGGTTCGACTTACGGGACAGCCGCGCGGTGGGAGTCACCGGCGTCGTGGTCGATCACCTAGGGCGCTCTCGGCGGCTCGAACTTGACCCGGCCCCTAGGGCCAGCTCGTACGTTGGCCAGCGACAGGCCCCAGAAACCGATACGACTGGAGTTCGACATGACCACGGTGCAGGAGCAGCAAGAGCAGCACTCGGCGTGCAGTTGCGGCTGTTGCGGTCCCGGAACCGACACCGCGTCGGCTTCCACGGCGACGCGTGTGGACTGCGGTTGCGGTTGTGGCTGCGGGACGGATACCGGCTGTACCTGTGGCTGCCACGGCAATGGCTGCACGTGCGGCTGTGCAACGCCCTGACTCTCTCGGCGCGAGCCAGGCTAGTGCCGTCGTTGAGCGGAGCATGAGGTGGTGGACCAGCAGGAGGCGTGCATTCCGGTCGGGGAGTGTCGCAAGCTCCTGGTGGAGTTGCAGGCGCTGCGCCTGAGGGCCACCGCGCTGGAGGAAGTCGTCGCCGGCTACGTGAGCGCTGTCGAGGGGGGCAGCGCTCGCCGCGGCCAGCGCTGCCGGTGTCGCCGCATGGGGACGCCGGCATGTCATGGCGCCCTCGGTGCGCCGTTGGCGGCCCGGTCGAGGTGATCAGCGTCAGGCCGGTGGTTGTCGGTGCAGTCTCGGGGTCTTACGCCGCCGCCCTGCCCGGTCCCCCGGTGCCCTTGGCCCGATCCGGCGGACGGCGGACGCATCCGGGCAAGGGTGGGAACCGGGATGGTCGCCGAGTCTGAGGTCGGCTCTCCTGTCCGGCGGCGGGTCCCGGTGGGCGGCCCTGGCCGGGGTGGGGGATCGTGACAATTCTCGGGTCGCCGCCTACCTGCTCTCGCCGGGGGCCGACATCGCCCCCGACCCCGCGCTGCGTCAGCTGGACCTGCTCTACCTCGACGAGCCCGCGCCGGTGCTGCGCCAGCTCGGCGTCGAGCCCGGGCGTTCCGCAGTGGTCGTTTTCTGCACCGGCGGGTGTGACCTTCCCCCAATCCAAGGCACGCAGGTGGTGCGTTCCGGGAACCCGGTGCTGGCCGCGCGGTACGCCCTAAGGACCAGTGCCGGGCGGGTCGGACCCGGCTACGCGCTGATCGATGCCAGCGGCCAGTTGCGCTACCGGACCTTCGACCCCGCCCCCGGCGAGCACGCCGCGGAGATCCAGGTTCTCATCAACGCCGTGGACGACCTCCCATGAGCCGCCGAATCCTCAGCGCCGTCCTGGTGCTGCTCGTCGAGGGCTACCTGTACGTGCGCTACGCCCAGCTCGACGCCGAGTTCCACTTCTGGTTGCACGGCCTGCTCGGCGGCGCACTCGGCATGGCCGCGGTGATAGCCGTGCGGCTGCTCACCTCCCGCCGCCGCCCGCACGGGCGGCCTGCGGTAGCGCCGTGGGAGGCCGGCGGGGCCGGCCACCTCTACAGCGCCGTCCCCGATGTGCTGTTCCTGATCTTCGGGGTGCTGCACGTGTTGTGGATGGACGTCTTCGCCTTCCACATCACCGTGCACTTCATCCCCGCCCTGCTGATCACGCTGCTGGTGGTGTTCCTGCTCTCCCTGGCCGCCTACGGCCTGGCCATGTCCGGCCGTGTCCGCCTGGCGGTGGCATCGCTGGCGGCCAGCGCCGTGGCCTGCACTGCTGCGCTCAGCGTGGCGGCGCCCATCCCCACCGACATCGAAGACCTGCGCGCCCACGCGCGCCCACCCACGCATCGCCCTGTGTCCGTCCATCCCGGTGGGTGAGCCCGCAGCAGGGCACCACGCTCACCGCGACCCACCGACGGCCGGCTGGGAGCCGCGGCGGTGAGCCACTCCACCGGGCCGGACGCGAGTAGACGGACCGTCAGCTACCGCGACCTGTTCTCGGTCCCCGGCTACAGCCCGCTACTACATCGCCCTGGTGGCGTTGATGTTCTCCCTGACCCGCTCCGGGCTCTCGGTCAGCGTGGCGGTGGTCTTCGAGGCCCTGCTTGTGATCATGTTCGGGGCGGTCGTCGACCGTCTGCCCCGGCGCCGGGTCATGCTGGTCGCCGACGTGGTGCGCTGCGGGCTGGCGCTGCTGATGGTCCAGACCTCCACGATCCCCGCCATCTACGCCCTCGCGTTCGGCCTCGCGCTGGCCGGGGTGTTCTACGGCCCGGCCTACCAGGCGCTGCTTCCGGTGGTCGTCCCTGGGCACGTCCTCGGGCGGGCCAACGCGTTGAGCTGGTCGGCGGTGCAGTCCTCGCACGTGCTGGGCGCGGCGATCGGTGGAGCGGCGGTGGCCGTGGTCGGTCCGCACGGCGCCTTCGTCCTGAACGCGGCGACGTTCCTGATCTCCGCTCTGCTGTTGCTGCGCGTCCCCGAACCACCGGCCACCGAGGCGACGGCTCGCCCTCGGCTGCGCACCGACGTGCGGCACGGGGTGGCGTTCATCGGCGCCGATCCCTTCATCCGGCGGCTGCTGGCGGTGCAGGTCCTCGCTGTGCTCAGCGTCGGGGGGACCGGGGCGTTGCTCGTCGTCCTCGCCCGCGAACAGCTCCGGGTCGATGAGGCCGACTTCGGCTTCCTGGTCGCCGCCCTGGGCGTGGGCGCCTTCCTCGGGCCGCTGCTGTTCGGGCGCCTCGTGGACCGCACCGACAGCGCGGCGCTGATCTTCATCCCGTACCTGGTCCGCGGCGTCATCGACGCCGCGCTGGCCTTCCTCACCGGCTTCTGGGTGCCCGCCGCGCTGCTCATGCTCTACGGGATCAACACCTCCACCGGAGGCATCGCCTACACCACCCTGTTGCAACGGCGCATCCCTGCCGGCTACCGGGGCCGGGTCTTCAGCGCCTTCACCATGGTCTGGCAGACCGGGCGGATCGCGTCCCTGGCCCTGGCCGGGCTCCTCGTGGACGTCCTGTCCATCCAAGCCGTCTACGTGGGAGCAGGAGTACTTCTCGTCGCTGCCGGGCTGCTCGGCCTCAGCGCCCTGTCGTTGGCAGCGTCTCCCACGCCAACCGATCCGGACGGTCCCGTCGACTGACATTAGTCGGAGGCGGGTGTGCGCCGGATCCCGAGGAGCAAGCCCGGAGGAAGCGGTCAGGTGCGGGCTGCCTTGGCGTGCCAGTCACCCGGCAGGGTTAGCACCATGCGCCGCGGGCTCGTCGTTCCCGTCATCGCGGCGTTCGCGATCTCCTGTGCACGTCCCGCCGCACGTACACAGCAACTCCTCACAGCGATGCTCAGCGCCGTCGGTGGCAGTAAGCCGCTCGAGCTGGCTCTGCAGCGTGTCGTCCAGCTCCCGCAGATCGGCCATCCGCTGCCGGGTCTCAGCGAGCTGCTCTTCCAGGATGCTCAGCAGCTCCGGCTGGCTCTTCTCACAGCACCCCTCGGCGACGTCGAGGAACTCCGGCATCTGTCGAAGATGCAGCCCAAGCGCACGGGCCCGCCGGACCAGCTCCAGACGCTGCAACCCGCCGGCGTCATAGAGGCGGTAGCCGCCATCGGTGCGCCCCGCGGGCTCCACCAGCCCCACCTCCTCGTAGAGCCGTAGCGCCTTACGGCTCAGCCCAGTGCGCCGACGCACCTCACTCACGCTGAACAGCTCAACATCTGCCATACCTCGACAATACGTGGCCCAAGGGGCCACCTCGACCCGGACAGCCGTCCAGGACAGGAAGCCAGGCACGGTCCCCACAGCAGGAGGCGATGATGCTGCCAGACGATCCTGCGCGTCCCATTATGTGACCCGTGCCCCGCGACGGAAGAAACCGTCTTGGTCCTCGCCGGACGCTACCGATCACCAGCCAGAGCCGCACTAGTCCGTCCGGTGAGAGATCGGTCCGCGGGACTGGCTGGGGAAGTCGTCACGGTCGGTCGGTGGGTCGCCCCTGGAGGGCAAGGCCCGGACCAGTTCGCCGAGTCAACTTCTTTCAGACTCGGACCGTCTTGAGCATCCACGTCCTGACCAGAACGGGCGTGGACGAAGCTCCTCGCGCTTGGTCGCTGCTGAGCCATCACCGCCGACCGCTGT
>JACCYJ010000133.1 GCA_013696555.1 Nocardioidaceae bacterium | reverse complement strand
CAGGAGCAGCAGCGGGAGCATGGGGCTCCCTACACGGTACGCGTCAGCTGAACGCGGGGGCCGAGCCGTCGAGCCGGACGGCCGGCAGGCGGTCCAGCCCGACCGACTCGATCAGCCGGCGGATGTGCGGCTGCGGGCCGGCCAGCCACAGCGTGCGGCCGTGCGCCCGCAGGCGCTGCGCCAGGCACGCCAGGTCCACGATCACCGAGGAGTCGGCGAAGTCGAGGTCCGACAGGTCGACGATGACGTCGCGGGTCGCGCTCAGGGCGGCCGACAGCGGCCGCCGGCGCCTGCCGCTCGTGGCCCGGTCCTCGTCTCCCGCGATCGTGAGGACGGCGAGCTGTTGATCGAAGCTGACGATCGAAGCAACCTAGTGCATACCGAGCGGTTCGTACAGCCAGACCCCGATACCATGACCCCGATGGTCGACGAAGAAGAAGTCACCGAGGCGCTGAGCAACGTCATCGATCCCGAGCTGGGACTCGACTTCGTGGAGCTCGGCCTCGTCTACGGCGTGGAGATCGACGGCGGCACCGTGAGCGTCACGTTCACCCTCACGACGCCCGCCTGCCCGATCGGCCCCCAGGTCTCCGAGCAGATGCAGGAGTTCGTCGGGGAGATCGAGGGCGTCGAAGAGGTCGTCACGAACATGGTCTTCACCCCGCCGTGGTCCCCGGACAAGATGTCCGAGGACGCGAAGTTCGCGCTCGGCTACTGACGCCCTCAGGCGGGCGCCGCGCGCCTGGCCTTGGCCTTCGACCGCGCCGGCCGCCCGTTCGCCCGCGCGGCGGCGACCAGCTCCGCCAGCGCCGCCTCGAGCTGCTCGCCCAGCTCCTCGATGTCGGGCATCGCGTCGTAGTCGCCGAGCAGGCCGAAGTCGATGCCGCCGTTGTAGGACATGATCGCCACCGCGAGCGCGTGGTCGAGCGGCAGGAAGGCGACCGGGAAGAGGTCGAGCAGCTCGCGCCCGAGCAGGTAGAGCGGGAACTGCGGGCCTGGCACGTTGGTGACGAGCAGGTTGAACAGCCGGGTGGAGAAGTTGATCCGCGACGCCTGCGCGAGCACGGTCGGCGGGGCGAAGCTCTGCACGCCGGCCAGCACCTCGGCGCCGACCGCCTGCTTGGAGTCCTTCAGCCCGTCCATCGCCCCGCGCACGACGGCCAGGCGCGCCACCGGATCCTCGACGTAGACGGGCAGCGGCGCGCGCATCGCCGCGAGCCGGTTGCCGAGCGTGCCGTGGTCGTGCTGCCCGCGGATGGAGACGGGCACGAGCGCGCGCAGCTCCAGGCCCTCCGCCCGCACGCCGCGCGAGCGCAGCCAGTTGCGCAGCGCGCCGGCCACCACGGTGAGCACGACGTCGTTGACCGTCCCGCCCAGGCCGTCCTTGACCGTCTTGAAGTCGGTCAGCTCGTTGCGCACGAAGACCAGCCGCCGGTGCGGGCCGATCGGCACGTTGAGCGGCGTCTCCGGCGCCGGGTTGAGCCCGGCCCACGCCACCTCGCCGATGCCCTCGATCGCCTCGCGGGCGACTTCCAGCGTCCGCTGCGGCCGCGTCGCCGCCGCCAGCGCCTTGGCGGTCAGCCCGAACGGTGTCTTCACCAGCCCCGCCACGCCCCTGGCGGCGAGCTGCGCCGGGCTCGGCTCGGGCGCCGGCGACCACGGCTCGCCCTCGTGCGGCGCCGAGCTGGGGATCGGCTCGGAGTCGAAGAGCACGGTGGCCAGGTCGACGCCCGCCACGCCGTCGACCAGCGCGTGGTGCGTCTTGGAGATCAGCGCGAAGCGGTTCTGCTCGAGCCCCTGCACGAGCCAGGTCTCCCACAGCGGCTTCGAGCGGTCCAGCCGCTGCGAGTGCACGCGCGCGGCGAGCGTGCGGAGCTGCTCCTCGGAGCCCGGCGCCGGCAGCGCGGTGTGGCGCACGTGGTACTGGAGATTGAAGCTCGGATCGTCGATCCACAGCGGCCGGCCGGTCTCCAGCGGCGGGAACGCGAGCTTCTGGCGGTAGCGGGGGACGAGGTGCAGGCGGCTGCGGATCTGCGTGCAGAAGTCGTCGTAGTCCGGCGGCGGGCCCTCGAAGATGAGGACCGCGCCGACGTGCATGTGGGCGCTCTCGACCTCCTGGGCCAGGAACGACGCGTCCACCGCGGTCAGCCGATCTCCGTGCGCCTGCGCCATCGTCGCTCCCTCGCGTGTCAGACCTCGCTCACGAAGAGCCTATAGCGTTCCCCGTTCCGCTCGTGGAGGCCGAGATCAGAGAACTGCACGCCGGCGAGGAGGCGCTCGCCGCGGCCGCGCTGCTCGAGCTGCGGCCGCACCTCGGCGACCCCGCGGCGC
>JACCYJ010000123.1 GCA_013696555.1 Nocardioidaceae bacterium | reverse complement strand
GCGGATGGCGACCGATTCCGAGCACGACGTGCTGTGGGTGGCCGAGCGTGATGCGTCACGAGGTGGTAACGAGCTGCGGGTGGCGCCGATCGACGTGTCGGTGCCGCTGCGCGAGAAGCTGTTCGGCACCAAGACGCTTGTGCTCACCTCGGCGACGCTCAAGCTCGGGGGCGGCTTCGAACCGGTCGCGGTCGGGCTCGGGCTACGCCCGGATGAGCGGGTGGCGGGTGAGCCGCTCGATCCTGGCGTCGAGGCGGCCGCCGAGGGCGCCACCGAGGTCGCGGACGAGGACGCGGTCACCGCCGGGTTGGTGCCGTGGCGGGCGCTCGACGTCGGCTCGCCGTTCGACTACGCCACCCAGGCGATCCTGTATGTGGCCGAGCAGCTGCCGAGCCCCGGTCGCGACGGTCTCGGGAAGGCGCAGCTCGACGAGATCGCGACCCTGGTCCGGGCAGCCGGTGGTCGTACTCTCGGCCTCTTCTCGTCCCGACGGGCCGCCGAGGTCGCCACCGCCGCCTTGCGCGAGCAGGTCCCCGATGTCCCCGTCTGGTGCCAGGGCGAGGCTCAGCTGCCGGAGCTCGCTCGGCGATTCGTCGAGGACCCCCGGACCTGTCTGTTCGGGACGCTCAGCCTGTGGCAGGGGATCGACCTGCCGGGGCAGACCTGCCAGCTGGTGATCATCGACCGGGTCCCGTTCCCGCGCCCCGACGACCCGCTGATGAGCGCTCGTGCTCGGGCGGTCGAGCGCCGTGGCGGCAACGGCTTCATGGCGGTGTCGGCAACACACGCCGCCCTGCTGTTGGCGCAGGGCACCGGCCGGCTGATCCGCCGTCGCACCGACCGGGGCGTGGTCGCCGTCCTCGACCCGCGGCTGGTCACCGCGAGGTACGGCTCGTTCCTCGCGGCCTCGCTGCCGCCGATGTGGCGTACCACCGATCTCGACGTCGTGCGCGCCGCGCTCGCCCGCCTCGATGCCGATGCCGCCGAGGCAGCCGATGCCGAGGTCAGATCCGCCGTAGCACCGTCGTGACCTTCCCGAGGACCGCCGCCCCCGCGCCGTCGATGGGCTCGTACGCGGTGTTGGCGGGGAGCAGCCACACCTCGCCGTCCTTGCGCCGCAGTGTCTTGACCGTCGCCTCGCCGTCGAGCATCGCGGCCACGATCTCACCGTTCTCGGCGCTGGGCTGCTGCCGGACCACCACGTAGTCGCCGTCACAGATGGCGGCGTCGACCATCGAGTCGCCGCTGACCCGCAGCAGGAACAGGGTGCCCTCCCCGACGAGCGTCTTGGGCAGCGGGAAGATCTCCTCCACCCGCTCCTCCGCCAGGATCGGGCCGCCCGCGGCGATACGACCCAGGACCGGCACGTAGGCAGCCTCCGGCCGTTCCTGCCCGATGTCGGTCTCGTCGAAGCCGAAGTCGACGGCGTTCCCGATCGAACGCCGGGCGGCCAGAATGTCGGGCAGGAACACCTCGAGCGCCCGCGGCCGGTTGGGATCGCGGCGCAGGAAGCCCTTGGCCTCGAGCGCCTTGAGCTGGTGGGCGACCGACGAGGAGCTGGTGAGCCCGACCGATGCACCGATCTCGCGGATGCTCGGCGGGTAACCGCGCTGCTCGATCGAGCTGCGGATGAAGTCGAGCACCCGTCGCTGCCGCGGCGTCAGCCCCGACGCGTCCGGTGGGCCGTCCGGAAGCTCCCGCACGGTGGCCTCCGCCGTCTTACGGGAAGTGTTGGTGCGCTTGGTGGTGCCCTTGGCCATGGTGTCCTCCGTCGCCGCTCTTGTGGACATCACGGTAGCGCCGGACACCGACAGCATCAAACAGGTGTTCGATCGCGTGTCGCGGCACTGAGGGGCAATCCCGTGCCGCCGTTTCCCGGATCGGACCCCTCGACGGATGTCGGTGGTACGTGCTGTACTTCGTACATGTGTTCGATCGAACGCCCATTCGAGCGACTGTCAGTGGGCACCGGTAGACCTGAGGTGTGCGGTTCGTAGATGAGGAGGCTCCGATGAGTGGTGTCCGAGAAGTGAATCAGCCACCCCGGCTCACCCGCCGAGGCAGGCTCGTCGTTCTCGTGGCGTTGTTGGCCATCGCGCTCACGGTTCTGGTCGTGTGGGGGCCGACGGTACGAGCGACCTCCGATCCGGGCGAGCCGCTGCCGGTGCGCACGGTCGCGGTCCAGCCCGGGGAGACGCTGTGGGACATCGCGGCTCAGGTCGACCCCGCGGGCAACACCGGGGAGATGGTGCATCAGATCGCCAAGCTCAACGCGCTGCCGGGCACGGGGGAGCTGCAGATCGGCCAGCAGATCGCGGTGCCGGTGAGGTGACGATGGCTACCGCGCGACGCGCGCCGCCTTGTGCCTGGCATGCGGTGGTCCGCCGGTTCGCGCCCCTATCATCGACGAGACCGTCACGCGCGCCGCGAGCGAGAGTGTCCGGTCGCCGAGGGCCGGCAATGCATCCCCCGAGAGCCGGCCCTCGGGCTATCCGCCAGGTCGGACTCAGCTGCTGCTGCGGGCGGCACGCGCGGCCCGCTTCGCGGCGGTCTTCTCGTCCTGGACACCGGTCGTTGCCAGGTCGCCACCCGTGCTCTCCAGGTGCGCCCGGACGAACCACTGAAACAGTTCCAGCTTGGCGATCTGGCCGATCAGCATGTCCTCTGTCACCGCGTCGAGCTCACCGACGCTGTCCTGGGCTTCTCGGTGGGCAGCGATCAGACCGTCATACACCGAGTCGAGGGCACCGAGGTGCTCGCTGGTGGTGGCTCGGCCGAGGCTGTAGTCGTCCCACGTCCGGCTGGCCACCAGCGCCCCCGGCGTGCCGTTGGGTGACACCCCGAGGGTCGCCATCCGCTCGGCGGTCTCGTCGACCATGTCGCGTACCTCGACGACATGGGGGTCGATCATCTCGTGCACCGCGATGAATTGCGGGCCGACGACGTTCCAGTGCACGTGCTTGAGCGTCATCGCCAGATCATTGAGTGAGTTGAGCCGGTCCTGCAGGGTCCTGCCGACCTGGTGGCCGTCCGCGAGCGTCATGCCCGGGACGGTGTACGAGCCGGTTGCCGGGCGGGCGCTCTGGGTGGACACGGACTTCGACGCGGACTTCTTCGCGGTCTTGCGCTTGGTAGCCATGGCCTGACCGTATCCCCCGCCGAAGGATGATGCGGCGCGGCCCCGGCCACCGATATGTCGCATCATTTTGCGTGTAAGCCTGGCGGCCGCGGGTACCGCGCCTAGCCTCATTCCGACACGCGACCCGACCATCGCCCCGAGAGGATCGCATGGCCTCCCACAATGCCAAGCTCGACGAACCGGTTCCGGGTGCCCAAGCCGACAAGCCGCAGCAGATCCCGATCAAGGGCTGGGTGCAGGTCACCAAGCGGGCCTTCAAGGAGATGGGCCAAGACCATCTGAGCCTCATGGCCGGCGGTGTGGCGTACGCCTGGTTCCTTGCGCTGGTCCCCGGTCTGATCGCCTCCGTGCTGATCTATGGGCTGGTGACGGATCCCGCGAAGGTGCAGGAGCAGGTGGCCTCGTTCGCTTCCGGGCTGCCCAACGACGCCCAGTCGCTGCTGACGACGCAGATGGAGAAGATCGCCAGCGGCGGCGGGGGGCTGTCGGTCGGCGTCATCCTTAGCATCGCGCTGGCGCTGTGGAGTGCCTCTGCCGGCATCGCCGGCCTGGTGGAGGCGATCAACATCGCCTACGACGAGGACGAGAGCCGCAGCTTCGTCAAGAAGCGGGGGCTGGCGATCCTGCTGACGATCGGGTTCCTGATCTTCATCGGTATCACGATCGGCTTGGTCGCCGTGCTGCCGATCGTGCTCGACTCGGTCGGACTGGGCATCGTCGGCCAGTTCTTCATCGGGATCGGCCGCTTCGTGGCGTTGATCTTCATCATGTTGGTGGCGGTGTCCCTGCTCTATCGCATCGGCCCCGACCGTGACGCTCCGAAGTTCCGCTGGGCCACTCCCGGCGCGATCATCGCCACCCTGCTGTGGATCGTCGCATCCATCGCGTTCTCGCTGTACGTCGACAACTTCAGCAGCTACAACGAGACGTACGGTGCGCTCGCCGGTGTGGTCGTGCTGCTGCTGTGGTTCTGGATCACCGCGCTGGTCGTCCTGCTCGGTGCCGAGATCAACGCCGAGGCAGAGGCGCAGACGGCGAAGGACACGACCAAGGGGCCGGCCGAGCCCATGGGCCAGCGCGGCGCGGTCAAGGCCGACGAGCCACCGCCGCACACCGCTTAACCTCAGACGATGGCGCCCACGCCCAAGCAGCGGTGGCTGACGACGAGCTGGCCGGTGGTACGCGAGCCGCTGCCGCTCCCGCCTGCCGCAGTCATCGACGTCGGGTGTGGCTCGCTCGGCGGATTCGTGCCGATGCTGCTGGAGCAGGGCTGGTCTGCGATCGGCATCGACCCGGAGTCACCGCCCGGTCCGGACTACCGCGCCACGACGTTCGAGGACTACCAGTCACCGGAACCAGTCGAGGCCGTCGTGGCCTCGATGTCGTTGCACCACGTCCACGACGTCGGCGACATGCTCGACCAGGTGGCGGCCGCGCTGGTCCCCGGTGGGACGGTGGTCGTTCTCGAATGGGCCTGGGAGCGGTTCGACGACGCCACCGCGCAGTGGTGCTTCGCGCGGCTGGCGCGGCCGGCAACCGAAGACGAGGAAGGCTGGCTGCACCACCATCGAGTCCGGTGGACCGAGTCGGGTCTGCCGTGGCCGGACTACTGGCGCGAGTGGACGACGGAGGAGGGGTTGCACCCCGGCGCCGGCATCGTCTCGGCCCTCGATGCGCGATTCGAGCGACAGGCGAGCTCGTACGGCCCGCACTTCCACCCCGAGCTCGACGCCACCGACCGCGGCGAGGAGATCGACGCCATTGCTGCAGGAACGATCCGGGCCAGCGGCATCACCTGGGTCGGTCGGCGGCTCTGACCCTGCCTCCTGACGGTGAGTTCGACTCGCGACGCAGCCGTACTTCCTCGGCGCTAGGGAATGACGCCTCTGTCCCGCGACGTTCGGTGCTCAGCGAACCGCAGATCGTGGCGAGTTCAACTGCCGCCGGCGCGGCGCGAGCTCAGAGCGGCGCGAGCCCAGGCGCGCCTGCCGGTGCACGTTCTTGCGATCCACGACTTGTCCGCTTGTCCGGTGCGGTGCCTAGACCGATGCCCGGCAGTGCGCGACGATAGGTAGGTGAGCGCGGCGCGACCCGAGATCTACCTGCATGTGGGGGCTCCGAAGACGGGCACCACGTTCTTGCAGAGCGTCCTGTGGGGATCGCGTAAGCAGCTGTGCCAACAAGGTGTGACGCTTCCTGGCCGGGGGAGCGGCCAGCACGCGCACGCGGCGCTGGACGTCCGCGAGATGTACGACGAGAAGACCCATGCCCCGCGGGCGCACGGCGGCCTCGACCGCTTCGCCGAGGCTCTCGCAGACGTCCGCACGCCACGCGCGTTGTTCAGTATGGAGATCATCGCCCCGGCCACGCCCGAGCAGATCGACCGCTTCTACGCCGTGCTGGCGGACTTCGACATCCACGTCATCATCACCGCTCGCGACCTTGCCCGGCAGATCCCGTCCACCTGGCAACAGCATCTGCAGCGCCGAGTCCAACGTCGGTACGACGCGTACCTCGCGACCGTTTTCGACGACCCCGGGCTGGACTGTCACGTCTGGCGCAGCCAGGACATCGCCGAGGTGGCGCGGCGTTGGGGCGCGTCGCTCACCCCAGACCGGGTGCACATCGTCACTGTCCCGCCCCCCGGCGCACCGAAGAGCGTGCTGCTCGAGCGGTTCTGCTCGGTCATCGGTGTCGACCCGGCCAGCGTCGACACCGACGCCGCGCAGCCGAACTCCTCCCTTAGCGCGCCGCAGGCAGAGCTCATGCGGCGGGTCAACGTGGCGCTCGGCGAGCGGCTGAAGGACCGGCAGGACGGCTACAACCAGCTCGCCAAGGGCTACCTCGCCAAGGAAGTACTGAGCTCGCAGCCGGGACCTGGACTGGTCCTTCCGGTCCGGTACGCCGACCGGTGCCGGGAGCTGTCGACGCGCATGGTCGAGCAGATCCGTACGGCTGGCTACCACGTCGTCGGTGACCTGGCGGACATGGAGCCCACCGTGTTCGGCGACGACACCGTCCCCGCCGGTGCCGTACGGCGGCGCGATCTCGACGCCAACAACGCCACGGTTGCCGCGGCCGGCGTGCAGGCGATCGGGGCCATGCTGCAGCAGCGCTACGACGACTTGGCGGTTATCGCCGACCTGAAGCAGCGGCTCGCTGACAACTCCAGCAGGGCGAGCAGGCAGCGGCGCCGCATCGGCGCTGTCCGCAGGATTCCGGCTCGGTTGGTTGGCCGGCTCCCCAGGATGGGCGCCGCCGCCGGGGTCCGGGGGCTGCCGGCGACCTCAGCGGTGACTCACCCGCGTTAGGTGTACTCGGCCATCAGATCGATGCCAGCCATGAGCGGTTGCCAACGTCGGCGCTGGTGGTGACTGCGTAGCCCATCTACAGCGGGTCAGCAGACCCTGTCTGGGTGACGTCGGTCCTGTTGGCGCATGATGAGACTTGTGAGGTCGGATCTTCCGTCCGGAACGGTCACCTTCTTGTTCACCGACGTAGAGGGCTCGACCAAGCTGTTGCACCGGCTGGGAGCCGCGGCGTACGCGGAGGCGCTCGGGGTGCACCGCCGCGTGCTGCGGGAGGCCTTCGCCAGGCATGGCGGGGTCGAGGTTGATACGCAGGGCGACGCATTCTTCGTCGCCTTCCCGACAGCGTCCGGTGCTCTGGCGGCGGCTCGCGACGCGGTCGCCGCGCTTGCTCCCGGTCCCATCCGGGTACGCATGGGCATCCATACCGGGACGCCACACTTGACCGGAGAAGGGTATGTGGGAGGCGATGTGCACCGGGCTGCGCGGATTGCCGCGGCTGGGCACGGGGGGCAGGTGCTCGTCTCGTCCAGCACGGTGTCTCTCGCCGAAACAACCATGGATCTTCGCGATCTGGGGGACCACCGCTTCAAGGACTTGTCCGCGTCGGAGCGGATCTATCAGCTGGGTGATGATGCCTTCCCGCCGGTGAACAGCCTGTACCGGACAAATCTGCCGGTGCCAGCGAACCCGTTTGTTGGGCGGAAGCGGGAACTGTCGGAGGTACTCGCGCTGCTGACGCGGGATTCGGTGCGGTTGGTGACGCTGACGGGCCTGGGTGGAACCGGGAAGACAAGGCTAGCGTTGCAGGCTGCCGCCGCGGTCGCTGAGCACTATCCGGACGGCGTCTGGTGGGTGCATCTCGCGGCCCTCCGCGATCCCGCTCTGGTGTCCTCCTCGGCCGCCCAGGCGCTGGGCGCGAAGGACAGCCTGGTAGAGCACGTCCGCGACCGGTCCCTATTGCTCTTGTTCGACAACTTCGAGCACCTCATGGAGGCGGCCGAGGAGCTTCCGCCGATGCTCGCCGCCTGCCCGAAGATGCGTCTGCTCGTGACCAGCCGGGAGCTGCTGCGAGTTCCGGGCGAGCATGCCTTTCCGGTGCCACCGCTGGAACCCAGAGAGGGCACGGAGCTGTTTGCGGCGCGGGCCTGCGCCGTTGATCCGACCTTCACTCTCACCGAGACGGCGACGCAGCTGTGCGCCCGGCTGGAGCAGCTGCCGCTAGCGCTGGAGCTGGCGGCAGCACGGGTACGGCTGCTGTCGCCTGAGCAGCTCCTCGAACGGCTAGGGCGCCGCCTTGACCTTCTCAGAGCAGGGCGGGGGGTGGATCCGCGCCAGCAGACGCTCAGAGCCACGATCGATTGGAGCCACGAGCTGCTCGACGAGGACGAGCAGCGGCTGTTCGCCCGGCTAGCGGTCTTTGTAGGTGGTTGCACGCTCGAGTCGGCCGAGGAGGTATGCCAGTCGGATCTGGACGTGCTCCAGTCACTGGTGGACAAGAGCCTGGTGCGTGTCCGTGACGGCAACCGCTTCTGGATGCTCGAGACGATCCGGGAGTACGCAAGTGAGCGGTTGAATGACTCGAGCGAGATGCAGGGTCTGCATCACCTGCACGCCGAGCACTTTCTGTCTTTCGTCGAGGCTGCCGAGGCGCACCTGGCCGCGTATTCAACGGACTGGCTCGACCGGGTGTCGCTAGAGCACGACAACATTCGCGCCGCGCTGGATTGGCTCGAGGCATCCGGCGATACGCAGGCTGTTCTCCGCATGACGTCGGCGGTTGCGGAATTCTGGAACATCAGGGGACACATCGAGGAAGGGCGGAGACGTCTGCAGGCTGCACTCGCTGCGGACCTGCACCCGAGCGCCGCCCGCGGCAAGGCTCTCAACGCGGCCTCCGACCTCGTCGCTGATACCTCCCTTATGGCGGCACTTGCCCAAGAAGCCCTTCGTCTGCACCGAGACAACGGCGACCAGCGTGGGATCGCCCTTGCCCTGCTCGGGTTGGGGGATGTGGCCGGTACCCAGGACGACTGGGCGACAGCGAAGCACCATTGGGAAGAAGCCGCACGTCTCTTCGACGAACAGGGCGACGAGCGCAAGGCGCTGATGGTTCGTCGTCTGCTTGCCTGGAGTTACGAGAAGCTGGGGGACAAGGAGAATGCCGGCGCGTTGTATGAGAGCAACTTGCTTCGAGCGCGAGCGGCGGGATACGACCACGTGACGGCGCTGTCGCTGGAAGGGCTCGCGATCTTCGCCGTCGCAGAAGGCAGGGCCAAGGCTGCGCTGGGGATGCTTCGCGAGGCATATCACCTTCACCGAGAGATCGGAGACGTCTGGCGTGTGGCAGTCGCCGTGGGTCGCTTCGCCCGTCCTCTCGCCGCCCTCGGTCAAGCGGCCGTGGCCGCAAGGGTTCTCGCGTGCGGCCAGGCCTTGTGTGACGAGTTAGGCGCGGTCGAACCCTGGGTCGTGACCATGAACGAAGAGACTCTCGCGATGATCAGTGCCCAGCTCACCGACGACGCACTTGAGCAAGAGTGGGACCGAGGTCGGGGCCTGAGTGCTGAAGCGGCCGTCACACTGGCCCTGAGGGTGGGCGCCATCACCGCGGTCGGTGGCTGACGGCGACGCCAGTTGTGACCCGCTCGCGCTAGACCAGCGTGGCGTGGTGGGGCCAGCCGTACGCGGGTTCTCATCCAACAGCCGCGGGTCAGGCTCCAACCCGAGCCCGCACGCACCAAGCTGCCGCGGTGACCTCGAACGGCGCCGGTGGCATCAGCTGTGCGCAGCGGGCGCCCAAACGCTCCCGCTGCCGGTCGTCCAGCTGGGCGACGTACGCACCCGCGGGTCCGACGCCAAACGTGAACGGCTCCCACCAGTCATCGAACGTCGGGAACCGCACCGTGACGCTCAGCGACAGGGGCTCGATGTGCGCAAGGCCGGCCGCTGCACACAGTTCGGCCAGCTGTCCCCCGCCTGTCCCAGCCAGGTTGGCCTCGCCTGGCGCTTCCGGGTCGATGTCGTGTACGGCCCGCCAGAACGTGGAGAGGGGACCGGCGCCTCCGGCGTGATCCCACACGCAGGCGGCGACCAGGCCACCCGGGCGGGTGACCCGGGCCATCTCCCGGAGCCCCGACACCGGATTGGCCATGAAGTGCACGACCAGTTGGGCCAGAGCGAGATCAAAGCCGTCGTCGGGGAACGGGAGCTGCTCGGCGACTCCGGATCGGACGTCGACCTCTGGGAAGCGAGCGCGAAGCGCGGCAACGAACGGAGCGGATGGGTCGATCGCCGAGACGGCGTCTGCGCCCAGGCGTTCCACCAGGAGCGCAGTCAGCGCCCCGGGTCCGCACCCGACGTCGAGCGCCCGGTGGCCCGCACGCAGCTGCGCCACGTCCGCGAACCGCTCAGCCAACGGCTCGGAGAACCGACCCATGAACCGGGCGTAAGCATCCGCACTAACGCTGAAGGTCACCCGGAGAATGTATGCCGCCGGGCCAACGGTGGTCGCTGGAGATGAGTGTTGGGCAGCTGGCTGATCTCGGGAGGTCGGGCGTACCGGCCGCTCTCAGTCCGTAACGGCGAACGGGACGCGTTGCACGTGGTTGTTCGCGAACCCGTTGTATTCGCGGTCGACCTTGCCTGCTTGCGTGAGAGACGGCGCAGGGCCTTACGACCAGAACTCGTCCGCCGCGTACTGATCGGTGTGGGCGTCCCAGAACTCGGTGACCTTGCCGTCCCGTAGATGGAAGACATGCGTCGTGTCGCCGCTGTAACTGCGTCCGCTACGAGTTGCTGACTCGACCGCCAACACGACCCCGTGCTCGTCGTTGGCCAGGAGGTCATGCACCTCGATCTGGGCCGTTCCGTCACTCAATTCCTGAAGCTTCGCAAAAAAGCCGAAGACCTGGTCCTTGCTGGTGTAGTCGCCGGCGATCGCGCTGCGTCCGGCGACGTGCCAGACAACGTCGTCCGCGAATAACTCGTTGATGGTGTCCATGTCACCAGCTGCGTACGCTGTAGAGCCGCGGCGCAATAGGTCCTCGTTCGGGTGGCTGGTCATCTTGCCTCCGCCGTCGAGACAGCAACGGCCTGAGCCCATCCCTGGCGTGCTGTCTTGACGAGGTCGCTCCAGCCCTCACACCGACTGGTGCAGACTTCTGCCTCACCCTGCTCGACGCATACGGGATGTACGGCCATGGGCCGGCTGGTCGAGGTTTCCGACACCAAGCTGTACGTGGGGATCCGCGCGGCACGGTCGTATCGGCGGGCATGGCGGACGCGCGGTGGCTGGAAGAGATCGGCCGGCAGTTGGCGGCGTTCGAGCCGGTCGCGCTCCGCGAGCAGGTGACGACGTCGTGGGCGCGGGTAGCCGCAGGCGATGGGGCAAGCGGCAGCCGGTCTCAGTCAGTGACGGCGACGGGTACGCATTGCACAAGGTTGTTGGCGTACCCGCCGCGGTTCCAGGGCTGGTCGACCGGTTGACTGCGTCCGCTCTCGTCGCCGGCCCGAACGCACACGTCGTAGCTGCCGGTAGTGGCGTCCCACGTCCACGTCCAGCGGGCCCAGGCTCGCGGGTCCGGTGCCGGCTCCAGGTCGGCGGACTCCCAGGTGCGGCCGCCATCGGTGCTCACCTCGACGGCGTTCACCGCGGCCCATCCCGACCAAGCCCGGCCTTCGACGGTGGTACGACCGGCCCGCAGGACGCGGGTGCGGGACATGTAGTCCGGGAACCCGGGCGGCACGAGCAGCGCACGCGGCTCGATTCGCGTGAGCGGTACGCCGTCGTCCTCGTACCGCTGCCGGACCCGGTACGCCCGCATCTGATAGCCCTCGAACGGTGCATCGACGACCTCGATGCGGGTGAGCCACTTGACGCTCGCCATCCCGTACCAGCCCGGCACGATCAGCCTGAGGGGGGACCCGTGCTGCGGCGGGAGCGGCGCACCATGCATCTCGTACACCAACAAGACGTCGTCGCGCATCGCCTCGGCCACCGGCAGGCTGCGCTGGTAGTCCTGCTCGACCCCCCGCTCGATGCCATGGTCGGCGCCGGTAAACACGACGTCGACCGCGCTGCTTTCCAGTTCAGCCTCGCGGAGCAGCGGCGCCAGCGGGGTGCCCGTCCAGCGGGAGGTGCCGACGGCCTCGACCAGCCACGGTTGGCTGACCGGGCGTGGCTCGAGTCGCGCCCTGCCGTTGCCGGCGCACTCCAGCGTCACCAGGTGCGACACCTGGGGCCGGCTGCGGATCGCGTCCAGGTCCAGCGACAGCTCACGCGAGACCAGCCCGCCGAGAGTCAGCCGGTACGTGGACGGGTCGACGAACGGGATGTCGTAGTGCGTCAGCAAGTAGTGCATGCCGGGCGGCGTGACGTCGTAGCGCAGCGCCTCCAGGGGCATGCCGTGGTTTCGGGCGGCGAGCTGCACCTCCTCGAGGGAGATGCCCTCGCAGGGCTCGGCCAGACGCGACGGGGTGCTGATCGCGGCCAGATCAGGGGCGGTCATGACGGCAGTCTCCACCGTTGCCATCGACTGTGGACAACCCGGCGCCGATCCGCAACTTATGACGGCGGGACCTCGCGTCGTAACCCGCGGATCGCGAGAGGGCTTTGGGCACCCTGTGCACAACTTCCCCGCGATCCGCGGCTCATGACGGGCAACAGGTCAGAACGGCACCTGGACGCCGAGCAACCCGTCGCCGCGACCCCGACCCGAGACCAGCCGACAGAACTCCACAGCGTCCAGCTCGAGCTCCGGCCCGCCGGAGCCGTCCGACCACCGCCCGCTGGCCGGTCCGGTGAGCCGAAGTGTGTACGGCTGGCCGTGTCGAGATGCCCACTCCGCGACGACGTCCGCGACGAGTACGCCGTCGTGGTCGGCGCTGAGCTGCATGTCGTCGTGGCCTACGGCCCGGCTGATGTCGACCCGGTGCATCCATGGGTCGCGGGTGAGGATCACGTCGATCAGGAAGCCGAAGGTCCACTCCTCCTCGACCCCGTCGACGATCTGCCGCTCCGGCATGCTCCGTCGCCGAATGAAGCCGGGGGTCCGGCGGCGGGAGCGGGCCGCCTTGGGCCCGGCCAGCTCCATCCTGGCGACGATCTCGGCAGGCGTCCGGTCGCGGTGCTTGTCTACCTGCACGGCGGTGAGCGCGTCGATGCCCCCGCCGCGATCCTTCGCCGCCTTCATCTGGCGTCGTGACTCGAGAATGCTTGCCGCCATCTCGGCCATCCCGAGCGTGTGACCGGCCATGGCGCGCACGTCCCACCCGGGGCAGTCGGTGGGGCGGCGCCAGTCCTCCGGTGCCAGGCTGCGCAGCATCGCGGTGAACCGCTCGTACTCGCCGGCCGCGAGCCGCATCGCCGTGGGCCGGTCGAGTGTCGGCGTACGCCGCGGCGCCGATGACGTCGTCGTGGTGGTCATGGGGTGTCTCCTCTCGGGCCGGGCAGGCCCATCTCGTCGGCGTACATGTCGATCGCCCGGTCGAGCAGCCGGCGCCACCGGTCACCGCCCGGGTCGTTGGCCCACTGCTGGTCGACCAGTCCGCCGACCAGGGCGGTGTAGAGGTCGGGGGCAGCGGGGTCCCGGATGCCGAAGCGGTCCAGCAGCTGATGCAGCTCATCGAGCACCTCGACCGCGATGGCGTACGACTCGTGGCTCGGCGTGAACCCGGGGATCGTCCGCTGGGTCATGAGCTGGTGCCGGGCGAGGTCGGCGGCCGCGAAGTCGAAGAACAGCCGCGCGACGAACTTCAGCGCCGCCCGTGGTTCGCTCGGCAGTTGGGCGCGTTGTTGGGGGATGAGGTCGAGGTACGTCTGCCACGCCTGGCCGTACATCGCGTCGTAGATCGCGTTCTTGGACGCGAAGTGGCTGTAGAGCGAGGGGGGGCGCATTCCGACCCGGGTGGCAATCTCGCGCAGCGTGAGTGTGGCGAGACCCTGCTCGCGGGCGACGTCCCACGCGGCGTGGAGAATCTCCCGGCGCGTTGCCTCACGACGTTCGGTTTGCCTATCGCGGTTAGGTACGGCTACCACGGTTAGGAATCTTGGTGGCCCGACGGTCACCGTGTCAAGAGGTCTCTACCCTTGCCCGCATGACTGACCATGGCGCGCTGGTCCTCCACCGGGTCGACGAGCTGGCTCCCCGGCTGCTGGAGCTCTCCCACGCACTGTTCGCCGATCCTGAGCTGGCCTACCAGGAGGTACGCTCGGCCGCCCGTTGCGCGGACCTGTTGGAGGACGGCGGGTTCGACGTCGAACGCGAGGCGTATGGCCTGCCCACCGCTTTTGCCGCCCGCAGCGGCGATAGCGGGCGGCACGTCGTGATCTGCGCCGAGTACGACGCGCTGCCGGGCGTCGGCCACGCCTGTGGCCACAACGTCATCGCCGCGTCGGCCGTGGGCGCCGGACTGGCCCTGTTGCCGGTGGCTGCCGATGCGGGGGTCCGCGTGACGGTCCTGGGGACCCCGGCCGAGGAAGCAGGCGGGGGCAAGGTCGACCTGATCCTGGCCGGCGCGTTCGACGGCGTGGACGTCGCGATGATGATGCACCCCACGCCCTACGACGAGCCCGGCTCGGTCGGCCTCGCGATCGAGGAGTGGTCGGTCGTGGCCCACGGCAAGGCATCGCATGCCAGCGCCGAGCCGCAGCTGGGGCGCAACGCGCTGGACGGCATTGTGGCCGGCTACACGGCGATCGCGATGCTGCGACAGCACTTGGCGCCGTGGCAGCAGGTTCACGGGGTCATCACGCATGGTGGTGACGCGCCCAACGTCGTACCGGAGCGTGCCGCCGCGGCGTACTACCTGCGGGCGGCGGACCTGGCCGGTCTGGACGACCTTCGTGCCCGGATCCGCGCCTGCCTGGAGGGAGCGGCGACGGCAACCGGCACCACGGTCGAGATCACACCGGTTGGTCACGTATACGAGCCGGTCCGGCAGAACCCAGGGCTGGTCGCTGCGTTTGCCCGGGCCTGTGAGTCGATCGGCCGTCCGCTGACTCTGGACCCGAAGGGTCCGCAGATCAGCGGATCCACCGACTTCGGCAACGTGAGCCAGCTGGTCCCGGCGCTGCACGCCGACCTTGCCGTGCACTCCTGGCCGGCGGTCAACCACCAGCCGGAGTTCGCGGCGCACTGCGTCGGGCCGCACGGTGACCGCACCCTTCTCGATGGCGCCAAGGCCATGGCCCTGACCGCCCTGGCCTACATCGAGAATCCGCAGCTGGTGGCCGAGCCGGACTGACGCCTGACCCCTTCGGCGTGGAGATAAGTTCGTACCACCAGAGTAAGGGCCTGGCACACATGGCGATCAAGTGGCGAACCCTTGACCGGCCGCACCCCTGGGTTTAAGGGATGGTCTCCAAGACTTGTCGAGCGTACGGTGAGGGCCGGAAGGTGGTCAGCGTCGTTGTCAACCTGGGGTCAATGGTTGCTGGCGTGGCGGTTGCCGCGTTGGCCTTGGCGGCGTGCAGTGGCGGGGATGACTCGTCGCCGACCCCCGAGCCTCCGCTGGGAGGCGATGGCGCTGTTGTGATGGGTTTAGACCCGGATCGGGAGGGGCCGGCTGCGCCGATTGAGGGTGCGGTCGCGGGTGGCAAGGTCACTGCCTTGATGGAGTTCGGTTCTGAGTCGCTGGATCCTACCGACGCCTACTACTCCTACGACGTATCCATCTTGCGAGGTTTGGTGACGCGGTCGTTGACTCAGTACGTGTACGACCCGGAGCAGGGCACCATGGTCCTAATTCCGGATCTCGCCACCGACCTGGGCACACCGAACGAGGATTTCACCGAGTGGTCGTTCACGATTCGGGACGGGGTGAGGTTCGAGAACGGTAAGACGGTCACCGCACAGGATGTGGCGTACGGGATCAAACGTTCGCTCGACCGGGACACCTTCCGCAATGGGCCGGCATACAGCAACGACTACTTCCTCAACGGCGACACGTACAAGGGGGTCTACACGGGGGGCACGGATTATGACGGTGTCGTCGTGGACGGTGCCAGGTTGACGATCAAGATGGAGCGTCCGTTCCCGGACATGCCGTATTGGGGTGCGTTCCCGGCGATGGGTCCGATACCGGAACGGGGCAGCGAACCGGACAGGTATGCGGTGCAGCCGTTGGCGACGGGGCCGTACAAGGTGTCGGACTTCACGCCGGGGAAGTCGTTGACCCTGGTACGCAACGAGGAGTGGGACCCCGACACCGACCCGGGCCGGCACGCCTACCCGGATCGGTACGAGTTCGACTTCACCGTGCCGGTTAAGCAGATCGACGGACTGGTACTCGGCGACTCCGACCAGGGGCAGACCACGTTGTCGCTGACGAATGTGTTGCCAGAAAACCTCCGCAAAGCGCAGCGGTTGGATCGGTTGACCCTCGGCTCGGGACCGGGCACCAGATTCTGGAGTCCGGACTACCGCAAGATCACCGACATCCGGGTGCGCCAGGCCATCGGATACGCCTACCCGTACGACGCAGTGGCGACTTTCTTCACGGACCGTGGAGGACCTACTGGTTCGTCGATCCTGCCACCTGGTTTCCCTGGGCGGCAGGACTACAACGTGCTCGAAACCCCACCGGGTCGCAGCGACCCGGACAAGGCGAAAGCGTTGCTCCAGGAAGCCGGTTGGGCACCCGGGGAGTACGAACTCAAGTTTGCCTACCCCCAAGATGCAACGGTCCCTGTGCAACTCATTGTGAGAAGCCTGGAAGCCGCCGGCTTCAAGGCCACAGTGCTTTCGGTACCCACATTCAACGACCAGGGCAGGTTGGAAAGTGACCCAAATGCGCCAGTGAACCTCCGTACCATCGGCGGGTGGTTCCCGGACTGGCCGACGGGTGGTTCATGGTTCCCGCCCCTATTCGCCTCCGACGGCGGTGGTAACAAACAGTTTTTCTCTGAGCCGGCGGTCGACGCCGAGATCAAGCGTATCCGCAGGTTACCGTTCCAGGAGCAGCCCGCCGCCTGGGGCGCGCTGGACAAGAAGATCATCACCGACTACTACCCAGCGATCATCACCGCCCATGAGACAGTGCAGATACCTCACGGATCAAAGATCGGCAGCCTCAACGTCGACAACATCATTGGAACAGTTGACTGGAAAGACATCCACATCCTTCCCTGAACCAACGTCGCAGCCACTCTTCCTCGTTGCCCCGGAGTCCCGCCGACTACAAGTTATGTCCGAGCTGGGTTGGCCCGGACGACCAGGAAGCCCGCAATCAGATCGAGGTCCTGGAGGCCGCAAGCATCAGGCGGCTCGGGAGTTCGCTGACGGCTCTGTTCCCCGGGGTTTGGTCGTACATCTGCGCCGCGCAGCGCCACATCGCCCGCTCCGAACACCACGTGGACCGGGCCGACATGTGGTCCACCTCGATCGAGGCCACCACACCGAGCAACTTCGCCAACCCCCGGCCATGCCCGGTGGACAGGTCAACATCACCGGCCACCGTCGCCACCGGGACGTCATGCTGCTCGGCCACGTCGATCAACCGGGCCAGGTCGTCGAGCCGCCGCACCAGCCGATCCAAGGCGTAGGCAACAACGGCCTTCACCTGACCGGATTCGATGCCCCGGACCAGCCGCTCGAACCCTGGCCGTGGCCGCTTGGCGTAGGCGGAGACGTCGTTCTCCTCGATCACCCAGGCCGGGTCGATCACCCAACCCTTCGCCCTTGCCAGACTCTTTACGGCGTCCCGTTGGCGGTCGATCCCCAGACCCTCACCGGCCTCGTCCCGGGAGATGCGGAGGTACACCGCAGCCCTTCTTGCCACCCTGGACTCCTAGCCGTTTGTGCAGGTCACAGGCCCTAATCCTAGTCCGTCATACCGTCCCTATGACTGTCGAGATACGAATACCCGTTGGTGTCCGGGCGTCGACACCAACTCCAGCTCGTAACTCGGCGGTATGGGGTGCGGAGCGGGGTCGCCTATCGGTCGCGACACGCCCGCGCCAGCGCGCTGACCTGCGCCGACGCAGAAAGTGTCAGTGGGACCCGCCATCCTCTTGCACGTGGCCATCCTCGGGCGTACGGTAAGCCCAACATCTAGTAGTTACACCGGTGTAAGTTTCCACAGGTTGTGGTCACTTGCGCACAAGGACAAGCCGGTCGTCCCCAGGCAATCCACAGGAATGGGCGCTTCATGCACTGTCCGCACTGCCGCTCCACCGACACCCGGGTCCTCGACAGCCGGGTCAGCGATGACGGTGCGGCGATCCGGCGACGCCGGGTGTGCCCGGCGTGTGAGAAGCGGTTCTCAACCGTCGAGCAGGTGCAGCTGTCGGTGGTCAAGCGTTCCGGCGTCGCCGAGCCGTTCAGCCGCGAGAAGGTCGTCGCCGGCGTCCGCAAGGCCTGCAAGGGTCGCCCGGTCGATGAGGACGATCTGGCCCGGCTCGGCCAGAGTGTCGAAGACACCTTGCGTGTCAGCGGAGCCGCGGAGGTGCCGGCTCCCGAGGTGGGCCTGGCGATCCTCGGTCCGCTGCGCGAGCTCGACGAGGTGGCCTACCTGCGCTTCGCGAGCGTCTACCGCGCCTTCGAGTCGGCGGGCGACTTCGAGACCGAGATCGCCATGCTCCGCGCCGAGCGCGAGGCGGCCGACAGCACGCCCTAGACACGTACCACCGGGCAGATATCTGCCCACCCAGACGTTGCACAGATGACGAGGCGAGGAGACGCAGGATGACCGAGACGGTGAGCGGCCGGCAGACCGCCAGCAACGGCAAGGCTGGTGCCCACAAGGCGTCCAACGCGGGCAGCGGCCTGACGATCGAACGCGTCTACACCACGCCCGACGTGCACCCGTACGACGAGGTCACCTGGGAGCTGCGCGACGTCGTGCAGACCAACTGGAAGACCGGCGAGAGCGTGTTCGAGCAGCGCGGCGTGGAGTTCCCGGACTTCTGGAGCCTCAACGCGTCGACGATCGTGACTACCAAGTACTTCCGCGGCGCGGTGGGCACCGCAAGCCGCGAGTCGAGCCTGCGCCAGCTCATCGATCGGGTGGTGCTGACGTACGTCGACGCGGGGATCAAGCACGGCTACTTCGCGACCCGGGTCGATGCCGAGATCTTCGAGCACGAGCTGACGTGGATGCTGCTGCACCAGGTGTTCGCGTTCAACTCGCCCGTGTGGTTCAACGTCGGTACGAGCTCGCCGCAGCAGGTGAGCGCGTGCTTCATCTTGGCCGTCGACGACTCGATGGACTCGATCCTGAACTGGTATCGCGAGGAGGGTCTGATCTTCAAGGGCGGTTCGGGGGCTGGCCTCAACATCAGCCGGATCCGCTCGTCCAAGGAGCTGTTGCGCTCGTCCGGTGGCACCGCGTCCGGGCCGGTGAGCTTCATGCGCGGCGCGGATGCGTCCGCGGGCACGATCAAGTCCGGTGGCGCTACCCGCCGCGCGGCCAAGATGGTCGTGCTCGACGTCGACCACCCCGACATCGAGGAGTTCGTGCAAACCAAGGCGCGCGAGGAGGACAAGATCCGCGTGCTGCGCGACGCCGGCTTCGACATGGATCTTGGTGGCCGCGACATCATCAGCGTGCAGTACCAGAACGCCAACAACTCCGTCCGCGTCAGCGACGACTTCATGCGTGCCGTCGAGCAGGGCGAGGAGTGGGGTCTAACCGCGCGTACGAGCGGCGAGGTCATCGAGACCATCGACGCCCGCGGGCTGTGGAAGCAGATCGCGCAGGCGGCGTGGGAGTGCGCCGACCCAGGGGTGCAGTACGACTCCACGATCAACGACTGGCACACCACGCCGGAAGCCGGGCGTATCAGCGCCAGCAATCCCTGTAGTGAATACATGCACCTCGACAACTCGTCGTGCAACCTGGCCAGCCTCAACCTGATGGCGTTCCTCCAGGACGACGGCAGTTTCGACGCGGTGAACTTCGCCAA
>JACCYJ010000099.1 GCA_013696555.1 Nocardioidaceae bacterium | reverse complement strand
AGGGTGGTCTCGAAATCACGTTCGCCGTCGGCTGAAGGTGCCGGCGGCGTCCTGACGCGGCCGGGCTGGGCGCTCGGATCGTGCTGATGCGTGGCTGGCGCGGCTGCCGAGAACGACCACCGCCCCGTCGACCCCAGTGATCGTCGGCGCCCAGTGGTTGTGAACACAACCACCTGCTGCCGACGATCACTGGGGTTCGGGGGCGAGTGTGGATCGGCGCCTTTTCAGCGGGCAGCGCGATCGGCCCGGTCCTCGGCGGAGTAATGCTGGAGTTCTTCTGGTGAGGTTCGGTGTTCCTACTCGCGTTGCCGGTCATGGCGGCCCTGCTCATCCTCGGTCCGCGTGTGCTCCCGGAGTACCGCGACCCGAACGCCGGCCGACTGGACATTGTCAGCGCGGCGATGTCGGTGGCTGCCGTCCTGGCGTGCATCTTCGGCTTGAAGGACCTTGCGCAGTCCGGCCTTTCGGCGACTCCAATCATGGCGATCGTGGCCGGCCTGGCGATCACCGCGTTGTGGGTCCGCCGCCAGCAGCGACTGGACGACCCGATGATCGACCTCAGCTTGTTCCGGATCCGTGCGTTCAACACCGCGTTGGCTGTGAACTTCTTGGCCATCTTCGTCGCCGTCGGCTACTTCTTGTTCGTCGCCCAGTACCTGCAGCTGGTGTCCGGCCTGTCACCGCTCGAGGCCGGGCTGTGGTCATTGCCGTCCGCGATCGCCTTCGTCATCGGGTCACAGCTGGCGCCTCGCATCGTGCAACGGATCGCCGCGGCGCACCTGATCTCCGGTGGACTGGGTGTCGCCGCTGTAGGTCTGCTGATGCTCACTCGAGTTGGGCCTGCCGACGGCCTGTCGATGCTCATCATCAGCTCCGTTGTCATCTCGGCCGGACTGGCGCCGGTTTTCGGCCTGACCACTGAGCTCGTTGTCGGCTCCGCCCCACCCGAGCGGGCAGGAGCGGCCTCGGGGATCTCCGAGACCGCAGCCGAGCTTGGCGGGGCGTTGGGGATTGCCATTCTCGGGAGCATCGGCATAGCGCTCTACCGCGAGCAGGTTGGTGACGACATTCCAGCCGACGTCCCGGCCTCGGCGGCGGCCGAGGCCGGCGACACTCTCGGTGCCGCTGTGGCTGCTGCCGACCAACTGAACGCAAGCTCCGCGGAAACCCTGCTCGAGCTCACCCGGGAGGCCTTTGTCTCCGGAATGCAGCTCAGTGCCGCGATCGCCGCCGTCATCGCCGTCGCTGTCGCAGTCCTCGCCCTGGTTGGGCTGCGTAAGGCTAGAACAGAGCCAGTGAGTGACCATGGGGACACCACCAAGTCGCCCGGGGAATCAGCCGCCGCAACCGAGGTCGAACCAAGTCGTCACTGACCACAGGTGGACGGACCGATCTCGCGCTTGCCGCGGCCAAGCATTCCGACACCTGCCGGCGAACACCACCCTTGTCTGGGAGTTGGACACCAGCTCCCACCGGCCACGGCGAGCAGGCTCTCCGACGACGAAGAACGAGCTCTGCTGAACGCGCTGAGCCTCGACGTGACCACCGATCTGTGGACCGCTACCCCGCCCAGACCATGGACGCGCGACATGCAGTACGAGAGCGTTGCGGCATGCCGACACAGTGGACCGACACTGGCCCGGCAGACGCGTCCGGCGGCACACTGCCCGTTCGGATCCGTGGGCTCATCAAGAGGTACGGAGGAAGCGTCGCTGTCGACGGCATCGATCTCGATGTCGGGCGAGGCGAGGTGCTGGCGCTGCTCGGACCCAACGGTGCCGGCAAGACCACCACCGTGGAAGTGCTCGAGGGCTACCGCATCCGGGACGGGGGCGAGGTCACCGTGCTCGGTGAGGACCCGGCACACGCTGGCCGTGCCTGGCGCACCCGGATCGGCATCGTCCTGCAGAGCTCGCAGGACAACGCGGAGCTCACGGTCGAGGAGCTGGTGCGACACTTCGCCGCGTTCTACCCGGCACCGAGAGAACCCGATGAGGTGATTGCGGCGGTGGGACTGCAGGACAAGCGTCGCACCCGCACCCGCCAGCTCTCCGGCGGCCAGCGCCGGCGCCTCGACGTAGCGCTCGGGGTCGTCGGGCGACCCGAGCTGCTCTTCCTCGACGAGCCGACAACCGGTTTCGACCCAGAGGCGAGGCGGGCGTTCTGGGAGCTGATCCGCGGCCTGCGTGGCGACGGGACCACGATCCTGCTCACGACGCACTACCTGGAGGAAGCCGAGCAGCTAGCCGACCGGGTGGCGGTCTTGAGCGGCGGCCGCATCGTTGGCCTCGGCACACCCGAAGACCTGGGCGGGCGAGCCCAGCGGGAAGCGACCGTCGTGTGGGAGGACGCCGACGGCCGCCATGAGGTCCGCACTCCGACGCCCACGCAGTTGGTGACCGAGCTTTCGCGCCGCCATGAATCGGGGGAGATACCCGGGCTGCAGGTGCTGCGTCCCACCCTGGAGGACGTCTATCTCTCACTCATCCAGGGCTCAGCGGGCAGTGCGAGCGTCGCGTCAGACTCGATGGGCGCTGAGCGATGAGCCCCCTGTCGGCAGCCCGCCGCATACCGGTGGCGCCATCCCTCCTCGGGCTGGCCCTGGCCCGCAGTCGGATAGAGCTCAAGCAGTTCTTCCGGGAGCGCGATGCCGTCATCTTCATCTTCGCGTTCCCGGTGATCATGCTCGGCATCTTCGGTTCGGTCTTCGACGAGGATGTCGGAGGCGGGGTCAGTTTCACGCAGTACTTCGTGCCAGGCATCCTGGCCGCCGGGATCATGTTGTCCAGCTTCCAGTCCCTGGCCATTGGCATCGCCATCGAACGCGACGACGGCACGCTCAAGCGGCTGCGCGGGACACCGATGCCGCCGGCTGCGTACTTCTTCGGCAAGATCGGGATGGTCCTGGTGAGCAGCGTGTTGCAGATTGCCCTGTTACTCGCGCTGGCCACCCTGCTGCTCGGCGTCGACCTGCCGTCAGCCCCCTCACGGTGGGCGACGTTCGGCTGGGTGTTCGTGCTGGGAACCGCGGCAGGCACCGTCTTGGGCATTGCCTTCTCGAGCGTCCCGCGGTCCGGACGCAGTGCCAGCGCTGTGGTGACTCCGATCGTCATCGTGCTGCAGTTCATCTCCGGCGTGTTCTTCGTGTACAACGAGCTGCCGGGATGGATGCGCGCCATTGCCGAGCTGTTCCCGCTGAAGTGGATGGCGCAGGGCATGCGCTCGGTGTTCCTGCCCGACTCCTACCAGTCCGTGGAGCCGGACGGCTCATGGCAGCTCGGGCTCGGTGCCGCGGTCCTCGCAGCGTGGACCGTACTCGGGCTGGTTGCCTGCCTGCGAACCTTCCGCTGGTCCCGCCGGGACGTTGGCTGAGCTTCCCGACCGGCATGGAGTGGCGCGTTGCGGTTCGGTCCGCCCACCGTGTCGGCAACCGCATGGCGCCAACCGACGGGATGGTGCGCGGCACGTTGCCTTGGCGGGGCCTGCTACTTGCGGGACTGGAAGAGATTAGTGCTGTGGAAGCTCCAGCCCTCCTGGTCCTTGGTGAACATGTCGATCCACGGCTGCAGCCGATTCTGACCCTCGTCCTCACCGAACTCCGCAGCGAACAGCGGCTTGAGATCGTAGTCGTCGAGATCACCGCCCTCGAAGAGGAACGCAAACATCGTGACCTCGTCACCGGACTCGGTGCTCCGGAGCAACCGCACTCGCTCGAGCAACTCGGGGCGTTGCTTCTTGACCAGCGGCACCAACTCCGACCGGGTGAATTCTTCCCAGTCATCCGCCTTGTCGGTGCGAACGGCGTTCAAGACGATGTGCAGTGGTTTGTCGCTCGGGCTCATGGTTCCTCCACCGAAAAACGTGCGCGCTCCGCTCGATGGCGTAACAGTAGACTCACACCGCCCAGCGGCGGCGTGGCCGCCATCGCCGTGGTAGAGCCCGCCGCGCACCAAGCTGGGAGTTGCCAGTAGCTCGGGCGGCGCGATTTCAGCGGCGCGTCTACTGAAAACTGGACGAAGGCAGCCCGACCCCTGTAAATGAGGGTAGGCAAACCTTATAAGATGCGTCGGTGACCGCGTTGCCGTTGGCCGCCACTAGTCGGCACTCCCCGTCGACCTTCGCTCGGGGATCGGCTTTCAGCGTCGCCGACCTGGAAGTTCACGGCGCCCGACCAGCCCTGCTCTCGGCCGATGGCGTGGTCACGTACGCGGAGCTCGCGAGCCGGGTACGCGCCACCGCCGACTGGCTCGGCGCTGAACGCCGGCTGGTCTTGGTCGCCGGCGAGAACGCGGTCGAGCCAATCGTCACGTATCTGGCCGCCCTCACCAGCGGGCACCCGGTGCTGCTCGCGCCGGGCAGCGACACGCTCACCCTCGAGGCGCTGACCGCCGACTACGACCCCGATGTCGTGGCCGGGCCCGTCGGCGGCTGGCATCCGATTGAGCGGCGTCAAGAGAGCGCCCACGTGCTGCATCCCGAGCTGGCGGTGCTGCTGAGCACGTCGGGGTCGACCGGCTCACCGAAGCTGGTCAGACTGTCGCACGACAACGTGCGGGCCAATGCCGAGTCGATCGCGCTGTACCTCGATATCCGCGAGAGTGACCGGGCGGCCACGACGCTCCCGCTGCACTTCTGCTACGGCCTGTCGGTGCTGCACAGCCACCTACTGCGCGGCGCGGGCGTGCTGCTGACGGACCTCTCGGTCGTTGACCCCGGCTTCTGGGAGCTCTTCCGCAGCCACGGGATAACCACGTTGGCCGGCGTGCCGCACACCTTCGAGCTGCTTGACAAGGTGGGCTTCGCGGACTTTGACCTACCGTCGCTGCGCTACGTCACTCAGGCCGGAGGACGGATGGCCCCCGAGCGGGTCGCGAGCTTCGCGGAGCTGGGGCAGCGTCGGGGGTGGGACCTGTTCGTCATGTACGGCCAGACCGAGGCGACCGCGCGGATGGCGTACCTGCCGCCCGAGCTGGCCACCGAGCACCCCGCCGCGATAGGCGTACCGGTGCCGGGGGGCTCCATCCGCGTGGAGCCGGTGCCGGGATACGAGGAAGGCGTGGGCGAGCTCGTCTACACCGGCCCCAACGTCATGCTCGGGTACGCGGAGCGTCCGACCGATCTGGCGCAAGGTCGCACCGTGCTCGAGCTGCGTACCGGCGACCTGGCGCGGCGCACCCCGGATGGACTGTTCGAGCTGGTCGGACGGCTCAGCCGCTTCGTGAAGGTGCTGGGTCTGAGGGTGGACTTGCAGCGAGTCGAGGCGGCGCTGGAAGGGCTCAGCGAACCGGCGAGCTGTGCTGAAATTGACGACGAGCTGATTGTGGTCGTCCAGGGCCAGCCGGACACCGAGAAGGTCCGGCGGCACGCCGCCGCCGCAGCCGGCCTGCCGGCGTCTTGCGTGCGCGTCCTGATGGTGGACGAGCTCCCGCGCCTGGCGTCCGGCAAGCTCGATCACCGGGCTGTCACATTACTTGCCACGAAGGACCGGGTGACGTCGGCCCCGACCACGCCCAGCGAGGCCGACACCGGTGCAGATCCGAGTAGCGAAACGGCGGTGCGGGCGCTGTACGCCGAGGTCCTCGAGCATCCAGACACCACCGGCGACGACACCTTCGTCGGCCTCGGCGGCGACTCGCTGTCGTACGTCGAAGTCGCGCAGCGGCTGGAGGAGACCCTCGGCCACCTGCCGGAGGACTGGCACCTGCTGACCATCCGAGAGCTGGCCCGCGCCACCCGGCGTCAGCACAGCCGACTGCGCCGGCTGGAAACCGGGGTCGCGCTACGAGCGGCCGCAATCGTGGCGATCGTCGGATCGCACGTCGAGCTCTTCACCGTGCTCGGCGGTGCCCACATCCTGCTCGGAGTCGCTGGCTACAACGTCGGGCGTTTCCACCTCACCGCCGCGCCACGGCAGCAACGCCGCCGACACCTCCTGGCGAGCACCGCCCGGGTCGCCATACCGAGCATGGTCTGGATCGCGGTCGTAGGGTGGCTCGTCGGTGACCTTGGTTGGACCAACGCGGCGCTGTTACACGCGGTGGTCGGCCCGGACGCGTGGGGACCGCAGTGGCACTACTGGTTCGTCGAGACGCTGGTGCACACCATTCTGGTGCTTGCGGCCGTCCTCTCGATACCGCTGCTCGACCGCGCTGAACGACGTCTGCCGTTCGGGTTTGCTTTGGGTGTCCTGGCCCTCGCGCTGCTCGCCCGGTACGAGGTCGCAGGTATCGGCGACGGCATTGACCGCATCCACACGGGCTATCTCCTGTTCTGGCTGTTCGCCTTGGGTTGGGCGACCGCTAAGGCGTCGACGCAGACGCAGCGCTGGGTTGTGACCGCGCTGGTGCTCATCACGGTGCCCGGATTCTTCGACGACCCCCAGCGCGATGCGGTCGTCGTGGTTGGTCTGCTCCTGCTCGTCTGGGTGCCGAGCCTGCCCTGTCCGGCAGTCCTGCTGCGGCTGGCCGGCGTTCTCGCGAGCGCGTCGCTGTACGTCTATCTGACCCACTGGCAGGTCTACCCATTTCTGGAGGACGACTACCCGCTGGCCGCCCTCCTCGCGTCCCTTGTCATCGGCATCGCCTACTGGTGCGCCTGCCGGCGCGTCGCCGCGTGGCTGCGCCGAACGGAGACAGCGTGAATATCCGCCTGACCCTCGTCCCGTATGCCACCGCAGCGGCGGCAATCAGCGTCTCGCTGGTGGTGAGCGGCTGCAGCGCGCTCACCGGCGACGACGAGGTCGTCCGGGTCTACTCCGCCCGACACTATGAGTTGGAGGCCGCTTTCGAGCAGTTCACCGATGACACGGGCATCGAAGTGGAGTTTCTTTACGGCACCGACGCCGACCTGCGTGAGCGGATCGAGGCCGAGGGCGAGGACACTCCGGCCGACGTCTACATGACCGTCGATGCCGGCAACCTCTCCCTTGCCGCAGAAGAGGGGATCTTTCAACCGCTGCAGTCCGACATCTTGACCGAGGCCATCCCAGAACAGTTCCGTGACACCGAAGACCGCTGGTTCGGCCTGGCCGAACGGGCCCGCACGATTGTCTACGATGCCAGCCGGGTTGACCCCTCGGAGCTGTCGACGTACGAGGACCTCGCCGACCCGCGGTGGGAGGGTCGGCTCTGCCTGCGCGGGGCC
>JACCYJ010000098.1 GCA_013696555.1 Nocardioidaceae bacterium | reverse complement strand
GTCCGATCTGGACGTCACCGGGACATGCGAGCTCGTAGAGGCGACCGAAGTCGTAGTTCCAGTTCGGATCAACGATATTTTGGGCGAACGAGTCGTCGAAGCTCGGTGCCAGAGCGTTCGCGACTGCACTCGCCCGGCGGCCTTCGATCCAGACGTTGGAGTTGTCGACGTAGACGAACAGAACCATCTCCCGATCGTACGGGTCTCAGGGACCTGACGCTGGGGCGTGGCGAGTCCCGTCATTTGGGAGCTCGGGCGTGCTCACTCCCACTTGGTACGCGCTGCCCGTCGCCGAGCTTCGCGCCGTGCCGGATCCATGAGACACTGGATCAGGCGGTCAAGGTCCGGCTCGGAGTTCGCATAGCGTCCCCGCCGTGCCGCTAGAGCAGGCAAGCGGGACGATGGTCGAACCCGAACCCGGGTCCGCTCGTGAGTACGCGGAAGCCTCGGTGGGGGCCGTGTACGAGCGCCATCATCGCCCGGGTTTCTGACAGGACACCGAACCTAGGCCGGGGCACCCTGCTGCGATCCGCGCTTGCTGAGCACGCCGCATCCGACACTGACATTGCGAAGCTGCAGAATAATCAAAATGCAGTTGCCGAGATATAGATCACAAATCCGACGTAAATCAACGATGCCGGGACTGCCATGATCAGGCACGCCACCAGGATGCTAAAGTCATGTGTGTCCTTTTTTAAGGTAAGCTTGACGACACTACTTAGGACTATAGCTATAACCACCAGCAGGATTACAATACCTGCGGTGACTCCGATCATCGTTCCACTCGTATTTTGACCACAGCAACTATCTCCCGACAGGAATATAATGACCAAGCCCAACGGCGATAGTAGAACGAACCCGGTCGAGAAGATAGTGGGCACTATGTAGCTCTTTAGTTTGGACATGTAGCTAACAGCTACCTGCTAGAACTCGCAAGTGTCCACCATGTGGTTGATGCCGCCGCGCGGCTATTCGTCTCTCGCATCGTACGTACCCGGGAGCTTTTCGCACATCACGCTTGTCGAGCGGGCGTCGGCTCTGTGCGCCGAGACGTTGCGCGTCTGGTCGGTTGAGAGCGTCAGGCTGACGTCTGACCCGTCCACGCTCGACCGTCCCAGTAGCGAAGGCGCGCCTGGCCCTGAGGATCCGGGTACCAGCCGGCGGGTGCGATTGGGGCCGTCGGTCTGGCAGGGGCCGCCGGTATCGCCGGCGTTGCCTCTGACGGCGGGCCGGACGGGTCTGGGGCGGATGGCCAAGCACCCTGCGCCCCGGCGGCTGGACGCGGTGTCGCGCCTGGGCGACCGCTCGGGGGACCGAGCGTCAGCGGCTGCCCTGCCGCTTCGCTTCTCACCACATACGTGCTCGCGGCCAGATCACCGATCCGGCGGTGCCCCTCGGTCGCGCGCGCCACGATGAACCCGGTGAGGCCGGGGATGAAGTACGGGAAGTCGTCGGCGATCCAGACGAGCTGGCGGAGGAAGTTGCGGCCGATGCCGGCGGGCACGGTGCCGTCCGCCTTGACCACCCGCACGCCCGTGACCGCCTTCCCGAGCGTGTAGCCGGTGAGCCCCGGGAGCACCACCCCGTAGGCCAGGCCGACGACGAAGAAGATCAGGAAGAAGAGGGCCGCCTTGCCGCCCGTGATGGCGTAGGTCGTGTCGCCGAGGGAGAGCCATGCTTTGACCGCACTCGGCGGCTCGAACGCCATCCGCTCCGCGAGCAGAAAGAACAGCCCCCAGTAGAAGGCGCCGGTGAGCAGGAAGTCGATGATGAACGCACCGACCCTCCGCCCCACCACCTTCGTCGCGTCGTCGGCTGGCATTGGCCCCCGGCTGCTCGCTTGCCCTTGCGCGGCAATCCTACGGGACTGGCGAAATGCTGCCGCGCACGCGCACCGGCCCGCTCCGCGAGCCTAGACGACCTGCGTGCTTACCCCTGGCTACGCCTTGCACGGCCTGCTGGAGCGAGCACTTGCCGCCCGAACCGCTCAGCGGTCCGTGCCTTTGCTGGATCGCGACGACCACGACGACCATGCATCGAGCAGTACGGCGCGCGCCCGAGCTTCCCGGCACCTGATGCGGAGGTAAGCGGCACGGACGGCGGCCGAATGATCGCGGTTGCGGGACACAGGGTGCCGGGCGATGGGCCCATGTCGCGAGGCGATGATGCGGTGAGCTGCGTCCGGTGCCTGCCGCGCGAGGCCAAGTCATTGGGCGATGCGCCAGGGCACCACCGCACGACCTCGGCGGCGTTCAGCGAACGCCCGAGGCGGCCGAGATCGGGCGGTCACTCCTACCGTGGTTACTATCCGTGGGCCGTGACCCCGACCAAAGGAGGCGCCGATGCTTTCAGGTGATCCATACGGGATGGCCTTGAGAAAGATCGGGGCACCCGCCGCGGCCGCTGTGGCCCTGATGGTCGCAATGGGCTGCGGTGAGAAGGTGATCGACGCGACCAAGGTGGAGGATGCCATCAATCAAGACATTCAGGAGACCGGCGTCGCGGGGCAGGTCAAGAGCGTCGAGTGCCCGGAAGACGAGCCCAGCGAAGATGGGCGTCGGTTCGACTGCACGGTCATACGCACCGATGGCGGGACCGAGGCCATACCCGTCGTCGTGACCGACGGCGAGGCGGGAAATGTCAGCTTCGGCCAAGAGGCGCAGTAGTGGAGACTCAAGAGTGTCGTTCTTCGATCAAAGCGACACTGCTCAGCCGCCGAGCATGAGAGTGTCGAAGGTGTGCCAGAAGCGAAGCCGCGCCGCTCGAGGGCGCGACTGATCCGCCTGTGCCCGCCAAGCAGTAGCAAGCCCCACTCGGGGGGAGGGATCAGTTATCGAGACGTGACAGGTGACGGAGCCGTCGGATCCGCTCGCGGACCTCGGGGTTCAAAAACCGTCCCCTAATCTCCGCCGTAAGTAACACTCTGCACAAGGACGAAAACGCCTGCACCTAGCGATTCCGCGTAGCGAGAATCGTCTGGTCGGCTGGTTGAAGTGGGTGAGATTCGAACCGGCCTGGAGAGATTGACATGGTCGTCAGCCGAGCGGATAGTGAAGGCATGAGCAGGGACGGAGAAAGCCCCGAACGGAGCGCATTACAGGAGGCGGCAAGCCGCAAGCAGGGTGAGCCGCACATCCTCGGCGTGGAGGGAGAGGCGCCAGCAGAGACTACGGCCCCGCTGCAAATTGATGTCGATGAATTCGAAGAAGCGTTACGCGATCCCGAACGACAAGGCTTCCTGCGCGAAGCTCATCATGCCTACGCGGCTCGACTACAGGCCGAGCAACGCACGCCAAATCTCCGATCACGCGGACCTGGCGATAAAAGCACGTAAGACCCGATTGTGATTCAGCATCGGGAAAGCGCATCCTCTAGACGCATCAAGCTAGCTGCGGTCAGAAAGGACCAGATAGATATGGACCGGTTCGTCGCCGCACTCTTAGCCATGGCCATGGGGCGACTCGAGAAGGCAAAGGCTCAGAAGCGCTTCCCGACGATCAACCTGCTCCCTCCTGCTTCCGAAGCTGATCGTGAAGCTGCCTGATCTGCGAACGGATGTTCGTGTTCGAATAGTGTCTCGCCCAGCCCGCTAGATGACCTGAAAACCCTGCACACGACGGCTAATCGCGCATGGGCATCGCGAAGACAACGCGGGCACGCCTCAGGTC
>JACCYJ010000092.1 GCA_013696555.1 Nocardioidaceae bacterium | reverse complement strand
CGCCGGGGGCGATCCTTTCGCCGAGGCTCCCGGTGAGCTTTCGGATGCAACTGACGGCACTAACCAGGCGCCACAGGCGAATGACGCGCCGCTGATCGTCCACACCGGTTCGATGTCGCTCGAGGTCAGCGACCTGCGTGCCACCATCGACCAGGCGACGGCGCTGGTCTCGAGTCTCGGCGGAAGCGTCGCTGAATCGCACGAAGAGAACTCGGACGGTCACCAGGGCGCGACGGTGACCTACCGAATTCCGGCCGAGCGTTGGACTGAGGCGCTGGCTGGGCTGCGGGCGCTGGGACAGCGCGTCCTGTCGGAGGACACCGACGCGCAGGACGTAACGACCCAGGTGATCGATCTGGACGCTCGGATCGCCAACCTTCAGGCTAGCGAGCTGGCGCTGCAGGGGATCATGGGTCGCGCCACGACGATCACCGACGTGCTCAAGGTCCAACAGGAGCTGACCGCGGTCCGCGGCAACATCGAGAGCATGATCGCGCAGCGCGACCAACTGGCCAACCAGGCCGCTCTCGGCACTCTCGAGGTGGCCTACACCGTCCCGGTGGACGAGGCCGCAGTGGCGACCAGTGGCTGGGATTTCGGTCGCGAGGTCGACGGTGCCCTTGCCGCACTGGTTCGAGTCGGGCAGGGGCTGGCCAGCCTGACGGTGTGGCTGTTGATCGTCGTGCTGCCGGTCTTGATCCCGCTGGCGCTGATCGGATACGTCGCAGTGCGAGTTCGTCGCTGGTACCTCGGCCGCCAGCCTGCGCCGCGAACGCCCTCCGTGTGACGATGTAACCAAGCGTCGGTCCAACCCGGCGCCGACACACGTCGGTGGAGGCCGGATGCGCTACGCATTGATGAGTGAGCCCCAGCAGGGGCTCAGCTACGAAGAGATTCTGGCCCTCGCACGGGCCGCTGAAGAGTCCGGCTTCGAAAGCTTCTTTCGCTCCGATCACTATGCCAGCTTCCCGGGCGACTCCGGTATGCCCACGACGGACGCCTGGGCCACACTCGCCGGCCTTGTCCGCGACACGAGCCGGATCACGCTCGGGACGCTTGTATCACCGGTGGCTTTCCGGCCGCCCGGCAATTTCGCCAAGGTGGTGACGACCGTCGCCGAGATGAGCGGCGGGCGGGTCGAGGTTGGGCTCGGGGCGGGCTGGAACGAGGCCGAACACGACCAACACGGTCTCGCCTTCCCGCCCGCGCGCGAGCGATTTGACATGCTCGAGGAACAGCTCGCCATCGTCCACGGCCTGTGGACCGAGCCGGACGGCTGGAGCTACACCGGTCGTCACTGGACGGTGCGCGCCGCCCTCTTTCGTCCCAAGCCTGAAGCGACCGCTGGGAGGCGCCACCCCAACCTGATCGTCGGTGGCGCCGGCGGCCCGCGCATGGTCTCCCTCGTCGCGCGCTATGCCGATGAGCTCAACATCAGCTCGGCGTCACCCGCGCGTATCGCGGAGGCCTACGCCCGGCTTGATGATGCATGCCGCGCCGCCGGTCGCGAACCAACGGATGTGACACGCTCAGCGATGATCGGAGTGCTCGTCGGCGAAACTGAGGACCAGGTTCGTGGGCGGGTGAGGGAGCTCCTGCGAATGATCGGCGACGACGCCGACGGCGACCCGGACGAGTGGCTGGCCGAACGTCGCGACCGATGGATCATCGGAACACCCGACGAGGCTCGGGCGCGCGCAGCGGAGTTCGAGGCCGCGGGGGCGCAGCGGATCATGTTCCAGACGTTCCTGCCGCGAGACCTGGAGATGATCCGATTGCTGGGACGGACCTTTCTCCGCTGACGCTGATCTACAAGCTGGTGGTCGTAGTCACCGACCGCCAGGCGAGGTAATTGATCCCCATGAAAGCGTTGCTCTGCTGATCAGGCACATGCTGCTTCATCAGGTCGCCGTACCAGCGCGAGAATGTCCCGCCCTGATCGGCGTAGTCGTATGTTGCGTTGTCATGGAGGGCAGGGACACCGGCCGTACGTGCGGCGTGGTAATCGATGACACCGTGCAGCCACTCGTGCATGAAGGGTTCACCACGATGGGCCTGGCTGGTGATCCACCAGCTGCTGCCGCTCGGTGGCACGGTGACAGTGGCGTAATTCGAGCCATTGCTCGAGGGTCCGGCCGGGTAGGCGAGACCCCAGCCATAGCTCGGGAGGGAGTCGTCCGCGTCCCACGGCTGCCAGATGACAATGATGCTGTCGTATGAACCCTGCGGTGCGTACTTGGCGAGGTCGGAACCAATGTCCCCCGGGGCCAGCCAATAGGCCCCTCCGCCCAGCGAGGTGAGCCTCGACAGAGCAGCTGCCGGATAGACCACTGTCATTTTCTGAGCGACGACCGCGGACGACCACTCCCGGACCAGGCCCGGCATGGTCTTGACGGCGCCAACCATGAGCGCTTCGTTCTCCGCCGACATGGTCGCCCCGAGGTGGCGATTCTGCCCCGATGCGTCGATGACATCCAGATTGGTCTGGCGGTAGACCACCACCAGTACGGTCCAGGTAGTCGCCGGAATTAGGGCGACGCCCGTGGCCAGTCGGACCCAGTAGCCGGCCAGCGGTCCCCAGCTGAGCAGGTAGTAAGTGTGGCCACCTTTCCGATAACGGCGCGTAGCCGAATCGGCCTCGGTGGCATTCAGCGTCACAGACCGCGTGCCCGTCTGCTCGCCGGCCGAATTGAAGGTGTACCCGATCCGCTTGCCGGCGCGCAGCTCAAGGCTGGCCGCGACCGATACTCCGAGGGTTGTGCTTCCACTCGGCTGGTTTTGCACGCTCTGGGCCGTCTGGTCGGCAGTGGCGCCGGAACTAGCCTGCGGGCTCGGGAAAGACGTGGCAGAGGTTGGTGTGGCCGACACTGGCGTGTGCGCAGCGGTCGAAAGCGGTAGCAATGCGCA
>JACCYJ010000079.1 GCA_013696555.1 Nocardioidaceae bacterium | reverse complement strand
GTCATCGGCTATGCGGGACTGCTCGACCTCGGCTACGTCGGCTTCTACGCGGTCGGCGCGTACACCGTCGGTGTCCTGACCGCGAAGCACGCCTCACTTCCGTTCCTGCTGGTCGTTCCCATCGCGGTCGTGGTGATGATGATCTCGGGGGTACTGCTGGGTGCGCCGACCTTGCGCGTTCGCGGGGACTACCTGGCCATCGTGACGCTGGGCTTCGGGGAGATCATCCGGCTGACCGCCAACAACTCAGAATGGCTCGGCGAGGCGGCGGGGATCAATCAGATCCCCGGGCCGCCGGACCTCCCGCTATTCGACGTCCCCCACCTCAACTGGGAAACTGGGACGCCACTCATTGACGTCAACGACACAACGACGGTCATCGAGTTCGGCATCCTCGATCAGGTCCCGTACTACTGGCTGGCGCTCACGGTCGTGATCATCGTTCTCTTCGCCGACAGGCTGATTAAGGACAGCCGCGTCGGGCGGGCCTGGGAGGCGACGCGCGAGGACGAGGACGCGGCCGAGCTGATGGGCGTGCCGACCTTCAGGTACAAGCTACTCGCCTTCGCGATGGGTGCCTTCATCGGCGGGCTCGCGGGGGCGCTGTACGCGACCAAGACCGCCTTCATCAGCCCGGAGTCGTTCATCCTCATTCTGTCGATCCTGTTCGTAGCCGCGGTCGTGATCGGCGGTCAGGGCAACCGCTGGGGCGTCATGGTCGGAGCGGCGCTCGTCGCCTACCTGCCGGAGCGGTTCCGAGGCTTCGAGGAGTGGCGCATCCTGGTGTTCGGGATCGCCTTGATGGTCCTGATGACCTTCCGGCCGCAGGGTCTCCTCCCGCCGAGACGTACCGTTCGCGCCAAGCAGCTCGAGCAGGAAGTTGAGGCTCTCGAGGAGGGTCTCGAGGTCGAGGTCGAGGAGGGGCGTCAGGCATGACCGAGTCAATTCTGGACGTGGATCGGCTGACGATGAAGTTCGGCGGGCTGACCGCGCTCGACGAGGTGAGCTTCCAGATCAGCGACGGTGAGATCCTTGGGCTCATCGGGCCGAACGGCGCCGGGAAGACGACCTGCTTCAACGCGATCACGGGCGTATACCCCGCGACCTCGGGTGACATCCGATTCGAGGAGCGCAGCCTCGGCGGCGCGAAGAGGTTCCAGATCACCAGGCGAGGCATCGCCCGCACCTTCCAGAGCATTCGGCTCTTCCGGACGATGACGGCACTGGAGAACGTCCTGGTCGGCACGGACGCCCACGCGCGGAGCGGTCTGCTCAACTCGCTCTTCCGCACCCCGCTGCAGCGTCGCGAGGAGTCGTCTGCTCACGACGAGGCGATGGAGCTCCTGCGCTTCATGGGGTTGTCGAAGAAGGCCGACACCCTCGCCGGCGGCCTCTCCTATGGGGACCAGCGACGGCTGGAGATCGCGCGCGCGATGGCGACTAAGCCCAGGCTGCTCTGTCTGGACGAGCCGGCGGCCGGATTCAACCCAGCCGAGAAGCAAAGGCTCATGGCCCTCATCCAGAAAGTGCGCGACCGAGGCTTTACGGTGCTGCTCATCGAGCACGACATGAAGCTCGTCATGGGCGTGACCGACCGGATCGTCGTCCTCGAGTTCGGTCGCAAGATCGCGGAGGGGACGCCCGCGGAGATCCGGGACGACCCGGCGGTCATCGCCGCCTATCTGGGAGTGGACGAGGACGATGCTTCTTGAGGTCGAGGGTCTCTGTGTTAACTACGGACACATCGAGGCCATCCGCGCCATCACCTTCGGGGTGGAGGAAGGCTCGATCACGACCCTGATAGGAGCGAACGGCGCGGGGAAGTCGACGACGCTGAAGACGCTTTCCGGGCTGCGCAAGGTGCGTGAGGGCAGGGTGACCTTCCAGGGCAAGGACATCACCCAGGCACCTCCGTACGAACGAGTGGTCATGGGGATCAGTCAGGCACCCGAGGGCCGGGGTGTGTTCCCCGGCATGACCGTCCGTGAGAACCTCGACATGGGTGCCTACGTCCGTAAGGACCGCAAGTCGAAGGCCTTCTCCGAAGACGTCGAACGGGTCTACTCGCTGTTCCCGCGGCTGCAGGAACGACGCACCCAGGTGGCGGGCACCCTCTCGGGTGGCGAGCAGCAGATGGTGGCGATCGGCAGGGCTTTGATGGCGAGACCCCGGCTGCTGCTCCTCGACAAGCCGTCGATGGGCCTCGCGCCCAAGCTGATCCAGCAGATCTTCGCGATCGTCGGCGAGATCAACCAGCAGGGCACCACGGTGCTTCTCGTCGAGCAGAACGCGGCGCAGGCGCTCAAGCGCGCCGACACCGCCCACATCCTAGAGACCGGGGAGATCGTCCGCTCGGGCACCGGTGCGGAGCTCGCCGGCGACGAGTCGGTGAAGGCGGCGTACCTTGGCGGCGACGTCTGAGCCCGTCGGGCGCGCACTCAGCGCAGCCTCACGACCAGCGTGGTGAGCAACGGCGCGAAGAGCAGGGCCAGCCGAGGACTAGCAGCCGGCGACGGAGTTCGCGAGGCCGTCGAACCCGGAATCGAAGGTAGCGAGTGTGTGTCATTGGAATCACCCTCACGCGTCGACCTACCTGCCCGCAGCGCCGACCGGCCGTCGACACCATGTCCGGGCCGGTCGGCGCACCATCCCACGCGGACGGCCGTCGACCGCACCGGGGGGATACCCCTATGACGGCCACGACACCGGGACCGCGGGTGAGGACGCTCGCGGTCCAAAGACCTGACAACGGTACTCGGTCAACGACTCCCCGACCGGGGTGGACGATCTGCGGCCCGCCATTCCAGAAAGCCAACAGCGCCTCATGCTCGTCTGGAACGTTGCGCTGCATGGCCGTCTTAAGAAGCCGGGAGACGGAGTCGAAGCTTCGTCCCGTGGCAGGGTCGACGCCCTCCTGTGCGAACTCGCTGAACTCGTCGATCTCCTGCACGATCGCTTGATCGATGCGGCGATCGATGCGGGAGGATTCCACGACATAGGCGGCCACGCCGGCACCCATTAGCCCCATGGCGGCCAGTAGAACCACGGATGCCAAGATGCGCGTCCGTACGGAGCGCACCAGCTCGACGACACCCCACTGCAACCACGGTGTGCTGCTCGCCTTCGAGCCTTGCGTCGGTTCCTGCTCCGTCACACGCATCGCAGCTCTCATGGTCTGATATCGGTTCCGTCGTTCGCTCAGCTTCCGCTCATCGTCTCGAAAGGCGTCTGGCGCCGCCCTTGCCGTCAGCATCCCACCCTCGGCCGCACCGGCGAGACATGGATGAGGCCTGCGTTATAACCGTCTCATCTGGCGAGGACGCATGAGCGGTCGTCTCATCAATCGGTAACCGTGGTGGTTCAACCGACCTTCTGGAAGTCCAACACCCCTGCTCCACCGGAGGCGGCGACTCGTCGACGGAAGCAAGGAAGTTCAGTGCCAGACCTTTACGCATCGACGATCCCGCTCACCGGCGATCTGGGCCGAAGCGGCGGCCGTCGGTAGAGGCAGGAATGTTTCGATCTGGAGAGGAGCCACAGCCGGCAGGTACCCTTGAAACCATGGTCCTCACCCCGAGGTCCACGACGGAGGAATGATGCAAAGCAGCAATCCTGTCTTCGCGCGCAGCGACGCCTTCAATGGGCGGAGCGCGAACGTGTACGGGAACCCGACTTATCCCGGTAGTGGCCCTCACGCGGGCTACGGACAGCCGGCTCCCGGGTACACCGATCCCTCGACGTGGCGGACCGGCGACGGCCGCGGTGGTCCCAGCCAGCAGACGGACGTCGACACCAGACGCATCACGATCGACTCGGTCGTGCAGAAGACGGCGATCACGCTGGTTGTCCTGGTCGTCGCTGCGGCTGCGACATGGATCCTGACTGGTGACCTGACGTACGAGGAAGACGCCGCCCGCCTCAGCGGGCTGGCTATCGGCGGCGCCCTCATCGGCTTCGTGCTCGCGATGGTCAACTCCTTCAAGCGGGTCATCAGCCCAGCGCTGGTCTTGGCGTACGCCGTCGCCGAAGGTGTGTTCATCGGCGGGATATCCAAGATCCTCGAGACCGCCTACAACGGCGTTGTGCCCGGTGCGGTGTTGGGGACAGTGGCCGCCTTCGCGGGAACGCTCACGGCCTACAAGGTGCTCGACATCAAGGTCACCGACAAGTTCCGCAAGGGCGTCGTGGCGGCGATGTTCGGGTTCGTGGCAGTATCAATGCTCGACCTGGTGTTGTCGTTCTTCGGCTCCTCGTTCGGGTTCAATGGCTTCGGGACACTGGGACTGATCTCCAGCGTCGTCGGTGTGGTGCTCGGCGTACTCATGCTGATCCTCGACTTCGACTACGTCGAACGCGCCATTGCTGCCGGGGTACCGGAGCGCGAATCGTGGCGGGCCGCCTTCGGGCTCACGGTCACCATCGTGTGGATCTACATCGAGATGCTGCGCATCCTGGCGATCCTGCGCAGCAGCGACTGACACCCGCGACGCTGGGACTGACGTCTCTGCCGCGACACGCCGCTGAAGCTCGCCACGACGTCAGTCTCAGCGGGTGAGATTTGGGTCAGCTGAAAGCGCGGCGGGAGCGCTGCAAGGCATGCTCGTGAACGATGGCGGTGGCGTGACCGTGCGCCAGGCCGAACTCGTTGCGGAGCCACTTGACCCGGTCCTCGAAGCGGCCGAACGCGGGACCGGACTCCAGATGCTGGAACCACTCGGGAAGATTCTTGCCGGTCGCCTGGGGGACTCGGGCGACCAGCAACTGATGCGTCTCTTCGGAGTGGTGTAAACCCATGTGTTCCTCCTGGAGGTTGTGCGACGAGCGTGCCTCATAGGCGCGAGCCGCCGCAAGGGTCAGTTATATCCCGGCCCCGCCAAGATGCGTCGCTGACAGGTCAGGGTCGGCCGGGTCTGGGACATTTGCCCGCCGGCGATGTCGGACCTGGGCCCACCGACCCCGTGGCCCTCGCTCCCTTCCCTGCACCCGTGTCGGGCTGACCTCGGTGCCGGCCACGTCGGCGGCCTCGGCGGCGGCGAAGGAGACCGGCAGTGCGAACTCACCGAGCAGATCGTCTGGCGGGTCGTCGTCGGGATCCCACACGTTCAACGCAACGGCGACGGTCGGGAGCATCGCCGCGACCATGCTGGCGTAGCCCGCCAGCGAAGGGTGGAACCGGTCGGCACCGAACAGCTCTGTCGGGGCCGCCGCGAACTTGTGCCCGAGCAGCTGCCCCAGGGATACCGACCTGCCTCCGGCCTCAATAGTGGTGATGGTCTGAGCCGCGGCCATCCGGCGGCAGTAGAGCCGGGCGAGCTGTCGCAGCGGTGGCGCAATGTGATCGATGGTTCCCAAGTCGGGGCAGGTTCCGACCACAACCTCGCAGCCGGACCGCCGGAGCCGGCGTACGGCTGCACCCAGCATCCGTACCGCGTCTGCCGGACGTACCGAGTGGGTGACGTCGTTGGTGCCGATCACGATCACCGCGACGTCCGGGGAGACCGCGTCGATGCCGGCCACGATCTGCGCGTCGAGGTCAGCGGAACGGGCGCCCACGAAAGCCCGGGAGATCACGTGCACCGGGCGATTCGTGAGCTGTGCCAGCCCCCGGGCCATCAGGGCACCGGGGGTCTCCTGAGCGGCCGTCATGCCGTAGCCGGCGGCGGCCGAGTCGCCCAGCATCAGCAGCGAGATCGGCTCACCAGGGAGGTCGGTGCAATAGCTGCCGTCAGGGGCCGGTGGCGCAGACTCCGCCGGTCCAATGGCCGAGCGCACCAACTTCGCTTGAATCTTGACAAGACCGTAGAAGACCCCGCCGAGAACACCGAGCCCACCGCCGCCGTACAGCGCGGCGGTGGCGAGTCGCCCCGAGGAACGCAAGTTCACGACATGCCTCCTGCCGTCGTCCGGCACTGCCCACATGAATGATGCCTTGTCGATCACAGTGTCCGCGGACAACCCATACTCTGACCGGATGGAGTATGTGAACTCACTGCTTGACCTCGTGGGCAACACTCCGCTGGTGCGGCTGTCGCGGGTGCTGGACGGGGCGCCCGGCACGGTCTTGGCCAAGATCGAGTACTTCAACCCTGGTGGCAGCGTAAAGGACCGGATTGCGGCCCGGATGGTCGATGCGGCCGAAGCGGACGGCTCGCTCGAGCCAGGCGGCACGATTATCGAGCCGACTAGCGGTAATACCGGTGTGGGGCTGGCGATGGTGGCACAGGCACGTGGCTACTCGTGCACCTTCGTCTGCCCGGACAAGGTCAGTCCGGACAAGATCAACGTCCTCAAGGCCTACGGCGCGGAGGTGGTGGTCTGCCCGACCGCGGTTGCACCCGAGCATCCGAGCTCGTATTACAGCGTGTCCGACCGGCTGGTACGTGAGCTCGACGGCGCCTGGAAGCCCGACCAGTACTCCAACCAGCACAACCCACGCTCGCACTACGAGACCACCGGCCCCGAGCTGTGGCGGCAGACCGATGGACGGATCACGCACTTCGTCACCGGCATCGGGACAGGCGGCACCGTCAGCGGCACGGGCCGCTTTCTCAAGGAGGTCAGCGAC
>JACCYJ010000054.1 GCA_013696555.1 Nocardioidaceae bacterium | reverse complement strand
CCAGGCGCATCCCGCGGACGGCCTCGTTGATCGTGTCGATGTCGACGATTCCCTGGTAGGCACGGTCGGAGTCGACAACGATCGCGCAGCTGTAGCGCGCGGTCAGCATCTCGTTCAACGTGTCGCTGAGGGTCGCGTTGGGCTGGACCACCGCGTCGGCCGGCAGCCCGATCTCGCGCAACGGTCGCTCCGGCGCGGCGCGGCGCAGGTGTTCGGCGTTGACCCACTGAACAGGTCGATGCTGGTCGTCGAGGACGAGCACCGCGCTCTGGTCGCTGCTGTCCAGGAGGCGGCTCACGTCGTCATGGGAGGTGCCTTCGGACGTCGTCGGCCACTGGTGCAGCTCGAGATCCCGGACCCGGCTCAGGCTCAGCCGCTTCAGCGAGGCGCCGCGTCCGATGAAGTCCGCCACGTAGTCGTTGGCCGGGTCGACCAGGATCCGCTCGGGGGTGTCGAACTGGGCGATGCGCGACTGGTCGCCCAGGATCGCGATCCGGTCCCCCATCTTGATCGCCTCGTCGATGTCGTGGGTGACGAAGACGATGGTCTTCTTGATCTGCTCCTGCAGTCGCAAGAACTCGTTCTGCAACCGGTCCCTGGTGATCGGGTCGATCGCACCGAACGGCTCATCCATCAGCATGACGTCCGGATCGGCGCTCATCGCCCGAGCCACCCCGACGCGCTGGCGCTGCCCACCGGAGAGCTCCTTGGGATAGCGGTTCCGGTACTGCCCAGGATCCATTCCGACGGTTTCCAGAAGCTCATCGACCCGGTCGGAGGTGCGTTTCTTGTCCCAGCCGAGCAGTCTGGGAACAGTGGCGATGTTGTCCGCAATCGTTGCGTGCGGAAACAGGCCGATCTGCTGGATCACGTAGCCGATCCGCCGCCTGAGCTGGTCCGGGTTGACCTTGGTCACATCCTCTCCGTCGAGATAGATGCGTCCGCCCGTGGGCTCGATGATGCGGTTGATCAGCTTCATCGTCGTGGTCTTCCCACATCCGGACGGGCCGACGAAGATGACGATCTCGCCCTCGGGGATCTCCATCGACAGGTCGTCGACAGCCGGCTCATTCTGGCCGGGAAACCGCTTGGACAGGTTCTCCAACCGGATCTTCGACTCGCTGCCGTTCGTCCGGGTGGTGTGCTGACCGCTGCTCATCATCGAATTCCTTTGGGGATAGTGATCCAGGAGACGGCGACGTACATCAAGTCGAACAAGATGGCCAGGACGACGATCCCGAGCGTCCCGGCGAGCACCTCGCTGAGTGCGCTGGCACCTCCGATGTGAGCAAGCCCGGAGAAGATCTGCTCGCCGAGACCCGGACCGTTGATGTACGCCCCGATCGCGGCGATGCCGATGAGAATCAGCGTGGACACCCGAATGCCGGTCAGGATGACCGGCCAGGCCAGGGGTAGCTCGACACGGAGCAGCCGCTGCCCGCGCCCCATGCCCATCCCCTGCGCCGACTCCACGACGGCCGAATCCACCTCGCGCAGTCCGACGATGGTGTTTCGCACAATGGGCAGCAGTCCGTACAACACGAGCGCGACCACCACCGATCGTCCGCCCAGACCGAGACCCGGAACGGCGATGAAGATGCCGAACAAGGCGAGGCTCGGGATCGTGAGGAAGGTACCGGTGACGGCAAGCACAAGGTCGCGGGGGCGTTGCGTCCGGTAGGTGGCGATGCCGAGACCCACGCCGATGATCGTCGACAGCGCCACCGAGATGACGACTATCACGACGTGATCGATGGCGTCCGACAGCACCATGTCCCAGCGCAGCTCGAGGTAGGCCCGGAGATTCTCCCACCAGCTGTTGTCGAGGTTCATGCCCACCTCCGTCTGCAGCGATGCCAGTAACACAGGGTGCGGGCACCGCCACTACGCGGACTGTTGCACGGGGTGCCCAACCTGACAAGACCGATGCCGATAGGGCAATGAAAGCGTTACCTTTGCTCAACCGTCCGCAGCGGAAAGCTGAGTCGCGTGGGCGACGAGATGGTCGACGGCGGCGCGCATCGCCTCGGTGTCGAAGCGCGCGGCCGGGCCTTGCAGCCCCAGCACTGCGACCAGCTCACCCCGTCCGTCCAGGACCGGGGCCGCGAGCGCGTTGAGGTCTGCCTCGCGCTCACCGATCGCCTGTCCCCAGCCGCGAGCTCGGGTTCGCTCGATCTCGGCGACCAATTCCTTGGTGTTGGTGATGGTTCTCCGGGTGTACGGCGTCAGCCGGCCCGTCGGCGTGCCGCCGGCATAGGCGAGGAACACCTTGCCGATTGCGGTGGCGTGCCCGATGCTCGGCCGCCCCACCTCCGCAACGCTGCGCACCGACGACGGGCTCTGCACGAAGTCGACGGTAATCGTCGCCTCGCCGTTCGGAACCGACAGTGTCGCGGTCTCACCGGTGGCCGCCGTCAACGCTGCCAGATGGGGCCGGGCCAGTTGTCGAAGGTCGACACGTGCCAGCGCGGCGTTCCCCAACTCGACGAGGCGGGGGCCGAGCCGGAAGCGGCCGCTGTCCGGGGCCTTGCGGACCATCTGGGCCTCGGCGAGCGTCGCGAGCAATCGGGAGACAGTGCTCGGGTTGATGCCGGTGCGCCGGGCGATCTCGTTGTTGCCAAGGTCTCCGGGCGCCGCTGCCAGAGTACGTAGCACGGTCACCGCCCGTTGCACCGTCGCAACCGGCCGGTTCGTTGTGGTCATGCAACCTCCCGTGCTAGCGTCGCCGGACATCACTATAAGCAACGATGTTGCCACTATGGCAACGAGGTAACCGAATGTCCATCCCGCCGGAGCTGCCGAAGTCGGCCCGTTACGTCATCATCGGCGCCGGGGTCCACGGCTTGTCGACCGCCTGGCACCTGGCGCGCGAGCTGCGGGAGAGCGGCGAGGGCGGCGGCGACGACGTGGTAGTGCTCGACAAGACCGCGGTCGGCGCCGGCGCGTCCGGCATCGCGTGCGGCGTCGTACGCAACAACTACTTCCAGCCGGCCATGCGCCGGCTGATGGCACACTCGGTTTCGGTCTGGGAGTCCGACCCGGCGGCGTTCTCCTACCACCCGGTGGGCTACCTCCAGGCAGCACCTGAGTCGATGCGCGCAGGAGTCGTCCAGATCCACGCGGAGCAGCAGGAGATCGGCTACCGGTCGACGCTGGTCGAGGGAGAGCAAGACTGCCGCAGCTACTTGCAGGACCTCTTTGGTGACTGGAAAGCCCCGGGCATCACCAACGTCCTGCACGAGAGCCGCGGCGGGTACGCCAATAACCAGGCCTCCATGCGTGGCCTGGCCGGCAAGGCTCGCGCCGAGGGTGTCTCGATCCTGTCGGGGGTCCAGGTGACCGGACTCGACCTCGCCGATGGGGCCGTCCAGGCCGTCGTGACCGACCGCGGCACCGTGCGCTGCGAGCACGTCGTGGCTGCGGTCGGCCCCTGGGTGCGTGACCTGTGGGAGATGCTCGACTTGTCGGCAACCATCGCGGTGCGAGGCGCAGATGGGCAGCTGCACGATGACGTGGACATGTGGACCTACCTGCTGTTGCAGGAGGGGACGCTCGGCGTGAACCCCGGTCTTTTCACCGACACCTCGGGTCGCATGCCTCCGGTCATGCACGTCGACTCCGACGAGCCGCTGCTCGACGAGGACGGCGAGCTGATCACCGACTCGATGTGGGGCATCTACTACAAGCCCGACTTCAACTTCGGCGGCGTGCAGGGCGGCAGCATGCCGGTCACGGTGGAGAAGAACGCCGCGGACGTCGCCGTGGATCCGTACGGTCCGGCCAGCCCGGAGTTCGTCGTGTCGCCGGAGTTCGCCCACATGTGGACCGCCGCGCTGGCGCACTGTCACTCGCGTTTCCAGGGCACCCGCCATCTCTACCGGGACGAGCCCTCCGGCGGGCTCGGCTGCTTCACCCCGGACAGCTTTCCTGTCTTCGACACCTTTCGGCAGAACGCCTACGTGATCGCTGACTCCAACCACGGCTACAAGAT
>JACCYJ010000060.1 GCA_013696555.1 Nocardioidaceae bacterium | reverse complement strand
ATTGGAAGTGTCCTATCCCACGTGAACGTGGGATAGGGACGACAGACGCCTTGACGGGGTGTCGGAGCGTGACGGTATTGTCTCGCATACTGCACTGTGTTTCTTACTACGCAACATAGGGGGTGACCATGGCGTCGGCTCCAAGCGTCGCACGGGTGGTTGTCATCGGTGCCGGCATCGTCGGGAACAGTCTCGTCTACCACCTCGCCCGGCTGGGCTGGCGCGACATCGTGCAGGTCGACAAGGGCCCTTTGCCCAACCCCGGTGGCTCCACGGGACACGCGTCCAACTTCATCTTCCCCGTTGACCACTCCCGCGAGATCACCGACCTGACGCTCGACAGCGTCCGGCAGTACCAGGAGATGGGCGTCTTCACCGAGTCGGGTGGCTTCGAGGTGGCTCGGACAGAGGAGCGCATGGAGGAGTTGCGCCGGCGGATGTCGTCGGCTCGGGCGTGGGGGATCGACGCCGAGTTGGTATCACCGGCGCAGGTGGCCGAGAAGGTGCCGTTCCTGGATCCGGCGGTCATCATCGGCGCCTTCTGGACGCCGTCGGTTGGCGTGGTCGACTCGCTGCGGGCAGGCACGATCATGCGCGAGCGGGCGCAGCAGCTCGACGCCCTGCAGGTCGTCTCGAACGCCGAGGTCACCGGCATCGACGTAGCCGGCGGCCGGATTCGAAGCGTTCGCACCACCACCGGTGACACCGAGACCGACACCGTCGTCATCGCCTGCGGGGTATGGAGCCCCGCGCTGGCGGCGATGGCCGGTGCGCATATCCCGCTCACCCCGGCAGTGCACCAGATGATCAGCGTGGGGCCGGTGCCACAGCTCGCCGACAGCGTCGGCGAGATCTCGGTCCCGATCATCCGCGACATGGACACGTTCTGCTACGAGCGCCAGCACGGTGGCGACCTGGAGGTCGGCTCGTACGCACACCGCGCAATCCTGTACGACCCCGCAGACATCCCCTCGATCGAGCAGGCCAAGCTCTCGCCGACGGAGCTGCCGTTCACCGCGGACGACTTCGACGACCAGCTGGAGCAGGCGCTGGAGCTGATGCCGGAGGTCCTCGGCGACCCGCAGGTCGAGATCCGGTACGCCGTCAACGGGCTGCTGTCGCAGACCCCCGACGGGGCGCCGATCCTCGGCGAGACACCGGAGGTCAAGGGGTTGTGGTCCGCTGCCGCGGTTTGGGTCAAGGAGGGTCCCGGCGTGGGTCGGGCGGTCGCGGAGTGGATGACCGACGGTCAGCCGGAGTACGACCTGCACCATTCCGACATCGCCCGGTTCTACCCCCACCAGCGCACCCGAGCCCACATCAGGGCGCGCACCGGCGAGGCGTTCAACAAGACCTACGGAATCGTTCATCCCGGTGAGCAGTGGGCGAGTGACCGCAACGTTCGGCTGGCCCCGATGCACACCAGCCAGCGGGAGCTGGGGGCGTTCTTCTTCGAGGCCGTCGGCTGGGAACGCCCGATGTGGTACGCCAGCAACGAGGCGCTGCTGGGCGAGTACGGCGATGCGGTGATGCCGCGCGAGCACGAGTGGGATGCCCGGTGGTGGTCGCCGATCATCAACGCCGAGCACCTCGCGATGCGGGAGCGAGCCGGGGTGGTCGACCTGTCCGCGTTCTCGATCTTCGACGTCGTCGGCCCCGCTGCGTTGGCCGCGGTGCAGCGGATCGCGGTGGCCCAGGTCGACGTGGAGCCCGGGCGGGTCCTGTACACGCCGGTGCTCGACGATCGCGGCGGTTTCCGGGCCGACCTGACGATCATGCGTCTGAGCGACGACCACTACCGGGTCGTCACCGGTGCCGCGACCGGCAACATCGACCGGCAGTGGTTCGCGGACCGGATGCCGGCCGACGGCACCGCTCAGGTCGTGGACCGCACATCGGCGTACACCACGATCGGCGTCTGGGGGCCTCAGGCCCGCGACCTGCTCGGCTCGCTCACATCGGCCGATATCAGTCACGAGGGCTTCGGCTTCGGCCGGTGCCGGGAGATCGAGGTGGGCGCCCTGACGGTGCTGGCGTCGCGGATCTCCTACGTTGGCGAGCTCGGGTGGGAGCTGTACGCGCCGATGGAGCAGGGCGCCCGGCTGTGGGACCTGTTGCTCGACGCCGGGCGACCGCACGGTGCGGTGCCGGTCGGCATCGGCGTGTACGGCACCACCGGCCGGCTGGAGAAGGGCTATCGCGCCCACGGCGCCGAGCTCGACACCGAGCGAACCATCGTCGAGGCCGGGATGATGCGGCCGAAGGTCAAGGACGCCGACTTCATCGGCCGCGAGGCTTACCTCAAGCAGCGCGCGGCGGAACCGGAGGCGGTGCTCTGCTCGATGACGGTCGACGATCACGCTTCGGCCGACGGGACCGAGCGCTACATGCTGGGCGGCGAGCCGATTCTTACCCGCGACGGGCAACCGCTCGTCGACGGGCATGGCCACCGCCCGTACGTCACGTCGGCGGGCTCCGCGCCGTCGCTGGGCCAGCACCTGCTGATGGCGTACCTGCCGCCTGCGGAGGCGGTCGCAGGCCGGCAGCTGGCGGTGAGCTACATGGAAGAGCTCTACCCGGTGACGGTGGCCGCTGCGGACGCCACCCCGTTGTTCGACCCCGGCAACGACCGGATCAAGGGGTAACTGCGATGGCGAACGTCCTGGTCTGCATCAAGCGGGTTCCCGAGACCTCCGGTCAGATCCTGCTGACCGACGACGAGCAGGCGGTCGACGCGCGGCACGTCGGCTGGACCGTCAGCGCGCACGAGGAGTGCGCGATCGAGCTCGCGACGCAGGTGGCGGGCGCCACGGGCGGTACGTCAACGGTGCTGACGGTCGGCAGCTCGGACGCCGTCGAGCAGCTGCGGGGGGCGCTGGCGGTCGGATGCGACTCCGCCGTGCTGATCGAGGCGGACACGGCGACGTACGGGCCGGCCGACGTGGCCGCGGCGATCGGGGACGTCGTCTCGGCTCATGAGGCGAACGGGACGACGTACGACCTGGTGCTGCTGGGCAACGACGCCGCGGACACCGGCGACTTCCAGGTCGGGGTCCGGCTCGCTGCCCTTCTGGGGCGCCCGGTGGTCACCGGGATCTCCGCCTGTGCCGTGGCGGACGGGGTGATCGTCGCCCGGGGGGAGGGGCCGGAGGGCACCGAGGTGTTCGAGCTACCGCCACCGGCGGTGGTCGCTGTGATGGAGGGCGGAGTGTCGCCGCGCTACCCGTCGATCCCGGGCCGGATGAAGGCCAAGCGGGCACCGATCGAGACGGTGTCACCGCAGCGGGAGCCAGCTGGGCATGGTCGGGTGCGGTGGAAGCTGCCGCCGCAGCAGCCCAGCTCGGTGGAGATCCTGGGCACCGGTCCGGAAGCCGCACCCGCCGTGGTCGACCTTCTGGAGGAGCTGGGGGTGTTGTCCCGATGACCGCGGCCGGAGTCGGCGTTCTGGTCGAGACCGATGGACACGGGGCGACGCTGGTCTCGCGGGAGGCGCTGACGTTCGCCCGTGAGCTGGCCGGTGGGCAGCCGGTCCACGCGGTCGTGGTCGGCCCGCTGGACGCGGACGTCGAGGACGCGTTGCTGCCTCAGCTGGGGGAACAGGGCGTCGCCATGCTGCACCATGCCACGGCTGACGGGCTGGGCGCGTACTCCGCCGCCGCCTGGGCCGCCGCCGCCGTCGATGTCGTGACGAGAGCATCGGTACGCGCACTGCTGGCTGCCGGGACGCCGCGGGGCAACGAGGTGATGGCGCACGCGGCCGTCCGGCTGGGGGTCGCGATGGCGGCGAACGTGGTGGCCGCGGACGGTGTCGACCCGCTGGTCGTGTCTAGGCAGGTGGTCGGTGGAACCGTGCTGGAGGAGATGCGACTCGACGACGCGGTCGCCGTGCTGTCGGTCGCCGGTCATGCCCTGGATCCCGCCCCCGCAGCGTCGCCGACCGAGCCGGAGGTCACGGCGTTCACCCCGACGCTGTCCGAAGCCGACTTGGTGGCGCGAGTCGTGCGTACCGAAGTCGGCGCACCCGATGAGTCGGCCGCGCTGGGATCTGCGCGGGTGGTCGTGGGCGCTGGGCGGGGAGCCGGCAGCGCCGATGGATTCAAGGACCTGGTCTCGCTCACCGAGCTGCTCGGCGGCGTGCTCGGGGTCTCCCGGGTGGTGACCAGCCTGGGTTGGCGTCCGCATCACGAGCAGGTGGGGCAGACGGGGAGCCGCATTGCACCCGACATTTACATCCCGTGCGGGATCAGCGGCGCCATCCAGCACTGGGCTGGCTGCTCGAGCGCGAAGACCATCCTGGCGATCAACACCGACCCCGAGGCGCCCATGGTCACCCGGGCGCACTACGCGGTCATCGGCGACCTGCACGAGATTGTGCCTGCGATCAACGACGAGATCCGCCGCCGCCGCGGCTGACCCGGTGTCCCTATCCCACGTTCACGTGGGATAGGGACACTTCCAATGGGTTCGAACCCATTGGAAGCGTCCCTTAGCCATTGGAAGTACGCCGGCCACTGTCGGTCGCGAGTAGGTCGAACCACGCCACGTCGGCGTACGAGCCATCGCCCAACGGCTCGGCGGCTCGGTTTCGACCCACCTCGGTGAACCCCGCCTGCCGGGCCACGTACTGGCTGGCGGTGTTGCCGTCGGCCGTACCGAGCGTCAGTCGGCGCAGCCCCAGGCCACCGGTCTCGGCCGGCGCGAACGCATGACCCACCACGAGCCGAACCGCCTCGCTCATCACGCCGCGGCCGCGAGCATCCGGATGAGCCCAGTAGCCGACCTCTCCAGACGCGGGATCCATCCCATCCAGACTCATGATGCCCACGTTGCCGAGCAGTTCGTCGGTGTCCGGGTCCGCGATGCACCACGTCACCGACGCGTCCACCGACTGCTGCACCTCCCGGCCGAGCACATACGCCAGCCCGTCCGCCTCGGTGTACGGCCGAGGCAGCGCAGCCAGCCAATGTTGGGAGCGCTCGTCGGAGCATGCCTCGACGACACGCGGCACGTCCGCATCGCGCAAGGGGCGCAGGACTGCCCGCGAGCCGGTCAGCAGCACCGGCTCGAGCCATCGTGTACGAGCCGTCATCTTCTGGCCGGGCGAAAGCGAGCCGATCCAGGCGTCCACGACCTCCCCACGCTCGGCGAGCAGCCGCGGCACGGCACCGTGGAACCGGAAGCCGGTCGCCCACGCCACCCGTCGTGAGGGCAGATTGCCGACTCGGGCACGCCAGTGCAGTGCGGCGACGCCCCCCTGCTCGAAAGCCCACAAGGCGGCCAACCGCACCGCCCGGACCATGACACCGCGCCCGCGAGCCCACGGGTGCAGCCCGAACCCGATGTCAGCGATGGGCAGGCCACGCACATCCACGTTGCCGGCGAACCGCAGCGTTTCACCGTCGTACGCCTCGATCGCCCAGCCGCGGTAGTCACCGCGTTCCCAGCCGGAGGCGACGATGTCCCGGATGAACCGCTTGGCGTCGTTGCGCGTGTACGGCGACGGCACCGACGTCCACCGGGCGAACTCGGGGTCGCGGCACATCTCCACGGCGGCGTCGATGTCGTCTTCACGGTGCGCCCGGAGCCGCACCACCCCGTCGTCGAGTTGTGGCACCCGTGGCGCGGCCACGTCAGGCCACCCGTCCAGCCCCGGCGGAGGCGGTCACTGCAAAGACGGACGGCTCTTCCCAGCCCGCTTCGGCGAAGGCGTTCTGGCTTCGCTGCGCAACCGCGGCGACACAGTCGTCCCGCACGAGCGCAATCGCGCTGCCGCCGAACCCGCCACCGGTCATCCGGGCACCCAGGGCACCGGCGTCGACAGCGGCCGCCACTGCGGTGTCGAGCTCGGAGCAACTCACCGCGAAGTCGTCGCGCAAGGATGCATGTGAGGCGACGAAGAGTCCGCCCAGAGCACTCCAGTCACTGCTCCGGAGGGCGGTCGCTGCTTCGCCGACCCGTCCGGTCTCGCTCACCACGTGCCTCGCCCGTCGCCGCAGCAGCGGGTCGTCGATGCCCAGCACGTCAGCCTCACTCGCGACTGCGAGCAGATCCACTCCGAGCGCTTCGGCGGCCTCCTCGCACTCCGAACGGCGTCGGCCGTACTCCCCATCACCTAGCGCATGGTGGACGCGGGTGTCGATCACCAGCAGCTGCATCCCGTCGTCGTTCCACCCTGCGGGGATCGCCGAGACCGATGGCACCCGGGTCTCGATGAGCAAGGCGTGGCCGGCCCGACCGCACACCGAAGCCAACTGGTCCATCGAGCCGGTGGGCGCACCAACGTAGTCGTTCTCCGCCCGCTGCGCGAGCAGCGCCAACGCGACGTCGTCGATATCCAAGCCAGCGAGGTCTCGCAGCGCCACCGCTACCGCACACTCGAAGGCGGCGGACGACGACAACCCGGCCCCGAGGGGTACGTCGGAGGTCACCCGCATGTCGAGCCCCGGTACGTCATGCCCGGCGTCGCCCAGTGCCCACACCACACCGGCGGCGTAGGCTGCCCAGCCGTCGACCTCACCGGGTTTCGTGGATACCGAGAAGCGCACAGCACCCAACTCGGCCTCCGAGGTGATGCGTATGTCGCTATCGGCGCGGATCGTGGCGGTCACGGTGGTGTGGCGGTCGATCGCGATGGGCAGCACCGGTCCGCCGTTGTAGTCAAGATGCTCGCCGATGAGGTTGACCCGGCCGGGCGCGGCCCACCGTCCCTCGCCGCGTCCCCGCTCCATTCCGCCAAGGGTACGGTCGGCAGCCATGGGCTCCGACGTGGTTTCCCTGCACCGCAGCGGGGTCAGCGTGGTCCTCGGGATGCGGCGCAATGCCCTGCCGACGGTCCTGCACTGGGGAGCAGACCTCGGTGAAGGCCACCTCGACGCTCTGGTGACGGTGACCGAACCTCCGGTACCGCACAGCGCGCTCGACACGTCCACCCGCGTCGGGCTGCTGCCCGAGTACGCCGACGGCTTCGCGGGTCGGCCGGGGCTTCAGGTGCTTCGCGCCGGCCGCGGCACCAGCTGGTCGCCCCGGTTCCGCGATGTCCACGTCGACGTCGAAGCGAGTAAGGCGGCGGTGCATGCCACCGACCCGGACACCGGCCTCGGCCTGACCAGCAACCTGGTGCTCGAGGCGTCCGGGCTGCTGCGCATGCGTCATCGCATCATCAACCTCGCCCACGACCCGGTCTGGGTGCTGGCGCTGAACACCGTCCTGCCGGTGCCGGTTCGTGCCGCGGAGGTTCTCGACCTCACCGGGCGCTGGTCGCGCGAGCGCAGCCCGCAGCGGCGACCGTTCTACGACGGCGCCGTCGTACGCGAGAGCCGGCGCGGCCGCACCGGCCACGACGCGTCGCTGCTGATGGCGGCCGGCACCGCAGGGTTCAGCTTCGAGACCGGTCAGGTGTGGGCGGTGCATGTCGCGTGGAGCGGGGACCACGTGACGTACGCCGAGCGGCTGCCCGAGGGTCATAGCGTGCTCGGCGGCGGTGAGCTGCTCGGTCCCGGCGAGATCGAGCTGGCGCCGGGTGAGAGCTACGACTCCCCGTGGCTGTTGGCGTCGTGGTCGGACGCGGGGCTCAACGGTGTCAGCGCACGCTGGCATGATTGGCTGCGGTCACGGCCGTCGCACCCTCAGCGCCCCCGACCCGTGGTGCTCAACACCTGGGAGGCGGTGTACTTCGACCACGACCTCATCCGGCTGCGCGAGTTGGCGGCGCACGCCGCCGCCGTCGGAGTGGAACGTTTCGTGCTCGACGACGGGTGGTTCCGCGGCCGCCGCGATGATCTGCGCGCCCTCGGGGACTGGACCGTCGATACCGAAACGTGGCCGCAGGGCCTGCACCCCCTGGCCGAACGTGTCCGCGATCTCGGCATGGAGTTCGGCTTGTGGGTAGAGCCGGAAATGATCAATCCGGACTCCGAGCTCGCCCGCGCCCACCCGGAGTGGATGCTGCGCGGCCGCGAGACTCTACCGCCGTCTTGGCGCCACCAGCAGGTGGTGGATCTGGCCTTGCCACCGGCGTACGCCTTCATCCGAGATGCGTTGCTTGCTCTCTTGGACGAGTACGACATCGCGTTCTTGAAGTGGGACCACAACCGCGATCTCATCGACGTCGCGCACGGCGGCCGGCCGGCCGTGCACCGACAGACGCTCGCGTTCTATGCGATGCTCGAGGAGCTGAAGCGCGCCCAACCTGGGTTGGAGATCGAGAGCTGCGCATCGGGCGGCGGCCGCGTCGACCTCGAGGTATTGCAACGCACACAGCGCATCTGGGCGAGCGACTGCAATGACCCGCTGGAGCGCCAGCTGATCCAGCGCTGGACCGGGATGCTGGTGCCGCCGGAGCTGATCGGCTGTCATGTGGGGGCGCCGACCTCGCACACCACCGGACGCACGCACACGTTGGGATTCCGCGCGTCGACGGCGTTCTTCGGTCATTTCGGCGTGGAGTGGGACCTGACCAGAGCCAGTGACGTCGACCGGGCTGAGCTCGCGGAGTGGATCGCGCTGCACAAGCGGGAGAGGGAGCTGCTGCACTGCGGCCGGATGGTGGTCGCCGACTCCGCCGACCCGTCGATGACCGTCCACGGGGTCGTGGCGATCGACGCCGCGACTGCGGTGTTCGCCGTGACCAGTCTGGCGACGTCCACCGGCTCGGTGCCGGCACCGATACGCCTGCCGGGACTGGATCCTGACCGCACGTACCAGGTGGAGACGATCGGCCAGCCACCGTTGTACAGCGCCCCGCCCGCAGGGTGGGTCGGCGCCGACCCGATCGAAGTGGGGGGTCGGATCCTTCTGCTCGTAGGTTTGGCGGTCCCTGCGCTGCGGCCGGAGACGACCCTGCTGTTGAAGGTGACAGCGATTCCCTGACCGCTAGGTGCTTCAACTTGCCTAAACGGGGTAAAAGTCTCACGCTGAGCACAACATTTGAGGTTTCACTGCTGGTCACGTGCTGGACATCGGTCCGTCACTGGGAGTAGACCTTGCCTGAGGCGATGAGTTCGACCGACAAGGGGATGGAATGAGACGAGACAAGTTCTTCCGCCTGGCGGCTCTCGCCGGCGTGGCAGCACTGGTAACGACCGGTTGCCTGTCGAGCAGTGACGAGGGCAGCACCTCCAGCTCCGGTGACGGGGATACTGCGGGTGCTGGTGGCAGCGATCCCGGGGACGGTGTCGTCGAGATCTCGGGGGCCTTCTCCGGGGCCGAGCAGGAAGGGTTCGAGAAGGCTCTGGTTAGTTTTGAAGAGGAGTCGGGCGTCGACATCGAGTACACCGGCAACTCCGACTTCACCACGTTCATCCGCACCAGCGTCCAGGGCGATCCGCCCGACATCGCGCTGTTCCCCCAGCCAGGGCTGTTGCTCGAGATCGCGTCCGACGCAGGCACTGTCGTCCCGATCGACGAGTTTCTCGACGCCGGCGCGCTCGAGGAGACTCTGATCCCGTCCCTCGACTCCAACACCGACTCGGAAGGCGTCATCTTCGGTGCACCGATGCGGATGGCCGTCAAGAGCTTGGTGTGGGTGCCCAAGGCCTACGCGGAGGAGGGTTACTCCCTCGAGCCCGCGACGGTCCAGGAGCTCGAGGACATCGCAGGGGAGATCAAGGCGTCCGGGACGCCGCCGTGGTGCATCGCCTACGAGTCCGGTGCGGCCACCGGGTGGGTGGGCACCGACTGGATCGAGGAGTTCGTGCTGCGGACCTCTGGTCCGGACGTCTACGACCAGTGGGTCTCGCATGAGATCCCGTTCGACGCCCCGGAGATTCAGGAGGCGTTCGACGCGTACGGCGAGCTGATCGGGCCGGACGCTGACAACGTCCGCGGCGGGGTCGACGGCATCCTGAGCACGCCGTTCGGCGAGGCTGGGAACTCATCGTTCGACACCCCACCCGAGTGCTACATGCAGCGGCAGGGCAACTTCATCGCCGGCTTCTTCCCTGCGGACGTCCAAAAGGACCTCGACGCCAACGTCGACGTGTTCGTGTTTCCACCGTACGAAGGCGGTTACGACGGACAACCGATTCTCGGCGGTGGCGACATCGCGGCGCTGTTCAACGGTGAGGACCAAGAGTCCAAGGACGTCATGGAGTTCCTGACCAATGACCAGTTCGGTGCCGAGTGGGCGGCGATCGGTGGCTGGCTGTCGCCGCACCGGACGTTCGACGCCTCCAACTACCCGGACGAGACGACGCGAAAGATCGCCAAGATCGCCGCGGATGCGGACGTATTCCGCTACGACGCGTCGGACCTGATGCCGCCAGAGGTCGGCGCTGACTCCTTCTGGAAGGGGTCAGTCGCCTGGGTCGATGGTAGTCAATCGACCGAAGAGGTCACCGCCGATATCGAGGCGTCCTGGCCGACTTCCTGATCACACTAGGGCCGGTGCCTTTCCCAGGCCACCGGCCCTAGTGTCAAGGTCCCTTTGCAGACCGGAGCGCTGACATGAGCACACTGCAGGAACCCGCCGGATCGACTGCCGTCGGCACACGTGGCGCTTCCGGGACGCCTCCGAGCGGCCCGACGCACGGCGGAAAGGAAACGAGCCGCCGCACCAAGATGTTGGTGGGTGTCATCGGTCTCGTCGTCGTCATCGCTGCTCTCAGCATCGGCTTCCAGCTGATGTACCTGAATCCGCCACCGAAGCTCCTGCAGGTGCCGATCGGCCTCATTGGCGGGGTCGGCGGAGCAATGTTGCTCTTCTACTTTCTCAATATGCTCGTGGAGTCGCTACCCGGCGACTGGTCGCGGCGGATCATGCCCTACGCCTTCCTCCTGCCGGCCTTCGGCCTGATCGGCCTGTTGCTGATCTACCCGACGATCCAGACCATTGTCTACAGCTTCGCAAACTCCGACAGCACGGCACTCGTCGGCCTGCAAAATTTCCGCGACGTCCTCAGCGACCCTGAGATGCAGACCACGCTGGTCAACAACCTGCTGTGGTTGGCACTCGTGCCTGCCTTGACCGTCCTTCTCGGGCTTGCTGTGGCGCAGCTATCGGACAAGCTCTCGCCTCGCTGGGAAAAGGTGTCCAAGTCGATCATCTTCTTGCCGATGGCGATCTCCTTCGTCGGTGCCGCCACCATCTGGCGCTTCGTCTACGCCTCGCCCGAAGGCGACAACCAGATCGGCCTGCTGAACGCGATCGTCACCAAGCTGGGCTTCGATGACGTCGCGTGGCTGCGCTTCACCGACTACAACGTCAACGACATGCTGCTGATGGTCATCTTGATCTGGCTGCAGACCGGGTTCGCGATGGTGTTGCTCTCAGCCGCTATCAAGAGTGTGCCGGAGGAAACGCTCGAGGCAGCTCGGATCGATGGTGCCAGCGAGTGGCAGGCCTTCTGGCAGGTCGTGGTTCCTCAGATCATGGGCACAGTCATCACCGTCTTCATCACGGTGCTGATTCTCGTGCTGAAGGTCTTCGACGTCGTGTACGTGACCACGGGTGGTCTGTACGACACGAACGTGATCGGACTGCGGTTCTTCCAGGAGATCTTCCTCAACGGCGAGAACGGTCTCGCCTCGGCGATCGTGGTGATTCTGATGATCGCGATCCTGCCGGTGCTGGTCTACCAGGTTCGTCACTTCCGGGCAGAGGAGAGCGGCCGATGAGCACCATCACCGACACCAAGACCCAGGCCACCGACACCAAGGCGATGTCGAGCAGCGCCCGCCAAGGTGGCGGGCTCGCGCCGCGCATCGTGCTGCTCATCGTCTGCGTACTGTGGACGATCCCCACCATCGGGCTGCTGGTCACGTCGGTTCGCACTCGCGACGCCGCCAGCACCAGTGGCTGGTGGACCTCGCTGGCCTTCTGGGACAGCAACTGGACACTCTCGAACTACGACAAAGTCATCGACGGCAACGACATGGGGACCGCGTTTCTGAACAGCTTCATCGTTGCCATCCCGGCCACGGTGATCCCCATCATGTTCGCGGCGTTTGCCGCGTACGCCTTCACGTTCATGCGGTTCCCCGGGCGCGACGTGCTGTTCATTGTCATCGTGGCATTGCTCGTGGTGCCGATCCAGGTGGCGTTCGTCCCGATGATCAAATTCCTCGGCCCCGACGGTCTGGACGTGATCGGCCAGTTCCTTGCGGTGTGGTTGCTGCACACGGGCTTCGGCATGCCGCTGGCGGTCTATCTGCTGCGCAACTACATGGCCACGCTGCCACTCTCGGTGATCGAGTCGGCCGAGGTCGACGGGGCGACACACTTCCAGACCTTCTGGCGGCTTATCGTTCCCATGTCGATCCCGGCACTGGCGGCGTTCGCGATCTTCCAGTTCCTCTGGGTGTGGAACGACTTGCTGATCGCGCTGCTGTTCCTGGGTGCCGGCGGGGAGAATCAGGTCGTCACGGCCAACCTGGCGCAGCTCAACGGCCGCCTCGGCGAGGGCTGGCAGCTACTGACAGCGGGCGCTTTCATCACGATGGTCGTCCCGCTGATCGTCTTCTTCAGCCTGCAGCGCTTCTTCGTCCGCGGCATCACCGCCGGCTCAGTCAAGGGCTGATCCTGGCCGACGATCCGGCTGAATGCCCGAGCGGCGCACACGCTGCTAGTGGGCCGAGTGGCGTACGAATGCGGTTGAAATTGCGGCACAGCAGCCGGGTAGCGCCATTCGAGGACGTGGCCGCGGTGATTACTCTGGGCGTCTCGCGGGCTGCCGAAGCATCCCCTGCCGTACTCTGGACGACATGAGCGATGGCTGTCATAGACAGCAGCCGCTGGATCCCGAGCTCAGGGCGAGGGGACAGCGGCGGTGAACGGCACGCTCCTCAACATTGCTCTGATCTTCACGTTCATCGTGGTCGGCGGTGTTTTCGCCGCAGCGGAGATCGCGCTGGTGTCGCTGCGAGAGGGCCAGGTTCGCGCCCTGAGCGAACGCGGGAGGCGCGGGGAGACCGTCGCCCGGCTGGCGGCCGACCCCAACCGGTTCCTCGCCGCCGTGCAGGTGGGAGTCACGTTGTTCGGCTTCTTGTCGGCGGCGTTCGGCGGAGCCATGCTCGCGAACGAGGTTGCCCCCTACCTCGTCAGGTGGCGGGTTCCCGAGCAGGTGGCCGACGTCTTGGCCCTGGTCATTCTCACGTTGGTGATCTCGTTCTTCTCGATCGTCCTGTCGGAGCTGGTGGCCAAGCGGCTCGCGCTGCAGCGGACGGAGCTCATCGCGTTGGCGTTCGGGCCGATGATCGACCGTGTCTCGCGCTTCTCCAAGCCGATCATCTGGCTGCTGTCGGCGTCCACGAATCTGGTCGTGCGTCTCCTCGGCGGGGATCCGCGGGCGGGCCGCGAGCAGATCAGCGACGATGAGCTGCGCCACCTGCTGAGGAGTCACGAGGCGCTCAGCACGGAAGAGCGGCAGATCGTCGAGGACGTCTTCGAAGCGGGCGACCGTCAGATCCGTGAAGTCATGGTGCCCCGTACCGAAGTTGACTTCCTCGACGCGTCGACTCCAGTGTTCCAAGCGGTCAGATTTGCCTCCGACGCGCCGCACTCGCGCTACCCGGTGGTGCGTGGCTCGGCCGACGAGGTTGTGGGATTCGTGCACGTCCGCGACCTCTTCGACCCCCGGGTCACCCGTGGTTCGATGCGTGTCGGGGACCTCGTTCGGGCCACCTTGATGCTGCCCGGCACCCGCGAGGTGCTGGCGGCACTCACCGACATGCGCCGCGAGGGCGTCCATATCGCGATCGTCGTGGACGAGTACGGCGGGACCGACGGCATCGTCACCCTCGAGGACCTCGTCGAAGAGCTCGTCGGTGAAATCCGCGACGAGTACGATGCCGACCAGGCGCACACGCTGCGTCTGGTCAGCGGAGATGTGGAGCTGGACGGGTTGCTCAACCTCGACAACTTCAGGGACGAGACAGGCCTCGAACTGCCCGACGGGCCGTACGAAACGGTCGCCGGCTTCATCATGTTCCGGCTCGGCCGCGTCCCGATGCTGGGGGACACATGTGCGATCAACGGGCATGACCTGACCGTCGTCGCGGTCGACGGCCGACGGGTGTCACGGGTGCGGCTCGGTATCGCCGCCGCGGACCGGGAAACGGTCCCGGCGGAGCCGGGGGCGACGGCCGTGGATGTGGTGTCGGCCGAGTTACCGGAGTAGCCGGCGGCGACGTCCCGGCGGCTCGTACGGTTGCATCGCTGGCAGAATGCCGCACATGTCGAACGCGATCCCCGCGCCACGCGTCCTGTCCGGCATCCAGCCGACGGCGGACTCGTTCCACCTCGGCAACTACCTGGGTGCAGTGCGGCAGTGGGTTGCGATGCAGGACGACCACGACGCGTTCTACTGCATCGTCGACCTGCATGGGATAACGGTCGACTTCGAACCCGCGGTACTGCGGGACCGGACTCGTCGTGCGGCGGCACAGCTGCTCGCTGCCGGGATCGATCCCGAGCGGAGCACGCTATTTGTGCAGAGCCACGTCGCGGAGCACGCCCAGCTGGGTTGGGTGCTCGGATGCATCACCGGTTTCGGCGAGGCCAGTCGGATGACGCAGTTCAAGGACAAGACCGTCAAAGGGGGCGCCGAACGGGCCACCGTCGGGCTCTTCACCTACCCAGTGCTGATGGCGGGCGACATTATGCTCTACCAAGCCGACCGGGTCCCGGTGGGTGGCGACCAGCGCCAACATCTCGAGCTCACACGCGACCTCGCCGGGCGATTCAACTCCCGCTTCGGTACGACGTTTCGGGTGCCGGAGCCTTACATCGTCAAGGAGACGGCGAAGATCCTGGACCTGCAGACGCCGGAGAAGCAGATGAGCAAGAGCCTTGCCGGGCCGGGTTGCCTCTTCTTGCTCGATAAACCGTCCGTCAATGCGAAGAAGATCCGTAGCGCCGTGACCGACTCTGGGCATGACGTGCGCTTTGACGAGGCGAACAAACCTGGCATCTCCAACCTGCTCACGATTTACGCAGCGCTGACCTCGACGTCTGTGGCCGACCTCGAGCAGAAGTACGAAGGGCGTGGCTATGGTGATCTCAAGAAGGATCTCGCGGACGTCGTGGTCGACTTCGTTACGCCGTTTCGTCAACACACGCTGGCGTTGTTGAACGATCCGGCGGAGCTGGATCGCGTTCTGGCGGAGGGGGCGAGTCACGCCCGGGACGTGGCGGGACCCACGCTGGCCGCCGTTTACGACCGCGTGGGCTTCATTCCAGCTCGGTGACTCGCGGCGCTATGGTCGAGACATGCCTACGATCGCCGTTGCCATTGCGGTCCCTGAGCCGTACGGCACTCAGCTTCGAAGCCACCGTGCCTCTTTCGGCGACGGCCAAGCGGAGATCGTACCGACGCACATCACGTTGCTCCCGCCCGCAGCCGTCCCGGACCGGAATCTTCCCGACATCGAGAAACACCTGGGTGAGGTGGCGGCCTCGCATCCGGTGTTTGACACGCACTTGCATGGCTCGGACACGTTTCGACCACTCTCTCCTGTGGTTTTCGTCGCGGTGATCAGCGGCTTCTCCGAGTGCGAGAAACTGGCCACCGACGTGCGCAGCGGACCACTGATGTGCGACTTGCCGTTCCCCTTCCATCCCCATGTCACTGTCGCTCATGACCTACCCGACAACGCGCTGGACCGGGCCGCCGAGGAGCTGTCCGACTTCGACTGCCGCTTCGACGTGCGCTCGTTCGCGTTGTACGTGCACAACGACAGGTCGGGCTGGCTCGCGAAGCGGGAATTCATCCTCAACGGCGGGAAGCAGTCTGGGTGAAGGTCGTCGACGACGCCAAGGCACGCGTCGACAGTGCACGACGTCGCTTTGCTCTGTTGGATCATGCGGTGCGGGCGGTGAGACAGTACGTCGAAGTCCAGGGCAGCGTGCTCGCCGGCGGCATTACGTACTACGGCTACCTTTCGGTCTTTCCGGTGCTGGTACTGGGCTTCGCGGTGGTCGGCTTTGTGACGAATGGCGATCAAGGTGCCAGCCAGGTCGTCACCGACGCAATGAACAGCGTGCTACCAGGACTGGTGGGAACCGACGACGGCCAGCTCAGCCTTTCCGCAGTGCAGGGGGCCGCCGGCACGGTTGGTGTCATCGGTGTTGCCACACTCCTCTACACGGGGCTCGGCTGGCTTTCGGCAGTGCGTCATTCGCTGCAGGATGTGTTCACGCTTCCGCAGGAGAGCGCCCGCAACTTCGTTGTTGGGAAGGCCGTTGACCTGTCGACGTTGGCGATTCTCGGGGCGGTGCTGGTCGTCAGTGTCGCTCTGTCCACGGGGGTGACGTCCTTCACCGATGAGCTACTTGATGTGCTGTCCCTTGACCATGTGCCTGGGATGGGTCTGGTCGTCCGGGGCATTGCACTGCTGCTCGGCGTGATCAGCAGCGGCGTGTTGTTCTTCGTCATGTTCCGGCTGCTGCCTCGGCCGGATCTTCCGCGGAAAGCTTTGCTGCGCGGAGCATTCGTCGCAGCTGCCGGGTTCGAGGCACTGAAGCTGCTGGCGACGTCGCTGATCAGATTCGTCTCTGACTTTCCGGCCACGGCCCTGTTCGGTACGTCGCTCGTGCTCTTGGTGTGGATCAACTACTTCGCTCGGGTCACGATCATCGGTGCGGCGTGGGCTGTCACAACCGAGCAGGCCCTGGAGGTGCTACCGGAGTTGCGTGCCGAGGCGAGGTCTCCCGCCGAGGGATGAGAATTCGTTGGTGTAGACGTCATCGCACCAACCTCGGCTCGTCAGTCGTCGGAACGTGATTCGCAAGGAGTCTACGCGTCGCAAGAACGCAGGGGCGCCGTACGCTGCCGGTCATGGACCCATCAACGGAGTCCGGCCTCGAGTTCGAGGCCGTATACGGTCCCGGTGCCCTCGACGACTGGGATCCGCAGGCGCAGCTCGGCGAGCCAGGCGACTTCCCGTACACCCGTGGCGTCTACGCCTCCATGTACACGGGGCGGCCGTGGACCATGCGCCAGTACGCCGGGTTCGGCACCGCCACGGAGTCGAACGCCCGCTACCACGAACTGATCGACGCAGGTACCACCGGCCTATCGGTGGCGTTCGACCTGCCGACCCAGATGGGGTACGACTCCGACGCACCGCTCGCGCGCGGCGAGGTCGGCAAGGTTGGTGTCGCCATCGACTCCATCGACGACATGCGGATCCTGTTCGGCAAGATTCCGCTCGACGAGGTGTCGACGTCGATGACGATCAACGCCCCGGCGGCACTGCTGATGTTGCTTTACCAGCTCGTGGCGGAGGAGCAGGGCGTCGACGGGTCCCAGCTCACCGGGACGGTCCAGAACGACGTGCTCAAGGAGTACATCGCCCGCGGCACCTACATCTACCCGCCCCAGGAATCGCTGCGCCTGATCACCGACAGCTTCGGCTACTGCAAGGCCGAGCTGCCACGGTGGAACACCATCTCGATCTCCGGCTACCACATGGCGGAGGCGGGCGCGACCCCCGTGCAGGAGGTCGCGTTCACCCTCGCAAACGGCATCGAGTACGTCCGCGCCGCGATCTCCTCCGGCCAGGATGTGGACGAGTTCGCCCCGCGGTTGGCGTTCTTCCTCGTCTCGCGCACGTCGTTGCTGGAGGAGATCGCCAAGTTCCGAGCTGCCCGGCGGATCTGGGCCCGAGTCATGCGTGAGGAGTTCGGTGCCACCAACCCCAAGTCGTTGATGTTGCGGCTCCACGTCCAGACGGCTGGTGTTCAGCTCACCGCCCAACAGCCGGAGGTAAATCTGGTACGGGTCGCGATCCAGGCGCTGGCGGCGGTGCTCGGGGGCACGCAGTCGCTGCACACCAACTCCTACGACGAGGCGATCGCGCTGCCATCGCAGAAGGCGGCCCGGCTGGCGCTGCGCACCCAACAGGTCCTGGCGTACGAGACCGACGTCACCAAGACGGTGGACCCGTTCGCCGGCTCGTACGCCATGGAATCGCTCACCGATGACATCGAGACGGCGGCTCGCGACCTGATGACACGGGTCGAGGACATGGGCGGTGCGGTCGCCGCGATCGAGCGCGGCTTCCAGAAGGACGAGATCGAACGGTCCGCCTATGCGATCGCCCAGGAGATCGACTCCGGTCGGCGGGTCGTGGTGGGGCTGAACCGGTTCACCGTCAGCACCGAGAATCCGTACGAGCCACTGAGGGGCGACCCAACCATCGAAGCACAGCAGGCCGAACGGCTCGCGGTGCTGCGCCGCGATCGTGATAGCGGCGAGGTGACCAGGTGCCTCGGCGCGCTGCAAGACGCGGCCCGGGGGACCGACAACGTGCTCTACCCGATGAAGGAGGCGCTGCGTGCCCGCGCCACCCTCGGTGAGGTATGCGACGCGTTGCGAGAAGTTTGGGGCGTCTACTCTCCGCCCGACGCATTCTGACCGCAAAGGTGTCCGTCGGTCGGCGCGCTTGGCGGCGATCGACGGACAACGCGCGTTGGGAGGTCACGTCCGCGCTAACCTCGCAGGGTGCCCATATCCGCTGACCTGACGGCGGTCATCGACGACCGGGCCGCCGAGTTGGTCGGCCTGCGGCGCGAGCTGCATGCCCATCCAGAGCTGGCGTGGCACGAGCAGCGCACGACCGACGCGATCGCCGACTGCCTCGACACAGCCGGGATCAGGTACGAGCGGCTGACCGAAACCGGCCTGATCGCCGAGATCGGTGACGAGGACGGGCCGACGATCGCGCTGCGGGCGGACCTGGACGCGCTGCCGGTGATCGATACCACCGGTGACCCTTGGCGCTCGACAGTGCCTGGGGTCTCCCACGCCTGCGGCCACGACGTGCACGCCGCAGCTCTGGTGGGCGCTGGGCTCGCACTCGCCCGGCTCGCCGAGACGCTCCC
>JACCYJ010000048.1 GCA_013696555.1 Nocardioidaceae bacterium | reverse complement strand
GTACCAGCTCGTGGGCTCGGGTGTCGCTGATGAGCAACGGCCCCAGCAGGTTGCCGTACCAGGCCGCAGCGTGCCGGCGGTGTGCCGTCAGCGCCTCCGGCAGGGGCGTGGTGGCGGGTGGAAAGATGGCCGCGTCGTCGACGAACCCGCTGAGCAAGGCGGTCACGGGGCCGGTTGACACGCGGGCGACAGTATCGCACCGTGTAGTCGATCGGACACGCATGTCCGGTAAGTGAACAGCGGAAGGGAACAGCTGATGGGCCACTACCTTCGCGTCGGCGATGTCCCGTCGAAGCGGCATACGCAGTTCCGCATCTCCGACGGGCCGCGCGCCGGCCAGCTCCATTACGAGGAGCTCATGGGGGAGGAGGGGTTCTCCTCCGATTCGTCGCTCCTCTATCACCGCGGTGTCCCGTCGGCTCTCGTGGATTCCCAGGTTTGGGAGCTGCCGGATGTCGCCACGACACCGAACCACCCGCTGGTGCCGCGTCATCTGCGGTTGCCGGAGCTGTTCAAGGAAGGCGACCACGCCGACGTCGACGTGGTGACCGGTCGCCGACTCGTGCTGGGCAACGGAGATGTCCGCATCTCGTATGTCGTCGCCGGCGCGGAGTCGCCCTACTACCGCAATGCGGTAGGCGACGAGTGCGTCTTCATCGAGGCCGGGCGCGGGCGGGTCGAGACCGTGTTCGGCGCCTTCGACGTCCGGCCGGGGGACTACGTGATGATCCCGCGATCCACCACGCACCGGTGGCTTCCCGACGTCACCGACGGACCCCTGCGCGCCTACCTGATCGAGGCCAACAGCCACATCACCCCGCCGCGGCGGTACCTCTCGCGATTCGGCCAGTTCCTCGAGCATGCGCCGTACTGCGAGCGTGACCTCTACCCGCCGACCGAGCCGCTGCTCGTCGAAGGCGAGGACGTCGAGGTCTTGGTCAAGCACCGCGGCAACGGACCGAGTGGGCTGGTGGGCTCGCGGATGACGTACGCGACGCACCCGTTCGACGTCGTCGGCTGGGACGGCTGCATGTACCCGTACACGTTCAACGTCGCGGAGTATGAGCCGATTACCGGGCGCATCCATCAACCGCCACCGGTGCACCAGGTGTTCGAGGGCCACAACTTCGTGGTGTGCAACTTCGTGCCCCGTAAGGTCGACTACCACCCGCTGGCGGTACCGGTGCCGTACTTCCACTCGAATGTGGACTCCGACGAGGTCATGTTCTACGTCGACGGCGACTACGAGGCACGCAGGGGCTCAGGGATCAACAAGGGCTCCATCTCGCTGCACCCTGGGGGTTTCGCCCATGGGCCGCAGCCCACTGCGATCGAGGGCGCGCTCGGTGCTGAGTACTTCGACGAGCTCGCCGTCATGGTCGACACGTTCCGACCGCTCGAGCTGGGTGAGGGCGGTGTCGCCAGTGACGACGGCGGCTACGCGTGGACCTGGAGCGGCCGTCACCTTTGATGATCGGTGAGTTTCTGCAGCCGAGGAACGCTTGCGGCAGTGCCGGGCGCGTCGCGAGGCCGGCGAGAATTCGATGCGCGATCGAATGTCCGCTTCGCGGACAGGGTCGAGCACTACCAGCAGCGAACGAACGAGGCGGCCGCAGGTGCGCGCCAGAAGTCACCGATCATCGGGGGAGAGGTGGACGCCGGCGGCGGCCAGCTCGGCGAGGGTGGCGTCCAGGCGGTCGGGGGCGACCGCTGCCGTGAGGTCCAGCAGCACCGTTGTCGCAAATCCCTCGCGCACCGCATCCAGTGCCGTGGCGCGGACGCAGTAATCGGCCGCCAGGCCACAGATGTCGACCGCATCGACGCGTCGGGCCCGCAGCCATGCGGCGAGCGGTTCGCCATCGGGGCTCACCCCGTCGAACCCCGAGTACGCCGCAGCATGCTCGCCCTTGTGGAATACCGAGTCGAACGGGCGCGGCTCCAGCGCCGGATGGATCTCGGCACCTGACGTGCCGACCACGCAGTGCCGCGGCCAGCTGTCGACGTAGTCAGGTTCCTCGGCAAAGTGCGCCCCTGGATCGATGTGGTGGTCTCGAGTCGCGACGACAAGCGGGTAACTGTGATCGCTCAGCAGCTTGCCGATCCGGGCGGCAACGGCGGCGCCACCGGTCACGGGCAGCGAACCGCCTTCGCAGAAGTCGTTCTGCACATCCACCACGAGCAGTGCCTTCATGCTGGCGCTGCCCGCTCGTACACGGTCTCGATCGCCGGCTCGCCTCGCGACAGCTGCTTGGCCTGCAACGGCAGCTCCGCAACCGATCCCTCATGCCGGTCCCGCATCTGGAGCAGGCTGTCGTCGTACACCCGCTCACCGGCGGTGACCAGCGGCCAGAGCAGCGCCCGGTCGTCACCGTCGTCGTACGGCATCTCCCCGATGCCGACCACCTCAGCCTGCGCGACGCCACGCGCCGACAGCCGTCGCAGGGCCCACTTGCGGCCGCCGATCGATGTCTTGTCCTGACTGCGTTTGGCGACCGCAACCATCGATGTCCGCGGACCCGATGATCGCGCGACCAGCTTGTAGACGAAGCCGCAGGTCGGATGGCCCGATCCCGTCACCAGGGCGGTTCCCACGCCATAGCCGTCCACAGGTGCCGCCGCCAGCGCCGCGATCGCGTACTCGTCCAGGTCACTGGTGACGATCACCTTTGTCTCATACGCCCCGAGCTCGTCGAGTTGCTCCCGGACCTCGCGGGCGAGCAGCGGCAGGTCGCCGGAGTCGATGCGAACCGCCCCGAGCTCCGTACCGGCGATCTCGACCCCCACCCGGACAGCATCGCGGATGTCGTACGTGTCCACCAGCAGCGTCGTCCCGGCTCCCAACGATCGCACCTGAGCGGTGAACGCCTCGCGCTCACTGTCGTGCACCAGCGTGAACGAGTGTGCGGCCGTGCCGGTTGTCGGAATTCCGTAGCGATGCCCGGCGGCCAGACTGGCCGTCGAGGCGAAGCCCGCTACGTACGCGGCCCGCGCGGCTGCCACTGCGGCGATCTCGTGCGTACGCCGAGCGCCCATCTCGATGCACGGGCGGCCGGCGGCGACGCCGGTCATCCGCGAGGCCGCCGAGGCGATCGCTGAGTCGTGGTTCAGGATGCTCAGCACCAGCGTCTCCAACACCACCGCCTCGGCGAAGCCGCCCTCAACCACCAGCAGCGGGGAGCCGGGGAAGTAGGTCTCCCCCTCGGGGTAACCCCAGATGTCGCCGCTGAAACGGTACGACGCCAACCACTCGAGGGTGGCGGCGTCCACGATCTGCCGGTCGCGCAAGAATCCCAACGCCTCGTCGTCGAAGCGGAAGTCGGCCAAGGCGTCGAGCACCCGGCCAGTCCCGGCGACCACGCCGTACCTGCGTCCCTCAGGCAACCGCCGGGCGAACAGCTCGAAGACCGACCGCCGCTGCGCCGCCCCACTGCGCAACGCCGCCTGCAGCATCGTGAGCTCGTACTGATCCGTGAGCAGCGCGGTCGTCGTCACCCAGCCAGCGTAGAAGGCACGTCAGGGTCGGTCGTCATAGGTCCGCCGCCCGATCTGGTGGACAATGCCGTCGTGGCCGCGACTCCGACCCCGATCGAGCTCGAGCGACCCGAGGCCGACGAGATCACCGCGCTGGATGCACCGTGGATTACGCTGGTGTGGAACGACCCCGTCAACTTGATGTCGTACGTGAGCTATGTTTTTCGCAGCTATTTCGGTTACGCGCAGGCACAGGCCGACAAACTGATGCTCCAGGTGCATCACGACGGGAAGGCCGTGGTGTCGACCGGCTCGCGCGAGGAGATGGAACGCGACGTCGAAGCCATGCACGGGTACGGCCTGTGGGCGACGCTGCAAAAGGCCGACGTGTGAAACGCTTCCGCAGCCGGCGCCGAGGTGGGGCGTACGCGCAGTTCGACCAGCACGAGGCCCGGCTGATCGCCAATATGGCGGCGCAGGTGGCCGAGCTGGTAAGGGACGGCTCCCCGACATCGGTAGGTTCGGCAGACCCGCTCGAGGCACTGGTCGGCATCGACGGTTCCGCGGAGGCGCCTGAAGACCCGGTCCTGAAACGCCTCCTGCCCGATGCCTACCGCGACGCAGAGGACGATGCGGCTGAGTTCCGCCGCTTCACCGAGCACGGGTTGCGGGAGGGCAAGGTACGCAACGCGCAGGCGGTCATCGCATCGCTCACTGCTGGCGGGATGGCCGAGGACGACTTGGCCGCGGTATCGGCACCTGACGTCGAGATCGATGTCGACCTCGACGCCGAAGGGGTGCAGTCGTGGCTGCGCTGCCTCACCGATATCCGGCTGTCGTTGGCGACTCGACTCGGCATCACCGAGGACGACCAGGAGCGCTGGGACGCGCTGGCTGACGACGACCCGGCAGTGATGATGCACGACATCTACGACTGGCTGGGCTTCGTGCAGGAGACGCTGGTACTCGCCGTCTCCTGACGGAACGACCGAGTGCCCCGCGATTGACGCCGGCCGACGGCAAGCCCCGTCATGGTTCCGAGTGGCGCA
>JACCYJ010000051.1 GCA_013696555.1 Nocardioidaceae bacterium | reverse complement strand
CACCACGGGAGATCACTCGCCACATCTTCGGTGTTGAAGAACTAGCTAGCTCTCAATAAAAATAAATACTCGCTTACACGACCGACTACGACCCCGACGATCCGGAAGAGCTCGGCCCGAAACCCGGCCCCCCGAGGGTCCGCGTAACGCGGCGGATCGACTACAAGCAAGATGGTCGCGGCTACCTCGGCGACCGCCGCACTCACGTTTTCCTGGTCAACGTCTTGAGCGGCGCGCGTCGGCGACTGACGACCGAGCTTGTTGACCACCGAGCGCCACAATGGTCGCCAGACGGGCGGCGGCTGGCCCTGGTCATGGCAAGGAGTGAACAGCAAGGTGCCCAGCTGGTGCTCGTGGACGTTGAGTCGGGGCACTGCCAGGCGATCACGTCAGCCGGTGGGATTGTCGAGAGCTGGGCCTGGTCTCCGGACGGCGAGCGCCTCGTCTACACCGCTGACCCTGACCACACACTGCAGCTCGACTTCTTCCGCTACGAGATCGCGACCGGTGTCACCCGGCGTCTCACGGACGACGTGCAGGCCGAGCTCGAAGGTCAACCAGTATGGGTGGACGAGAGTCACGTCCTTTTCAACGCGATCCGAAAGGGCTCAAGCGGATTGGAGCTACTCGACACGGACACGGGGTCAACCGAGTTGCTCGAGCGGGCGGACTGCCGTGGTGGAGAGATCAGCATCGATGCTGCAGCGCGGCTGGTCGTCCAGGCGAGGACCACGCTTACGTCGACCGGTGAAATCATCGTGTTCGACCGTCACACCGGTGCCGTTCGCGCGGTGACCGACTACGCCGAGCCCGTCCTGGCCGAGCACCCCCCGGCGTTATGGGAGAAGCTCTCGGTGCCGCACGACGGCTACCTGATCGACGCGTGGCTGCTCAAGCCGCCAGATTTCGACCCGGCTCGGCGCTATCCGGTGATCCTGGACGTACATGGTGGCCCTAGCTCGAGCCATGGCCCCAGGTTCATCGACCACCAGCAATGCTGGGCAACGCACGGGTTCCTCGTGGTCTCGCCCAACCCCCGCGGTTCCACCTCGTACGGCCGGCAATTCGCTCGACAGGTGATTCGGGACTGGGGAGGGGGTGATTTCCGCGATCTCATGGCGGTGGTGGACGCCGTGCTGCAGCTGCCGTACGCCGACCCACAGCGGACCGGCATCTTCGGGATCAGCTATGGCGGCTACCTGACGGCTTGGACAATCAGCCAGACAGACAGGTTCAAAGCGGCCATTTGCGGCGAGCCGATCTTCGACCTCGAGTCTGACTACGGCACCAGCGACGTGGCTTTCAACGGGCTCGAGCGGCATGGTGGTGGGCCCCCACACGCGGAGCGACAGTGGTACGACACGCACTCGCCGTCGACGTTCGCACACCAAACCCGGACTCCCACTCTGATCTTCCATGGTGAGGCCGATGCGCGGTGCCCTATCGGTCAGAGCGAACAAATGTTCACCGCCTTGAAGAAGGCGGGTTGCGAGGTCGAGTACGTGCGCTACCCCAACGGATCGCACATGTTTTTCCTGCTCGGCCCGCCCGAGCATCGCGCCGACTTCTTGGCCAGGACACTCGCCTGGTTCAGTGAGCACCTCGGTGGTCCAGAAGCTGTTGCCGCGGACGTCTGATCTTCAGAAGATCGCCAGGGGATTCACGGGAGACCCGGTGCCGCCATGCACAGGCAGCGGCGCGGCAACGAACAAGAACTCGTACCGGCGGAGCTCGCGGCATGTTCGAGCCAGCTGCTCGACCAAACAGAAGTCCAGCAGCACCAGGCCCATCGAGGCGATCCCGATCTGGTGCAGGGGTAGCGGGAACTGGGTAGGTTGCGGCGCGTTGCCGACGTCGTCCGACTCGTCCTCGGCGGAAGCGAGCAGGCCGAGAATCCGGGCCGCGAGCGGAGTGACGCGGTCAGGCATGTCTCCTGCGTATACCGCGACCTCGCGGTCATACAGCCACTCGATCGCGTCCGGGCCGAGCCCCGGCGCGAACACGTTCCGCCCGAGTTCCGCCTCTCGTGCAACCACGCCTCCGCGTACCACTGCGACATCGCCGGTGCGGACCCGAAGGTTCCCGTGGCGCTCCGCGGCCTCGAGGTCCTGTGCCGAAACCTCGTGCCCGGGTTCGAGCCACTGCAGGCCGAGACCGGCCGGGATGTCGAGGAGGACCCCGCGGGAGACGATCCCACCTCGCTGTGCATAGATCGACCCATGCGTCAGCCCCGCTGATGTCATGACGTCGCGTAATCGACGCTCGTTGTAAACCTTCCCGTCGGGGCCGGCCACGTGGCTGACGCAGTCCAGATGGGTGAGATCCTGCTGGTGCATGGGCAGACCCAAGTAGTCATCCGCGCTCATCTCACCGGGGAACATTCGATGCTCGACCTCGGCAGGCTGACTGGGCACCGACCGCGGTGTGATAGGCCGCGCCAGCGAGACGACGGTTCCGGTCTCTGCCAATCGAGCCGCATCCCTGATCGTCGCCGAAGATATGTGGTTCAGCGTGCCAAGCTCGTCGGCCGCGCCCCAGCGGCCGGCGTTGCTGACTCGCGCGGCTAGGGCAGACAGCTCATCGTCACTCCAAGCCGAGGAAGCTCCGTCCACAAAATGCGCTGCTCCTTAGGTCGAGGCGACGACGCCTGGGTCTGCCAGAATGCGGTTCTGGACCCAGAGGGCAGTATGTCCGCGGCTCTCAGTTGCAGCAAGGAGCACGGGGTTGACGCGACCGCCTGACACGCTCGTCGCGGACGTCGTTCTCGACGGGCATGCAGAGGTGGGTGAGGGGCCGACATGGGACCCGCTCCGCCAGCGGCTGTGGTGGGTCGATATTCCACTCGGCGCCATTCACCGGTTTGACCCGACGAACGGACGCGATCACGTCGTCTACGCCGGTCAGCCGGTAAGTGCGGTTGCCATCCGGCAGCGAGGTGGGCTCGTGCTGGCGGTCCGTGACGGCTTTGCGGTGCTCGACAATGGACAGCTGAGGATGGTCGCCTCGGTCGAGGCCGAGCGTACCGAGAACAGGATGAACGACGGGAAGGTCGATCCCGGTGGACGGTTCTGGGCCGGGACGATGGCCTTCGACATGACCCCGGGCGCTGGGGCGCTGTACCGGCTGCACGAGGACTACCGCGTGGCTACCGTGCTCAGCGGACTCACCATCTCCAACGGCATCGACTGGAGTCCCGACGGCCAGACGATGTACTTCATCGACAGCGCGCGCGGATCCGTGACCGCATTCTCGTACAACGGGCAGACCGGCGCGATCAAGGAGCCAGAGACGTTGATCGTGATTTCGCCGGACGAAGGGATGCCCGACGGAATGACAGTCGACTCTGCAGGCTTCCTCTGGGTTGCTGTCTGGGCAGGTGCCGCCGTGCGCCGCTATTCACCGGACGGCGCCCTGGTGGGCGAGGTCCGGCTGCCGGTCAGTCAGGTGACAAGTTGTGCCTTCGGAGGGCCCACCCTGCGGGACCTGTACATCACGACAGCGTCCACTGGACTCTCGCCCGTCCAGCGAGCGGAGCAGCCGCATGCAGGCGCCTTGTTCCGTGTCCGTCCCGGCGTTGTCGGCCGCCAGCCAAACCTCTGTCAGGTGTGAAGCGGTATGACTGGTATGCGTCCTGGCTCAGCACAATCTGGCGCGGGCGTGCTAGACAGAGTCAGCCAGTCTCTCGACGACCGCTGCGATGGACTTCGCCACGCCAGCCTCCTGCTTCTCGCTGAGCCGCGACAGCGGTGCCGACACCGCGATGGCCGCCGCCGGTCTGTTCAGAGAGCTCTTGATGGCGACGGCCACGGCCGCGATGTCTGGTTCGGTCTCGCCTCGGTTGCTGCCGTAGCCACGTCTGCGCACGAGACGGAGCTCGCGCTCCAAGTCTGCCTTGGTCGTTACCGAGCGGGGCGTGCCGGGCGGTAGCTTGCCGGTCGGGTAAAGATCGTCGAGGCGTTCCGGCGCCAGTTCGGCGAGGAGCGCCTTCCCACCCGAAGTCGCGTGCGCCGGATAGGTGCGGCCGATCCGAGAGCTGGTGCGCAGCGCCCTCGAGCTCTCGACGCTATCGAGGAACAAGGCGTCCGTCCCCTGAAGCACCATCAAGTGCACAGTCTCGCCCAGCTCGTCGCGGAGCTGTTCCAGATAAGGGCGCAACTGTGCCCGGATGTCCATAGCGTGCACGATCGCAAGGCCGATTTCGGTGAGCGCCGGCCCCGACCGATATGCCTTGGTATCCGCGTCCTGCTGGATGAACCCGTGGTACTCGAGCATCGCCAGCAAACGATGAGCTGTCGACCGACCGACACTTAGAGTGGTGCTGGCCTCTGAGACCCGGATCACCTGCCGCTCACGAAACATCAACAGGAGCTTGAGCGCATTGTCTACCGAGTTGATCGGATATCGCGGCGCCGCCCTCACCGCGTCCGGTGCCCCCGCCCGCGCCTGACGCATATCCGGATGCTAGCGCTGAGCCACGACTCGATGGCGCCCAACACCGACCTCGCGGCCGGCTACCGCCACGAGCATCCCCTCCGGCACCTCCAGCTGGATCTCTGGGCCGCTCACGAGCACGGACAGCCAACCCAGTGGGGTCGGCACTCGGCCCGATACCCGCGAAAGTGGTCCCAGAGCTGGATCGACGACTGCCCGGGAGTATCCAGGCTCCGTTGGTCGCACACCGAGAATGTAGGTCGTCAGGTCGTAGGCTGGGCTGGCCGACCAGCCGTGACAGCGACTGGATTTACCTGCGTCGGCGCTCCAGAACTCCTGCAGGGTCCCGTTCCCCGGGTGCAATGCCCAGCGGAGCAGGCTGGGCAGGATGTGTTCTCGGCGGTCGTGTCGCGCGTACGCCTCGTGAAGAAACCGGCAGAACCACGGCTGAGCGGCCACCACATCACGCTCCTCGTCGAAGTTCGCCGGGGCTTCGAACTGGAAGCGGAGAATGCGTTCAGCCTCCTCGGGCGTGCCGTGCACGTCGGCTGGAGTCAACGTCGTGACCAAGCGCCCACCGAGCGGCGGCCCGGCCGGATCGGCGACGAGTTCGATCAATCCCTCGACCCTGTGCGCTGGTACTAGTTCGGCGAGGAGGGCCATGGCATTGGTGTGCTGGCTGATCCGGCGGCTGCGTCCGCGAGTTCCGATCGCGTCGACGTAGACGTGACGTTCCTCGTCCCACAGGGCCTCGAACGCGTTGCAGCTTTCGGTGACGAGGTCGGCCACGTCGTACGCCCCCGGAAGCTGCGCGTAGGCGTCGAGCGACGCTGCGTAGAGCGCATCGTGCGCACCGGTGATGCTGTCGCGGTCGACTTGCGCCCAGTCGAGAAACACCCACCCGGGGAAGTCTTCGAGCAGGCCGCTGGCCCCCCGCTGGTGCTCGTAGCGCTCGATGATCCCTTCGGCCACCGGGCGCAGGTCACGAATGAACCGCTCGTCTCCCGAATGCCGCCAATATGCGGCGAGAGCCCTGATCCAATGCAGTGAGTAGTCGGGAGTGGTAAGACCGACCCGGGCGAAGTCGCAAGCCGCCGCAGCGGCGAGAAGGCCACTGGGGTGCCGGCTCTGCGCGGTCAGAGTCAGCTGGTGCCGGATGAGTCTCCAATCGGGGTTGGTGACGTACGACACCAACATCTGAACGTAGGAGTCGGCAATCCACGCCCGTTGTTCGCGGCCCGGGCAGTCCATGAAGGCGTCAGTCGAGCACAAGTCCACGGTGCGCACCGCTGCCCGCCACAGCTCGACGTAACGCAGATCGTCGCACTCGAATGTGGCTCCGTCGCGGCGCGGGTAAACCGCCTCCTCCACCGCGAGCGACACGTTCAGGCCAGCGGCGTGGTGAGCGGCAAGGTAACGAAGCCCGACGGGATCGAAGAACGTGACCTCTTGTTCGCGAGCGGCTCCCAGGACAAGCCGTGCCGCCCAACTGCGCGGCCGAATCTCGGGAAGCCCGTCCGGACGAAGGTCCTCACCAGCCACGACGTCCACCTCGGTACCGACAGCAGCCGCAGGTACACCAGTCAGCCGCACCCGTATGTGTCCCAAGGTCATCTGCCCGACGTCCCACACGGACACAACGCGGTCACCGTGGACCGCGGTTCGTACTGAGTGCCACGCAGCTGCTGGCTCGTCGAGCGCAGAGCCGAGGATCGGCTGGCCGTCAAGCAGGCGCCTAGGTGACAGTTCCGTGGACGTCAGCTGCGGCAGCTCGCGGCGCTGCGGGCTCATGTACGGCGCCGCGGGGGGGCGGTCCAGGATCGTTCCTGCGAGCTGGCCGGACAGAATCACTGCGGGCGGCCACCGGCTGTCATCGGTGGCGGGATCGTGCAGGTTTGCGGGTGCTCTGCGACCGTCCACGACTTCGGGCGGGAAGGCGTGCATGGTGGCCCAACGGTTCGGGACCCATGGTGTGGGCACCGCGTGCCAGGTCTCGTCGCTGACGAGGTCCAGACCTGAGTTCAGAGCCGTTTCGAAGCAGAACGAGCCGCGTCCTAGCGTCCCCAGCGGCGCGGCTGGGAGCCACCACGGCCCAGCTGCGCCGTAGTAGCGACACAGCGCGACAAACACGTTGCGGCCGGGCACCAGCGCTGGTGCCAGATCGACCACGTCCCAGCCCAGCAACTCGGGCTCGCTGCGAACGGGGCCACGCGCAAGCAGTCGCCCATTCACATGCAGCGCATAGCGGGAGTCGCACGTGACCCTCGCCGGGGCGTGCCGCGGAACGAGCGTCACTTCGAGGGTTCGGCGGAGGTAGACGTAGTGGCTTTCGCTGTCCGTACGATGCCACCAGTGGGTGGCCTCGGGTGCATGGTCCCAGATCCAACGGCCGCGCCAGCGTCCCCAGTTCACGCGCTCTTCGGCTGCGGTCATCCGGCGGTCTCGTCGACCATGGCGGGGTCGAAGTAGGCACGCACCCACTCGAACTTGCCGTCCCGCACGCGCACGACGTTCACGCCGCGGAACGCGAATCGGTGCCCGCCATGGTCAGTGAGCACGGCCTCCCACTCAAGAGCCGCTTCGGGACCGTCGGCGACCTCATGCACGATGGTGACCTCCAGGCCCGGGTAGTCCCGAATCTCCTCGGCGTAGAAGGTCGCTATTTCGGCATGACCCTTCAATGCCGGTCCGGTAGGCGGTCGCACTACCGCGTCGTCGTGGTAGAAGGCGAGCACGGCAGCCAGGTCACGTGTGCACTCGGCCGCCCAGTACGCCTCGGCGACAGCGCGCGGTGTCACGCCATGGAATGTGCGCATGCGGCCGACTGTACGCCCCGTTCTCTGTAGCAGATCACCGATCTTGACCACGGAAGACGGTGCCTTCTAGGGTGACGCGCGTGAGCGCCCTGCCGGACCTGCACGATCGTTACACCGGCTCTCGCTTCGCATTCGAGCAGCGTCGGAAGACGCTGGCCCGGGGAGTGTCCAGCGCCATAAGGGCGAACCAACTCCCGGTGCCTCTCACGTTTGTCGAGGGCCGAGGCGCGCATGTACGTGACATCGACGGCAATGACTATGTGGACTACGCATTGGCGTATGGACCGATGGTTCTTGGGCATTCGCCGGAACCCGTCCTCTATGCGGCGCATCAGCAGCTGTCCGAGGCGATATCGTACGGCGGCAGCCATCGACGTGAGAGTGAACTGTCGGAAGCTATCTGCCGCACCGTGCCCTGCGCCGAGCTGTGCGTGTTCTCCAACAGCGGCAGTGAGGCCGTTCACGCAGCGGTGCGAATTGCGCGCGCCGCCACCGGCCGTCGCCGAGTGATCAAGTTCCTCGGCCACTTTCACGGCTGGCTCGACCCCCTGGCCGTAGGCAACCCGGGTCACTGGGATGCATCTCCGGCAACGGCGGGCCAGGACCCGCTGGCCTCCTCGTCGGTCTCTGTGTTGCCGTGGAACGACCTCGATGCGTTGCATGCCACCCTCACCGATGACGTGGCGGCGGTCATCATGGAGCCCGTTGCCGTGAACGGTGGCTGCTTCACCGCCGATCCTGGCTACCTGGAGGAAGTACGAGAGCGGACCCAGCAAGTGGGTGCCCTGCTCATCTTCGATGAGGTCATTACGGGGTTCCGACTGTCGCTGGGAGGCGCCCAAGAACGCCTCGATGTTCTGCCGGACCTTGCGGTGCTGGGAAAGGCGCTGGGTGCAGGCTTCCCGATCAGCGCGGTCTGCGGACGCGCGGATGTGATGGAAGTCGTCGCCTCGGGCGCCGTGGCCCACATCGGCACGTCCAACGCCAATCCGGTCTGCGCTGCGGCTGCCGTGGCGTCGGTCACCGAGCTGGAGCGACGCGCGCACGAGATATACCCCCAGCTGGAGGACACCGGCGCCCAGCTCGCCGAGATCCTCCGCGACGAGGCAGCGGAAGCTGGCCTGCCGTTGGTTGTCAATTCGGTCGGGGCAGCGGCACACGCGTTCTACGCCAGCACATCCGTGACGTCCTATGCCGACACGGTTCGAACAGACCCAGCCGCCTACCGCGTGTTCGCCGAAGCCTTGCTGGATGAGGGGTTGCACGTCATTCCGAGGGGACTGCTGTACGTATCGACGATGCATGGACCGGCAGAGCTGGCCCGTACGCGCTCGGCCGTTGCCCGCGCGGCGGCATCCGCCGCTACCTCGCTGAGGTCCCGGTCGTGAACCTGGCCGGGAAGTCGGCCATCGTCACCGGCGCAGGGAGCGGCATCGGGGAGTCGGTGGCTGTTCGGTTCGCCGAGAAGGGCGCCTCAGTCGCCTGCGTCGACGTCGACGGCGATGCCGTCGCGTCGACGGCGCGCATGATCGAGAAGACTGGCGGAACGGCCCTGGCTGTTCGGGCCGATGTTGCCACTGACGACGGCAACCGCAGCATGGTCGATCAGACCGTCACGAACTTCGGCGGCCTCGACATCATTCACCTCAACGCTGCCGTCCAATTCCTCGCACTCCTCGAAAACACGCCGGAGACTGAGTGGGACCGCATGCATGCCACCAATATGCGTGGGGTTTACCTCGGTATCCGACACGCGCTGCCACATCTGCGCCAGCGGGGTGGTGGCTCGATCATTGTCACCGCCTCTGTCCTCGGCATCGTCGGTGACCCCGACCTCCCCGCCTACGGGGCGATGAAGGGTGGCCTGCGCGCTTTGGTACGGGCGGTCGCAACCGCTCACGGCCCGGAGAACATCCGATGCAACGCGATCTGCCCTGGCGACGTCGACACCCCCATGGGAGCGGAGTTCTTCGATCACCAACCCAACCCCGCAGCGGCCCGCAAGGAGGTGACGGATCGTTACCCGCTACGCCGATTCGCCACGCCACGGGACATCGCTAACGTGGCCGTGTTCCTTGCCAGCGACGACGCGAGCTACCTCACTGGCATCGATGTGGTCGTCGATGGCGGCCTCCTGGCCCGCGTCTACTGAGACGGACCCTAGCTGTGACCTCGACATTCTCCGACCATCGGCGCTTCAGCAGCAGGTTGTACGACGGCCGATCCCGTGCCGCTGCCCGTGCGTACCTGTACGGCACCGGATTCTCGCCGGACGATCTACGCAAGCCGATCGTCGGTGTCTTTCACGCCTGGATCGAAACCATGCCCTGCAATCTCACCCATCGCCGGCTTGCGGAGCGAGTCAAGATGGGCGTCCGTGCGGCGGGTGGCACGCCCATGGAGGTGAACACGATCGCCATCTCCGATGGGGTGACCATGGGCACCGAGGGGATGAAGGCATCGTTGGTGAGCCGCGAGCTGATCGCGGACTCGATTGAGCTCGTTGCGCGGGGCCACATGTTTGATGCGTTGGTTTGCATCGTCGGTTGCGACAAGACCGTTCCAGCCGCGGCCATGGCCCTCGCTCGCCTCGACCGCCCCGGTCTCATCCTGTACAGCGGTTCCATCCTGCCCGGCCGTTTTCGTGGTCGCGACCTGGCCATGGGGGAGGTTTTCGAGGCCATTGGTGCGGTCGCGTCCGGCGACCTCGCCGAGGAAGAGCTTGCGGAGATGGAGTCCGTCGCCTGTCCGGGTGCCGGGGCCTGCGGCGGACAGTTCACCGCCAACACGATGTCGATGGTGATGGAGAGCATCGGCCTTTCCCCGGCCGGCTTCAACTCGATCCCCGCTGTCAACGCTGCGAAGGACGACGCTGCCGAAGGGGCGGGGAAGCAGATCATGGTCGCGCTCGAGCGCGGCATCCGGCCGAGCCAGATCCTGACCCGGCCCGCGTTCGAGAACGCCACGGCGGCTGTGGCCGCAAGCGGCGGCTCCACCAATGCCGTCCTGCACCTGCTCGCCCTGGCGTCCGAAGTAGGTGTTGTCTTCACACTCGACGACATCGACCGGATCAGCCGGCAGACACCTCTGCTGTGCGACCTCCTCCCAGGCGGGCGGTACGCCTCGGTCGACCTCCACAAAGCCGGTGGCATCTCCCTGCTCATCCAGCGACTCGTCACCGGCGGCTTGGTCGACGGTTCTGCGTTGACAGTGACCGGGGAACCATTGGCGGAAGCGGTCGCCGGGGCCAAAGAGACCCCCGGCCAGGACGTTCTCGCCGGGCTCGACCGTCCACTGCGTACGGAGGGCGGGTTAGTAGTCTTGCGGGGCAACATTGCCCCAGAGGGCTCGGTCGTCAAGATCACCGCCCACACCCTGACCTCGCAGCGCGGACCGGCGCGGGTCTTCGACCGGGAGGAGGACGCATACGACGCTGTCATAGCCGGCCGAATCAAGCCAGGTGACGTCGTGGTGATCCGCTACGAGGGGCCCCGCGGTGGTCCTGGTATGCGGGAGATGCTCTCGGTGACCGCCGCGATCATCGGCGAGCGACTGGGGAACGAAGTTGCCCTGGTCACTGACGGTCGCTTCAGCGGCGCCACGAACGGGCTGATGGTTGGTCACGTCGCGCCGGAGGCCGCTGTCGGAGGCCCACTTGCCGGCCTACGCGAGGGCGACCTGGTTCGGATCGACGTTAGAGCGCGCAGTATTGAGGCAGAGGGCGTCGACCTCGCCACCCGCTTGGCAGGCTGGACGCCGCCGCAGCCGCACTACCGTACGGGGGTCTTTGCGCGCTACGCGGCCGCTGTGGGTTCGGCGAGTGCGGGCGCACCACTGTGGCCCTGAGCCGGGCATTCCTCAGGAGGTTGCGCCTTGCACCACACTGATCCCACATGACAGAATAACGTTCCGCAAAACCCACGAGGACGGTACCGCATGGGACCGACAGAGACCGGGTCCGCACCGGAAACCCTCGCGAGCTTTTATCGCACCCTCGAGCAGCACGACCTGCAACCGCTGTGGCCGATCGCGGACCAGTTGTTGACGCAGTCACCTCAGCCGGCTACCAAGCCCTGGATGTGGCGATGGGCGTCGGTGTTGGCGCTAGCTGAGCGGGCCGGAGAGCTCATCGCCATCCATGAGGGTGGAGATCGGCGGGTCCTGTCACTTGCTAACCCAGGGCTCTTGGGACGGCCCTTCGCCACGTCGACCCTGTGGGGGGCGGTGCAGTACCTCAATGCCGGTGAGCATGCGCCGGCTCACCGCCACACTCCTGGAGCGATTCGTTTCATTCTGGTTGGGGATGGTGTCTACACCACGGTCGATGGTGACGCGTGCGACATGCACCCAGGAGACCTGGTGCTGACGCCGAGCTGGAACTGGCACGATCACAACTCCAGCGCGGACGAACCCGTTGTGTGGTTCGACGGCCTCGACATTCCTACTGTCCTAGCGCTAGACGCGGTGTTCTTCGAGAACTACCCCGACGAGAAGCTTCAAGATGTGGAGCAGGAGCACAACCGCTCCGAGCGCTTGTACGGTGGCCGGGCGCTGCTGCCGCTGGGCGCCGCCGAAGACACGCATTCCCATTCGCCGCTGCTGGTCTATCGGCGCGCCGACATCGACGCCGCACTGACGGCGCTGCTCAGCCAAGGTGGCGGGCCGATGGCGAGCCTGGAGTTCGTCGATCCGACCAGTGGTCGCCCGGTGATGCCCACGATGGGTTGCGAGATGCATCGACTGGTGCCTGGCAGGCGTACGCGTCCAGTTCGCAGGGTGGGGAGCAGCGTGGTTGTCGTCTACAAGGGTGCGGGGTCGAGCGTCATCAGTGGCCAACTCTTCAAGTGGAACAGCGGCGACATGCTGGCTATCCCGTCGTGGGCCATCGTCGAGCACGAAGCGGCCGAACCAACCGACCTCTTCGCGATCACCGACGCGCCGGTGATCAAGGCCATGGGCCTGTATCGGGAGGAGATTCACGAGACGCCGCAGCACGTCACGCGAGTCTTCTCATGAGGTTGGTAACTCTTCGCACCGACGGAGGCACCCGGGCCGGACGGGTCGAGGGGGACGAGGTGTTCGAGCTCGACTTTTCCGACGTCGGTGCGCTGTTGGCTTCCGGGCCGAGCTGGCGGCAGACTGCCGCCGCAGGTGGGAAGACGTTCGGCTCGCTGGACGGTGCTGACCTGGCTCCGCTGATTCCCCTTCCACGAAAGATCATCTGCATCGGGCTGAACTACGTAAGCCACATCAAGGAGATGGGCCGCGAGCTGCCTGCCTATCCGACGGTCTTTGCCAAGTACTCCTGCGCCCTCATCGGCGCGCGCGACCCCATCGTGCTGCCAGCCGTGTCCAACAAGGTGGACTGGGAAGTGGAGCTCGCAATAGTTATGGGTCAGCCCGTCCGTCGCGCCGACGAAGCCGCGGCTCGCCAGTCCATCGCCGGCTTCACTATTTTCAACGACGTCTCGGTGCGGGACTGGCAGTTTCGGACTACCCAATTCCTGCAAGGCAAGACGTTCGAGTCCACGACACCGCTCGGCCCCGCTTTGGTCACCACCGACGAGATCGACCCGGACGACCTGGAGGTGCGCTGCGAGGTCGATGGCGAACTCATGCAGGCCGGAAACACCTCGGATCTGCTCTTTGCACCAGCGAAGCTCGTCCGGTATCTGAGTACGATCTTCACGCTCGAGCCCGGAGACGTCATCGCGACTGGCACTCCGGGTGGTGTGGGAGCAGGGCGCACGCCAGAGGTCTATCTGCGCCCGGGCCAGACGGTGCGGACTGCCATCGAAGGCTTAGGTGAACTCGTCAACGTGTGCATCGACGAATGTTGAGTGCGGGGATGTCCGGTCAGGCAAGGGCGGACGCGGTTCGGATCGCCAACGACGAGTTGGACAAGCGCCTCCGCGCTCTCGCCGCCACGATCCCCGTGGAGCTCCTGCACACAGACCCGGGTGGCGGCCAGTGGACGCTGGCAGAGAACCTCGCCCACATCGCCGAGTTCTCACGCTTCTTCGCTGACGACGTGGCCGCTCAGTTGAAGGACGAAGGCGTCGCGGTCGGGCGCACACATGAGCACCCGGGCCGGAATGCGGCCGTCGCCGCCGCCGCCGGTCAAAGTCTCGACAACCTGCGCGAGGCGCTCGACACTGCCCTTGCCGCACTGGCTGAGCAACTTGGCCAGCTGCGCAGCGAACACCTCGATCACATGGGGCACAACCGCAAGTACGGACCCGAACACTTGCAACGGTTCCTTGAACGGTACGTGTTGGAACACAAGGCCGCCCACGCACAGCAGCTGGAGACGACCATGGACGCCGTCCGGCAACGGTAGTGACCGGGCGTGACGAAAGCTCGGGCTCTCTCAGGAAAACGGCGCTGGCACTAGTTCGAGGAGAGGTTGAAACTGGCGCGGACTTCACCGACTATCTGGCCATCGACACTACGCAGAAGCGGATTGGCGTGCGCGTCGAGTGATTGGACCTGAGCATCATCAAGCATTCTTAGTTGACGCAGGGCGGCAATTGTGGCGACTCCGCCCGGGGCCGGCGGGGGGCCGGTGGAACCATCTTCAATCTTGATAGCAAGCCCCACCCCGCCGGACAGTCCGACGCAGTGAACGCCGCTCGCGCCTCCTTTGGCAATGAGGTCACCTCCCACCTGCATCAGGTCGGTGTCGAGACGACCGCGGCCGGCAACGAGGTAGGGATGCGCCGTCATGGCTGCCTGGATGACATGCGCCGCACCTGAGTAGGCTCCGCTAACGCCGCGAGGGTCCATCAACCGTGCGAAGGCCCAGGCCAAGTGGTAGACACTCGTGCCGAAGCACGGGACCCCGCACCCGTCGATTCCGATGGCGACCACATCGTTCGGCACGCCGGAGAAGGCGCAGATCGATTCCAAGATGACCGCCTGGACGGGATGATCTCGAAACTGATAGCCAACACGATCCGCTCCGAAATGCTCTGCCAGAGCGAGCATTCCGATGTGTTTGCCAGAACAGTTGTTGTGGAGAACGCTTGGCTCTTCTCCCGTTTGCAGCAACTCCGTCGCTGCCTCGGGCTCCAGCGGAAGGTGCGCGCCGCACGCAAGGTCAGCCAGGTTGCAGCCGATCTTCGCGAGAAGAGCGGCCGCCTGGTCCACGTGGACTCTCTCGCCATTGTGCGATCCTGCGACCAGCGCCAAGTCACCTTCCGAAAATCTCCACCGTGCGGCCGCCCCGCTGAAAATCAACGGCAGTGCCTGAAATGGTTTGGCGGCGGAGCGCCAGTAGGTGATCTTGCCGACGGGATCACCCACTGAGGCGAGCAGGCTGCCTGTCGAGTCCACGACAGCCAGGTCACCTCGGTGGAGGGCCTCGACCACGCCTGCTCGAACCACTTCGACCAGTGGCTCACTCATGACCCCTCCGGAGCAGCTGACGGAAGTCCTGCCATCCAACTCGCGCGGCGCGCACCATCAGTCGCGACCAACCATCAACGGTACGACGTCACCCGAGCCGCAACAGGTTCCCGTCGACGCGGAGCATCGACGTCGGAACGTAGCAGGTCTCGTAGGTGCGGGCGGTTAGCAGCAGCCTTCTGCGCCGTTGCAGCCGCAGCCGCATTCGTCACAGCCGCAGCACAGGTCCGTTTCACTCATTGAGTCGCTCACCTCCTCATCCCCGGTGGACACCACTTGCCTGGTTCTGGGTCCGGACAGTCCCGGTCTGGCAACGCGTCAGCCATCCGCACGAGGTCAGCCCGCAGCGTTGTGAGCCGAGTCAGCTCGGCATCAATTTCACCGATGCGTTGCCGAAGAAGTCGCTCGGCGGGTTCACACGGACAGCGCCCGGTATCGCGCACTTCCAACAGGGTCGCAATTTCACGGAGCCGCAAGCCGAGCCGTTGAGCACCCTGAATGAAACGAAGCCTGTCCAGCGCTTCCTCTCCGTAGCGGCGGTGCGCGCCGCTGGTCCGCTCCGCGGGTTGCAGAAGACCAGCCCGTTCGTAATAGCGGATCGTGTCCGGCCGCACGCCCACCTTGGCTGCGACCTGCGCGACGCTCATTGCCGGGGTCATCACGCTCATGAGGTCACGGTAGCTCTTGGAGTGCGCTCCAAGTTCAAGCCTTTCGCATGGTGACTGAGAGCGGCTGCGGGTACCCAGCCCATCGCCGCAGCCAGGCGGCGGTTCCGGCCGCACCGCCCCGACGATCACCGAGCAGCGGGGCAGGGACCTACCCCGGTGAGGTAGTCCGAGCCAGCTCACACCGACCAGCCATGCCTTGGTGGAATTACCCACCGGGGGTATAGTATCCCTTGCGAGAAGAGGGGTGAAGATGGTCGACGACTCGACACCGCACGGTTACATCGACGACAAGGACGCGTACCTCAAGCGTCTGCGCCGGATCGAGGGCCAGGTTCGCGGCCTGCACCGGATGGTTGAGCAGGAGCAGTACTGCATCGACATTCTTACTCAGATGTCGGCGACCACCAGGGCCATCCAGGCGGTTGCGCTCGGCCTGCTCGATGAGCACCTCAACAGCTGCGTCCGCAGGGCCGCCGAAGCCGGAGGGCCGCAGGCGCAGCAGAAGATCGCGGAGGCCTCGGACGCGATCGCACGTCTTGTCAGGTCATGAAGTCCGCGACCGTTGCCCAGCCGGGCCTGGAGAGGAGAGCAATGAGTACCACCAGCAGCTATCAGGTGAGCGGCATGACGTGCGGTCACTGCGTGACGTCTGTCAAGGAAGAGGTTGGCGAGATCCCTGGGGTACGCGACGTCGACGTCGAGCTGTCCTCGGGCAGGGTCACGGTGACCAGTGAGGAACCGATCGATCCAGGGGTGGTACATCAGGCCGTTGCCGATGCCGGCTACGAGATCGTCAACGGCTGAGCGCAGTGTGCGTGACAGCAACCGCCAGGAGGGCCAGGAAGTGAGCAGTGTCGACGACCGTCAGGTCGAGCTCGCGTTGAACGGCATGACCTGCGCCTCCTGCGCTGCCCGGATCGAGCGAAAACTGAATCGGATCGACGGGATCACCGCGACCGTCAACTACGCCACGGAGAAGGCGAGGATCCTGCTGCCAGCAACCACCGAAGTGGAGACGGCTCACCTCGTCGCCGCGGTCGAACAGGCCGGGTACACCGCCACGGTGTCCAGCGACTCCGCTGAGCCAACCGCTCAAGCGACCGACGCGCCATCCCAGAGCCCCGTGGACCAGGTGCGACAGCGGCTCATCGTGTCTCTGGTCCTCTCGATCCCTGTCGTCGCGATGGCCATGATCCCCCCGCTTCAGTTCACCTACTGGCAGTGGCTCTCGCTGACGCTGACGGCGCCGGTAGTCCTCTGGTGCGGTTGGCCGTTCCACCGGGCCGCCTGGACGAACCTCCGGCACGGTTCCACGACCATGGACACCCTCATCTCGATGGGCACGCTGGCCGCGCTGGGCTGGTCGCTCTACGCCTTGTTCCTCGGAGGAGCGGGAGAGCCGGGCCTCCGGCACACCTTCCAGCTTGTCGCCAACCAGGGCGAGGGCATGGCGAGTATCTACCTGGAGGTGGCGGCGGGGGTCACGACATTCATCCTCGCCGGCCGGTACTTCGAGGCCCGCTCCAAGCGACGTGCGGGCGCAGCGCTACGCGCACTGCTCGAGCTAGGAGCCCGAGACGTCGCCGTTTTGCGCGAGGACTCCTTAGGGCGGCGTAGCGAGCAGCGAATCCCGATCGACCAGCTCCAGGTCGCGGACCTCTTCTCGGTACGACCAGGCGAGAAGGTCGCGACCGACGGCGTGGTCGAGGAGGGTAGCTCAGCTGTCGACGCGTCCATGGTGACCGGCGAGTCGGTGCCGATCGAGGTTTCCCCCGGTGACTCGGTCGTCGGTGGCACCGTCAACGCCGGCGGCCGGCTGTTGGTCCGCGCAAGACGAGTTGGCGCCGACACGCAACTGGCCCAGATGGCGCGGCTGGTGGAGGAAGCGCAGAACGGCAAGGCGCAAGTGCAGCGGCTTGCGGACCGGGTGTCAGCGGTTTTCGTCCCGGTCGTCATCGCGCTCGCACTGGCGACGCTCGGTTACTGGATCATCTCGGGTGCCGGGACCACCGCCGCGTTCACCGCAGCGGTGGCGGTGTTGATCATCGCCTGCCCCTGTGCACTGGGTCTGGCCACACCCACGGCATTGATGGTCGGCACTGGCCGGGGCGCGCAGCTAGGCATCCTGATCAAAGGACCGGAGGTGCTGGAGTCGACCCGCCACGTCGACACGGTCGTGCTCGACAAGACCGGCACAGTCACCACCGGACGCATGGCCCTGGTCGACGTCGTACCCGCAGCAGGTGAGGACGCGGATGAGGTGCTGCGGCTCGCCGGAGCCCTGGAGGACGCCTCGGAGCATCCGATCGCGCAGGCCATCACCGCCGGGGCCCGTAGTCAGCTCGGACCGCTCCCGACCGTGGCGGAGTTCGCCAACCTTGAAGGGTTGGGGGTGCAGGGTGCCGTCGTCGAGGACCACCGGAGCACGAAGGTGGTCGTCGGCCGTTCGCAGCTGCTGCATGACCGAGGGTGGGACCTGCCCCACGACCTTGCCACCGCGAAGGACAAGGCCGAGGGGGACGGCGCCACCGCTGTCGCGGTCGCCTGGGACGGCGGGGTGCGCGGCCTGATTCTGGTGGCCGACACCGTCAAGCCGACCTCGGCGGAAGCGGTTCGTCAGCTGCGCGCGCTGGGACTGACGCCGGTCATGCTGACTGGGGACAACAAGACAGTGGCCGAGGCGGTCGCAGCCGGGGTAGGCATTGAGCGCGTCATCGCCGACGTCCTGCCGCAACAAAAGGTGGCCGCCGTCAAGCGGCTGCAGTCGGAGGGCCGGACGGTCGCCATGGTCGGCGATGGTGTCAACGACGCCGCCGCCCTGGCGCAGGCAGATCTCGGCCTAGCCATGGGCACGGGCACCGACGTCGCCATCGAGGCCAGCGATCTCACCCTCGTACGAGGCGACCTGCGTGTGGCCGCGGACGCCATTCGACTGGCTCGCCGCACCCTGACGGTCATCAAGGGCAATCTGTTTTGGGCGTTCGCGTACAACGTGGCTGCGCTTCCTCTGGCTGCCGCCGGGCTGCTCAACCCGATCATCGCCGCTGCGGCGATGGCGTTCAGCTCGGTGTTCGTCGTCAGCAACAGCCTGCGCCTGCGCCGCTTCCAACCGCTGTCAACCACCAGAGACTGACTCGGAGCGAGGGAGCATGATCGACACCACCAAGCAGCGCACCGTCCTGCAGGTCGGCGGCCTGCAGTGGGCGACGTCGGAAGCAGTTGTGGAATCGGTGTTGTCTCGCCGCCCTGGAGTGATCGCGGTCGAGGCCAATGCGGTGAGTCAGACCGCCACTGTCACCTACGACCCCGGCCGGACCTCCATTTCCGAGCTCACGGGTTGGGTTCGAGACTGCGGCTATCACTGCGCCGGGCAGTCCGTGCCGCACCACATGTGCGACGCGATGGCGGAGCCGCGGACTACCGCCGTTCATGACGAGCACGCGACTCAGGGCACGATGACGGCCCAGGACGCGATGGGCCACGGCGGCCACCACGGCGGCATGTCGATGGCGGACATGGCGGCCGACATGCGCAACCGGTTTCTGGTGGCCGTCGTGCTGTCGGTACCCATCTTGTTGTGGTCTCCGATCGGCCGGGAGGTCTTGAACTTTGATGCGCAGGCCCCGCTGGGGCTCCGCGACGACGTCTTCTCATTGATCCTGTCGGTGCCCGTTGTCTTCTACTCGGCGTGGATCTTCTTTGACGGCGCCTATCGGGCGCTGCGCGCGCGCACCTTGGACATGATGGTCCTTGTCGCTGTCGCGGTGGGCGCCGGATGGCTCTACAGCGTGGGCGTCACCCTCACCGGGGGAGGCGAGGTCTTCTACGAGGCCGCAACCGTGTTGACGGCCTTCGTGCTGCTGGGGCACTGGTTCGAGATGCGGGCCCGTGGGGGCGCCAACGAGGCTATCCGCGGCCTGCTGGAGCTGGCACCGCCGAAGGCGGTGGTGCTACGGGACCAGCAAGCCGTCGAGGTTCCGACGTCTGACGTCCAGGTCGGAGACCTGCTGCTGATACGCCCTGGTGCCAAGATCCCGGTCGACGGGACGGTCGAGGACGGCGAGTCCGACGTCGACGAGTCGATGGTCACTGGGGAGAGTCTGCCGGTCGCCAAGTCCGCCGGCGCCGAGGTCATCGGCGCGTCGGTCAACACCACCGGCACGCTGAGGGTGCGAGCCACCAAGGTCGGATCCGACACCGCCCTGGCGCAGATCGTGGCCTTGGTCCAGCAGGCTCAGAACTCCAAGGCACCGGGGCAAAGACTGGCCGACAGGGCAGCGTTCTGGCTGGTGCTGGTCGCCCTGATCGGGGGCTCCGCGACATTCTTGACGTGGCTGGCCGTGGGTGCCGGAACGCAGATGGCGTTGTTGTTCGCCATCACCGTGGTGGTGATCACCTGTCCTGACGCTCTGGGATTGGCGACGCCGACGGCGATCATGGTGGGGAGCGGCCTGGGGGCGCAGCGAGGCGTGCTGTTCAAGAACGCCACCGCGCTGGAGACCTCGGCTCGCATCGACACCGTCGTCATGGACAAGACCGGCACCCTCACCAAGGGCGATCCGCAGGTGACCGATGTTTTGGTGCACGGTCTGGAAGAGAACGAGCTCCTTGCACTGGTGGCGGCCGTCGAACGTGAGTCCGAGCACCCCCTTGCCCGCGCGATAGTCCGGCATGCAGAGGATGCGGCGGTCGCAGGTCTATCCGCCAACGGCTTTCGCAACGTCCCGGGACATGGCGCCGTCGCCGAGGTGGAGGGTAGGCGCGTGGCGGTCGGCAACCGCAGGCTGATGAGCGCCGAAGGGGTCGAGCTGGGTGAGCTCGGGCGTCGCCGCGATGAGCTGGCCGCTGCCGGCCGTACCGCGGTGCTGGCTTCGGTCGACGGACGCATTGCCGGAGTCTTCGCGCTTGCTGACGCCCCACGCGAGACCGCTGCAGCCGCGGTGGCAGCGCTGCACGAAGCCGGTATCGGTGTCGTCATGCTCACCGGTGACAACGAGGCGACCGCCCGGCGGATCGCCGCCCAGCTCGGGATCGACACGGTCATCGCCGAGGTGCTGCCGGGCGACAAGTCGGCCAAGGTGACCGAGCTGCAACGCGCCGGCAGGCGGGTTGCCATGGTCGGTGACGGAGTCAACGACGCACCGGCGCTGGCGCAAGCAGACCTCGGCATCGCCATCGGCGCGGGTACCGACGTCGCCATCGAGACTGCCGACGTCGTCCTCATGCGCTCAGACCCTCTCGATGTGGCCATTGCCCTGCGCATCGGGCGTGGGACCCTGCGCAAGATGCGACAGAACCTCGGCTGGGCGGTCGGCTACAACGCGATCGCCTTGCCGATCGCCGCCGGCGTCTTCGAGCCTTCCTTGGGCCTCGTCCTGCGTCCGGAGATCGCTGCCTTGTCGATGTCCGGTTCGAGCTTCCTGGTTGCCGTCAACGCGCTCCTCCTCAAGCGCCTGAAACTCCCCGCATCCGGCCAGCGCTCAACGCCCGCGCCCTCGCCAACGCGCACGAGAAGCTCGGTCTCGGCATGACACGGCTTGCTCCCCGGCACCTTCTCGTCGTGCTGGTGGCAGTCGGCGGCATGGTGTGGATGCACGGCATCGCAACGGGCCACACCATGGTGATGAGCTCGGCTGCTCACGTGTCCCACGCCGCTGAAGTCTTGCAGCAGGCGAACAGCGATCACGCGCTGTCGTCTGCGGGCACGCTGTCCGGTGACCCCACCCGCTCTCAGCCCTCGGCGTCGGAGCTGTCTGCGGTTGGTGCAGGGGATCTCTGCCTAGGGATCATCGGTGGCGGCCTGTTGCTTCTCTGGAATCTTCACAGAGGTCGACGCGTGAACCGGCGAGATCTGGTCTCGCCACCACAGGTGCGCCTTGTGCGTGGCCGCCTGGCACGCCTTACAGGTGCCAATCTTTCCCCGTCGCTGACACGTCTTTGCGTCTCACGTACCTGAGCGGACTCCGCCTCCGCTCAATCCAGACGCAACTCCGACACGACGAAAGGCATCAACGACGATGAACCGGATGAAACGATTGCTTGCTCTTCCATTGGCCGCGCTGGCGCTCCTCACCATTGCAGCGTGCGGCGACGACTCTGACACTGACGCTGGAGCGGCCGCTGAGGGCCACAACTCTGCCGACGTCACCTTCGCGACCGACATGGTCCCTCACCACGCCCAGGCAGTCCAGATGGCGGAGATGGCTCTGGAGCAGGCGAGCAGTCAACAGGTGAGTGATCTGGCAGAGCAGATCAAGGCGGCACAGCAGCCAGAGATCGAGCAGATGACAGCGTGGCTCGAGGCGTGGGGTGAACCCACCCCGGACACGTCGATGAGCGGCATGGACCACGGCGACATGTCCATGCCCGGCATGATGTCCAGCGAGGACATGGACCGCATGGCAGCGGCGCAAGGTGCTGCCTTCGACCGGATGTGGTTGGAGGGGATGATCCAGCACCACGAGGGCGCTATCACGCAGGCCGAGACCGAGCTTGAGAATGGCGAGAATGCCGACGCTCAGGCCTTGGCCGACGTGATCATCGAGGCCCAGATGGCAGAGATCGACATTATGACGGGTCTGTTGGACAACCTCGACAGCTAGCGAGTACGGCGCGGTGGGACCCCGTCGCGAAGGGGCCCCACCGCGCTGGCTCGTTGTCTCGGTGTCACCCTGCGTGGACCCTCGAACGCGACCGGGTTGCCGCGGGCCGCCGATGAGTTTCCGATGCGTTGCCAGTCCATACTCTGATTTTCCAACGGACCTGAGGAGCAGCGATGGGCATCGTTCTCAGTGACTTCATCAGCCTTGACGGCGTCGTACAGGCTCCCGGTGGCGGGAGGAGGACACCGACGGGGGCTTTGGGCATGGCGGCTGGTCCATGCCGTTCTTCGACCCTGAGACGATGGGGCCGCTGCTCGACGAGGTGATGCAGACCACCGAGGCGCTGCTGTTCGGTCGTCGGACCTGGCAGGTGATGGCTGGCGCCTGGCCGGACCGCGCCGGTGATCCTTTCGCCGACCAGATGAACGAGATTCCCAAGTACGTCGCGTCGCGGACGCTGACCCAAGACGACCTGGGATGGTCGAATTCGACGTTGCTCGGCGGCAGCGACGCGATCGGCGCCGTGAGTGAGCTTCGACACCGCATCGGCGGCATTCAGGTCATAGGCAGCGCCTCCCTCGCAGCGCAGCTCGTTCATCACCACCTCGTTGACGAGTACCGCTTGATGATCGAACCGATCCTGCTCGGTGGCGGCAAGCGCCTGTTCCCGACGATGGGCAGGCGCGCAGCCTCGAGTTGATCTCCACCTCGACGTCGACCACAGGGGTGCTCATCTGCACGTACCGACCTGCCGCAAGTCCAGCCTGACCAGGGAAGCACTCCAGCATGGCTTCCAGGGGTTTGGTCGCACCGGATCACTGACGAGCAGCGGCTCATATTTGGCTCACCAATGACGAGATCCGGGTAGCCGCGTATCGCTACCACTACCAGGATGAAGCATCCAGCTACCCAAGAACACTGCGTCCAACAGCTCAGCAGGACATCGCGGTCCGGATCCGCTGCAGAACGCTTTGCCCCTGCCTGAGTGTTGTTTCCGTCGAACTGGTAGGCGTTCATGCTCGGCTGCACTGTTACGTGCAAGGGACTGCCTCGAGGCCGCTGCGGCATATTAGCCCGGTTACAGTGCCGGCATGACCTACGGAGTCTTCGGCAAGTTCTCGGCTCAGTCAGGGAAGCGCACTGACCTGGTTCGCTACCTGCTGCAGGCCGCAGAGCTGCTTGAGCGAAATCCCGATTGCATCTACTACATCGTCAGCACTTCAGACGAGCCTGCGGCGGTGTGGGTTTCCGAGGTCTGGACCGACCAGGCCGCTCATGATGCATCGCTTGAACCTGAGGACATCCGGGCACTCATCCAGGAGGCGAGACCGTTGATCGCAGGGATAGCTGGCCAGACCCAGCTGACGGTTCAGGGCGGCAAGGGCCTGCCAGCCTGAGAGGACGCGCCCGCCCCCACGCGTTGCAGGGTTGGAAATGTCAATGCGCGTTCAGTAACCCGCCGTTGTGGGCGTTGCTGTCAGGTTCGCCCCGCTCGGTGAGCTGGGCGGGGCGTTCGATGGGTCGCGCTGGTCACTGAGGTGGGCAGGGGCGGGATCGAACCGCCGACCTTCCGCTTTTCAGTGCGATCTGGCCGACCAGCGTTTGCCCAGGTCAGAGGCTATTCGAGCAGGTTCGAGGCCGTTTCCATGCGAGGCTGAGTGAGGGCCTGACACCCTCAGACCACGTGGTACATGTGGTCGTTTGGTGGTCTTTCTGTTCAGTTCCGGACACCTGCCGACGAGCGTGCTACCGCCTAGACCGTGTGGGGCGATGTGGTAGCGCGGTGCACTGCGGCAAGGAACTCTCTCAAGATCCATCCTCGGTTTCCGCCAAGAGCTGAGCGCGTTCCCGTTCCCCGGCTCCCTGCGCATACAGTCGGCCATGCACGTCCTCTTTCGGATGAAGCAGTCGCTGGGCTCGTTGGTGCGAGGTCGGATCCGGCCGCGCGACATCACCACGCTGGCGTTGTCGTTCGACCACCGGGTCGTCGATGGCGCGGCGGGGTCGCGCTTCCTCGCCGACGTGGCGGCGATCATGCAGGACCCCGCGTCCGCACTGCTGTTCTGAGCCCCCCGGGCACTTGTCACTCCCTGCCGACGTCAGGGCGTCCCGAGCCAGTGACAACTCTGGGCGGCTCAGCGCGGAGTGCGCGGCGAGGTCAGCCAGTCGGTCACGAACGGACGCAGGTTGCGGTCGGTGACGCGGTTGAGCCAGGCGATCCAGTCGTCCCGGTCGACGTTGTCGCCCGCGTGACGCTGCGGCCACCGACGCAGCACCTGCGAGAACAGCCGGTCACCGAGCTTCGCGTGCAACCGATCGAGCATCAGTGCACCGCAGTAGTAGACGTTGGCCGATCCGAAGTCGTCGCGGTCGTACTCACCGGGCGGTCCGTAGACGTCGCGGAAGTACTGGTCATTCAACCGCAGGTAGCGGCGCCATTCGCGCATCGACGCGTAGCCCTTGTCGGCACTCCACCTGATCTCGAGGTACATCGCGAAGCTCTCGTTGAGCCACATGTCCTTCCAGTTGTCGGGCGTCACCGAGTCGCCGTACCACTGGTGGACGTACTCGTGCTGGAGCACCTCGACCCAGGGCGCGCCCTGGGTCCGGACGTTCGCGCCCATGGTGATCAGGGTCTGCGTCTCCATCGCCGATCGACTCGGCACGACGACGGCCCCGATGCGGTCGAACGGATAGCGACCGAGATGCCGCTCCAACCAGCGAATGAGCGCCGGCGTGTGCCGCAGCTCCGGCAGCAGGTCGCGGTCACCGCGCTCCACCCAGTACGTGATCGGCAGACCGTGCGGTCCGGTGTCGCGGTAGCGCCGGTAGTCGCCGATGGCGATCGTCGTCAGATAGCTGGCCGCCGGCGCCGCCAGGTGCCAACCAGTCACCGTGCGGCCGTCGACCACGCGCCGACTCGTCATCCGCCCGTTGAAGACGCCGACCTCGCCCCTCGGCGTGTTGATCGTGACGTCGTAGTACGCCTTGTCCGACGGGTGGTCGTTGACCGGGTACCACGTGAAAGCGCCGAACGGCTCCTGCATCGTCCAGACGTCGCCGGACCGGGTGGTGGTCCACCCCACCGTCGAGAAGTCGCTGCGTGACACCGGTGCCCTGACCGGCTTCGGCGTCCCGGAGTACGCGATCCGCAGTGTGTGCCGACTTCCCTTCGCCAGCGCACCGGTGTCGATGACGAGGTACTTGCCGGGGTGGCGCGCCGGCACCGGCGTGCCGTCGAGGCGCACGCCGCGCACCCTGAGTGAGTCGCCGAGGTCCAGCTGCAGACGTTGGACGTCGCGGGCTGCTCGCACCGTGATCGCTGCCGTGCCGGTGAGCGTGCGGGTCCTGGGTGTCCACCGCAGCTCGAGCTCGTAGTGCAGCGCATCGACCCGCGGGTCGCCCTTGCTCGGGTAGTACGGGTCCTCTCGCGGGTGCGAGAGCGCTCCCGAGAAGTCGGGCACCGGGGGTGCCGGAGGAGAGGCGGCGGCTAGCGTCCCTGCGGCCAGCGGCAGCGCGAGCGCCAGCGCGGTGGCGCGGGCCACAGTGTGCATGAGCATCCCCCGTTCAGTGCGCCTTCTCGACACCGTACCGCCCTCACACCAGCACACCGCCGATCTCGCGCGACGTACCTCGGAACTCCGCGACCACGGTGTCGCCATGCCGCACGGCGACGTCGTAGATGCCGTTGCGTCCCTCTCGCCAGTGCTCCACCGCCACGGCGACAAGGAGCTGCCCGCAGCGCACCGCGGCGAGGTAGTGGATGTCGCAGCGGTACGCGACCGTGCGCCGGTTGTAGGTGTTGCAGGCGAACGCGAACGCCGAGTCGGCCAGCGCGAACGTGAACCC
>JACCYJ010000037.1 GCA_013696555.1 Nocardioidaceae bacterium | reverse complement strand
ATCACGGGGCGGGCGGACACGACGGGACCTGTGAACGGGCGGCCTGCGCATCGGCAGATGTGCGAGGCTGCCGCCATGTGCGGCAGGTATGCGGCCAGCCGGTCGCCCGAGGACCTTGTCGAGGAGTTCGAGATTGCGTCGGTCGACGTCAAGGAGTCGCTCGCTCCTGACTACAACGTGGCTCCGACCAAGACCGTGCCGGCGGTCATCGAGCGTCGCCCCCAGGGGAACCGCGACGCCCCCTCGGTGCGTCGGCTCACCACCTTGCGCTGGGGTCTGGTCCCGTCGTGGGCCAAGGATCTCGCGATCGGGAGTCGGATGATCAACGCGCGGATGGAGTCGGTTGCCGATAAGCCTGCGTACCGCCGCGCCTTCGCCGCCCGGCGCTGCCTGCTGCCGGCGGACGGATACTTCGAGTGGTATCCGACAACCTCGACCGGGCCCTCCGGAAAGCCTCGCAAGCAGCCTTTCTTCATCCACCGCAAAGATGGCGGCGTCCTCGCGCTCGCCGGTCTGTACGAGATCTGGCGCGACAAGAACAAGGCCGACGATGATCCGGGAGCGTTCTGGTGGACCTGCACGGTGCTGACCACCACCGCCGAGGATGACGTGGGCCAGATCCACGATCGGATGCCCCTGCTGGTGGAGCAGGAGCGCTACGGTGCCTGGCTGGATCCGACGACCTCCGATCGAGACTCGCTGCTGAAGTTGCTCGTACCCGCGGCACCGGGGCGGCTCGAGGCCTATCCGGTGTCGACAGAGGTCAACAACGTCCGCAACAACGGTCCGCAACTTCTGGATCCCATCGCTGCTGAGCAGCCGTAGGAGCGGTTCATGCCCGCTCGCCGGTTGATCGAGACTGCGCACGGTACGGCCGGGCTGTTGCAACGCCGCTCCCCGAGACCCTGGGCGACGCTGGTCCTGACGCACGGCGCAGGCGGCGGCACCGACAGCCCCGATCTGGTGGCGCTGGCTCGACAGCTGCCTCGGCACGGCATCACGGTGGCGCTCATCGAGCAACCGTGGCGGGTGTCAGGACGGCGTATCGCGGCGGCGCCCGCCGTGCTCGACGATGGTTTGCGTGCGGCGATGAGCGCCTTGCGCCCGCACACGCCGCTGATCCTGGGTGGCCGCAGCGCCGGCGCCCGGGTGGCCTGTCGTACGGGGCGACATCTGGGCGCAGCCGGGATCGTTGCCCTGGCGTTCCCCCTGCACCCAGCGGGCCGCCCCGAGAAGTCGAGAGTCCATGAGCTCCTGGGCTCCGGCCTGCCGAGCATCGTCGTGCAGGGAGAGCGGGATCTGCTGGGCGCTCCGTACGAGTTTCCGCCGCTGCAGTCGGTGGTGACGGTTCCGGGCGCAGACCATCAGTTCCGTGTCCCGTCCCGTACCGAGGGGACGCAGCAGGAGGCAATCGACCTCGTCGTCCGCGTCGTCTTGACCTGGATCCGGCGTCGATTGCGGCATGGCTGAGGACGATCGGAGCGTCGGCTGGGGAACAACAGCTGAGGACTGGCGGTTGTGGCTGTCGTCCAGCCGCGTTGTGCCGGTCGCGTCAGGAGGTGTTCGTGCTCGCCACCGTTCCGGTTCGCGCGGGCGTGACCTCGGAGGTCGACGTCGCGGTGCTGTTGCCTGGTGCGACGTCTGGTGCGACCGCCGGTACCTGTCGCCGCTCGCCGCTAGGCTGGGCAGCGATGACTGACCCTGATGACAACGCCGCCCAGGAGCCCATGAGCGAGGCCGCGCTCGTCGAGACTCCGCAACAGCGCATGGACCGCTTCGAGCGGGACGCGCTGCCCTTTCTCGACCAGCTCTATTCCGCCGGGCTGCGCATGACGCGCAGCCCGCAAGACGCCGAGGATCTCGTCCAGGAGACCTACGCCAAGGCGTTCAGCGCCTTCCACCAGTTCCGCCCTGGCACAAATCTGAAGGCGTGGCTATATCGCATCCTCACGAATACCTACATCAACTCCTACCGAAAGAAGCAGCGGCAGCCGGCGCAACAGATGACCGAGGAGATCGAGGATTGGCAGATCGCGGCCGCCGAGTCGCACAGCTCATCGGGGCTGAAGTCAGCGGAGATGGAGGCGCTAGAGCACCTGCCGGACTCCGACGTCAAGCAAGCCCTGGCGTCACTGCCAGAGGACTTCCGGCTGGCGGTCTACCTTGCCGATGTCGAGGGTTTCCCCTACAAGGAGATCGCCGAGATCATGGGAACGCCGATCGGCACCGTGATGTCGCGGCTGCACCGAGGACGGCGTCAGCTGCGTGAGTTGTTGTCCGACTACGCCCGCGACCGCGGGATGGCGGCCTCCGGAGCGGGTGAGCGGTAATGGGTTGCGGCCGGCATCATGCACGCGACTGCGCCGACGTCTTGGCCGACCTCTATCTCTTCCTCGACAACGAGGCCGATGATGCCAGTTGTGCCGAGATACGCCAGCATCTGATCGAGTGCGGTCCATGCCTGGCCAAGTACAACCTCGACCGCATCGTCAAACATCTTGTGGCTCGCTCGTGCTGCGACCCGGCGCCGGAGCCCCTGCGGCAGAGAGTCAAGCTGTCGATCCGCTCCGTGCAGGTTCAGATCACCACTGACCGCTGACTGCCCCGCCGCCCGCCTTGCCCGGTCCCTTTCCCACGTTCACGTGGGAAAGGGCCACTTCCAATGGGTTCGAACCCATTGGAAGTGACCCCGAGCCATTAGAAGTACCCGGGATGCATGGCGACAGCGATCCGCGGCAGCTGGCCGGGTGATTTCGAGCCCGTGCTGGCTGCCACTATGATTCGTCGACTTCACGAGGAGGATCAGTGAGTAAGAACGGACGCAAGCGTCGGGCCCGACGCAAGAGCAAGGCCAATCACGGCAAGCGCCCCAACACCTGACCCCGGTGGTCGACAGTGGGCGGATGAGCTAGAGGAGGAGGCGGTAGCCCCAGAGTCGGATGTCGGATACCGGCGACCAGTCGAGCTCAGGGGCACGGACGAAGCCGACCGACTCGTACAGCGTGTGTGCCGAGCTCATCGTGTCGACGCTGCAGATGACAATCTCCCGGTGACCCTGCTGGCGAGACCGCGCGACGCAGTGATTGACGAGCGCCCTGGCGACCCCGTGCCGGCGGGCATGCGGCGCCACCGCCAGCATCCGGAACTCGCCCTGATCCGCGTCGTCCGCGAGTTCTCGGTAGCTCGAGCCTGTCGGGCAGATGGTGACGGTGCCCAGCAACGCCTCGCCATCAACGCCCACCCACAGCTCGGCCTGGCGTGCGCGATCCGCGGCATCGCGCAGCACATCCGCGTACGACCGCTCGGCATCCAGGTAGCCGTCAACGGTGTAGGCGGCCACCGTGATCGCGCCGACCTCCGCATACTCCGCAGGGGTGGCGAGCCGTACCGTCATGTTCACAGGGACAGTGTTGCGATGTCGCCGGTCAGTGCAGCGAGGCGGCAACGGTGGCGTGTGCGGTGGTGGCCGAGAACAGCCACGGACTTGCGGCGCGCAGCTGATCGAGCACCGCCAGCATGAGGTCCGCTCGCCCAGACGGTGGTTCGGCGAAGAGGTGCTCGTCCATCGCGACGCCCGGCCGCCCCCGCACCCCCAAAGCAAGCTGGACGTGCAACGCCCGCAAGAAGGATGTGGTGTTGGCCGCTGATGGAGTCGGCCACTCGGCGGTCCCCTCGTACTGTGCCGCGGCCTGGCTGATCCCCATGCCCAGGCGGGCCACCCATGGCTCGAGTACGCCGAACGACACCACGTCGCGGTGCAAGATCGACATGACGGCGTAGGCCAACCGGTCGTCTTCACCGTGACGCCACACATAGGGAGTCGGCTGCAGCAGACGGTCGGCGACGACATCGAGCAGCACCGTCAACTCGAGCGCACCCAGGTGGCGCGAGCGGGCGAGCTGCCCCAGCAGATCAGCACCGTGTGCCACCGCGTGGGCCCAACCGTGCTGGGGTATCCATCCCCGCAGGTCGCGCTCGCGGAGCAACCACGACGTTGCCCGATCACCCCACCGCAGCACCACGTCTTCGTCGAGCAGATGTACTTCGTTGTCGCGGCCGATAGCCTCCGTGAGAACCAGCGCGCTGAACGACCGCCTTAGCACGGTGTCGTCGCCGTCGGCACCGATGCCATGCCGCAGTCCCACGGTGATGCCGTCGCCAAGCCCTACCAGCAAGCGGTCGTAGACACCGTTGCTGATCCACGTCGCCAGAACCGGAAATGCCAGATCATCACGACGACGGGGGCTGGGGTCACCCAACATGGTCACCAACTCGGCCGTCAGGTCGTCTAGCGGACGGTCCGGCGGCACTTCCAAGCCTCCGGTGAGCACAGCCTGCCAGTACGCCTCCGCCACCTGCCTATGGTGGCACGGGGCACGGCTGTCTCGGGTTCGGCACGACGGCCAGCGTCCCGATTTCGGGCGGCCGGCCGATGCGGTCGCTTAGGCGGTGCGGATCCGCGCTCGCGCCGTCCGTCGCTTCAGCGCTCGACGCTCATCCTCACTGAGGCCACCCCAGACGCCGTGATCCTGTCCCGACTCCAGCGCCCACGACAGGCACTCCTCGCGTACGTCGCAGCGTCGGCACACCTGCTTGGCGTCCTCGATCTGGAGGATGGCCGGACCGGTGTTGCCGATCGGGAAGAACAGCTCCGGGTCCTCGTCGAGGCACGCGGAGAGGTGACGCCAGTCCATGGCGGCGGCTCCCTTGGTATAGCGCAACACTCCGATGTGCCGCACGTGGTTGTGAGCGTGATCACGATGTCGTCGGGGGGCGGATTGCGGGCAACTCTCCGCTCTGGGAAGTGGCGTGCTGACGAGCGCCATGACAAGGCAGCCCAGGGCACGACTCCTTGATCGTTGCAAGAAAGACGCCGACGCACAAGAGCGCTTCCGCTGTCGATTGGCTCACATCGGGGAGCCCACCATCTCGCGCGGGCAGAACCGGCAGTCAGTCGCTGAGAAGTTCCTGGCGGAGAGCGGCCAGCGTTCGAGACAACAACCGCGAGACGTGCATCTGCGACATGCCGATCTCAGTGGCGATCTGCGACTGGGTCATGCCGTGGAAGAAGCGCAGCAGCAAGATGGTGCGATCGCGCGGGTCCAGGTCGGCGAGCAACGGCTTGAGCGCCTGGCGGTTCTCCACCGAGTCCAACGACGGGTCGTCGGCGCCGAGCGTCTCCATGAGGGGAACCCCGTCCTCTGCCCGGGCGTCCCCCGCGTCGAGCGACACGGTGGAGTACGCGTTGAGCGACTCCAACCCTTCGAGCACCCCGTCCTGACCGACACCGAGCCGGGTGGACAGCTCTGCGACAGTGGGGGACCGGCCCAGTTCGTGGGTCAGTTCGCTGCCCGCGGTCGTCAGCGCGAGCCGCATTTCCTGCAAACGGCGCGGCAC
>JACCYJ010000035.1 GCA_013696555.1 Nocardioidaceae bacterium | reverse complement strand
TGGGTTCGAACCCATTGGAAGTGACCCCGTCCCACGTGAACGTGGGAAAGGGACACCGCGCCAATCCGCGGGACGGGGTGGAGCGAATAACGGATGGCTCGTGCCGGTCGGGTTTCCGGGTCGGTGCGGTCACGGTGTCGCCACCGTCTGCTGCGAGTGTCCGCCCCCCACGCGCGGACGGTGGCGGCATCGTTCTCGGGGCGCGCGGGGTCCTGGCTCGGGCCGGGACGCCGCGCCCTGGGTTGTGACGCCAGATCACGGTCGCTACGACTCTCGCAAGGTCTTCTCGCTGGTACGCCGAAGCCCCCACCACCCGGCGGCACCGCCGAGCGCCAAGAGCACCGCGCAGATAACCATGGCGGAGCGATACCCGGCGCCGAAGGTGATGGGGTCGTCGTAGTCGTCGCCGCCTAGGCCGACGACAACCGGGAGCGCGGCGACCACGAGCAGGCTGCCGGCGCGAGCAACCGCGTTGTTGACGCCGCTGGCGATGCCCGCATACCGGTCGGGTGCTGCGGCGAGCACGGTGGCGGTCAGTGGGGCGACCAGCGCGGTGAGCCCCATCCCGAAGACCACGATGCCGGGCAAGACGTGCGTCCAGTAGCTGCCATCGGCGTCCACCGAAAGCAGCAGCAGAGCCCCGCCCGCGCACAGCGCCGGCCCGGCGGTCATCTGCAGTCGCGGGCCGATCCGTGCCGCCAGGGCGCCAGAGCTCCCGGACAGTGCCAGCATCAGCACCTCGATGGGCAACAGCGCGACCCCGGCTTGCAACGGGCTGTACCCCGAGACCACCTGCAGTTGCAGAGTCAGCAAGAACAGCAGCGCTCCCAACGCTCCATAAACAACAAAGGTCAGCACGTTGCTGGTGTTGAAAACACGAGAGGTAAACAGTGACGGCGGCACCATCGGTGCCCGGCGAGCCCGCTCGTTGACGACGAACGCGACCAAGCCGGCCAGACCCGCCGCCGCAATGAGATAGGTACGCAGGCCATGCCCGGGCTCGATCAAGGCGTACGTGACACCCGCCAGGCCGATGCACCCGAGCACGGCTCCGGGCATGTCGAAGCTGCGAGCGGCCTGGGCATCGTGCGTCTCAGGCACGTGACGGGCCGCGATGAGCGTGACCGCCACGGCCAGTGGCACGTTGATCCAGAACACGTAACGCCAGCTGGCGACATCGATGAGCCAGCCGCCCACGAACGGGCCGGCCGCCGCCGACGCGCCTGCGAGACCGGACCAGATGCCGATCGCCTTGGCACGGTCCTCCGCGCAGAACGAGCTCTGGATCATGGCGAGGCTGCCGGGGGTGAGTAGCGCGCCGCCGATGCCCTGGACCGCGCGGGCGACGATGAGGACGAGCGGCGTCGGAGCGAGCGCGCAGGCGGCGCTGGCGACGGCGAACCAGACAATGCCGATCACGAAGATGCGCCGGCGACCGAAGCGGTCACCCATTGATCCCCCGAGCAGGATCAACGCGGCCAGCGTGAGCATGTAGGCATTGACAACCCACTGCAGGTCGGCCAACGAGGCGTCGAGATCCTGACCGATGACCCGCAAGGCAACATTGACCACGGTGCCATCAAGGAAGGCCATTCCCGAGCCGAGGACTGCAGCGGCGAGAATCCAGCGCCCCTGAGCGGTGCCGGTGTGGATCTCGGTCTGTGTTGTGAGCTTGGGCGGTGCACCGGCAGTGCTCATGCGTCATCCAACCTGTGGCAGTCGGCGATGTGTTCCTCATCGTTGCTCGGGTGCGCCAGGATCGCAGTATGAGCGACGCCCGGGAATCATCGCCGACCGAGCTGGTCCACCTCGACATCGAGGCAGTCAACGACACCACCGCCGTTGCCTCGATCACACTGGACAGCCCCGCCAATCGCAACGCGATGAGCCAGGCGCTGCTCGAACAGCTGACGAGTCACCTCCACACCGTGGCGGCCGATCCGGACGTACGCGCCGTCGTGGTCCGTGCGGCGGGGCCGGTCTTTTGCTCCGGAGCCGACATGTCGGAGGCCGCCCGCGACGGGATGGAGTACGGCGCTCGGGCAATGGTCGAGCTGCAGCGTCAGCTCGTCGGCCTGCCCAAACCGGTGATCGCCCGAATCCACGGACCGGTACGAGCCGGTGGCCTCGGCATCGTCAGTGCTTGCGACGTCGCCGTCGCAGCGGAGTCGGTGTCGTTCGCCTTCACGGAGGTACGGCTTGGGCTGGCGCCGGCTGTGATCTCGCTGACGACGCTGCCGCGGCTGACCGATCGCGCTGCCGCGGCGACGTTCCTGAGCGGTGACCCATTCGACGCCGCCGAGGCCCAACGGATCGGTCTCATCACCCGATCAGTGGCCGACACCGATCTCGACGCCGCCGTGTACGAGGTTGTGTCCTCGTGGTGTCTCGGGACAGCCCAGGGGCTTCGGGAGACAAAGGCGCTGCTCAGCCACAGTCTGCTCGAGCGTATCGACCTTCTAGGGGAACAGGTCGCCGAGCAGTCGGCCCGCCTCTTCAGCTCCGCGGAGGCTCGCGCTGCAATGAGGGCTCTCCTCGGTCGGCGCAAGAGCTGACTGCCGGCCGGCGGCTGGCGACGCCGACCCCGAATCATCCGCGACGTCGAGCACGCTGTGCTGTTACGCCGCGCTGAGGTATCGTCACCGTCCGACAGTTGTCAGCTCGCGATGAGTGCCGCGAACGTCGTTGGCGGTCATCCGTTTCGCGACCACCGTTGGTGGCCGCAACCACGGGGCTTTGGTATCAGTAGAGAGGCAAGACAGCCATGAGCGGCGATCGAGTCAGCGACATCTTGCGCCGCCGTTGCGATCGGTGATGACTCACTGAGCTCGGCCGAGCGTCTCTGCGAGCTCTGCGCCCCGGCCCTCGCCGTCTCGGGGGTCGGCCTCTCGGTCATCAGCGAGGGCGGCAACCGAAGCACCATGGCCGCAACGGATGGGCTGAGTAAGCGCATCGAGGAGCTTCAAGTCCTTCTGGGCGAGGGACCGTGCGTGGACGCCAATACCAACGGCGGACCGATACTCATCTCTGAACTGAGAGGCCGGGTCGCCGCGTCCCTCTGGCCCGCATTCACCCCCTCGTGCCTGGAGGCAGGCGCCGAAGCTGTCTTCGCCCTCCCCTTACAGGTGGGGCGATTCAGGTGGGGGCCATCGACTTGTATCGGGACACTCCGGGTGTCCTCCACGACGTCGACCTCGCGCTGACCTACGCCGAGGCGGCATTGCAGCTCGTCATCGACTGGCGAGACGGATCGACCGGGATGACAGCACAGGGGCAGCAGTGGCGGGATGCGCAGCCCCAGGTACATCAGGCCGCTGGCATGGTCATGGTGCAGTTGGATACAGATATCAGCTCCGCCTTCGCGGCGCTGCGAGCGTATGCCTATCGCTCCGATCGCAGGTTGGCCGATGTGGCCAAGGATGTGGTTTCGGGAACTCTTCGACTGCAGAGGAATTGGCGTCTAGTCTCGTGGGTGTGGACGCGGTTCCCCGCGAACGACTTGTGGCCGAGACTTTTGTCGAGCTGGCCGACACGCTTGTCGAGGACTTCGATGTCATCGACTTCCTTCACATGCTGGCCGAACGCTGCGTCCGCCTGCTCGATGTGGCGGCGGCCGGGCTGATGCTCGCCGACCAAGAGGGTCGGCTTCGGGTCACCGCGTCATCGACCGAACGGGTGAAGCTGCTCGAGCTCTTCGAACTGCAGAACGACGAGGGGCCGTGCCTCGACTGCTTCGCCGAGGGCGCCTCCGTCGCCGAGGGGGAGCTCGGTGAGCCCCATGCCCGTAGCCGGTGGCCACGATTCGCCGCGGAGGCCCACGCAGCCGGCTTCCGGTCGGTTGTGGCGTTGCCGTTGCGGTGGCGTGACGAGACGATCGGCGCGCTCAACATGTTCAGTGCGTGCCCGCAGCCGCTCCAGCCCGCCGAGCATCGCTTGGGTCAAGCACTGGCCGACGTGGCCACCATCGGTTTGCTGCAGGAGCGTAACCTCCGGCGCCGCGAACTGTTGGCTCAGCAGCTTCAGACTGCGCTCAACAGCCGGGTCATCATCGAGCAGGCAACCGGCGTGTTGGCGGAACGCAAGAAGGTGGATGTCGAAACCGCGTTTCAGCTGCTGCGTAGCACGGCCCGCGCCCGACAAGAGCGCTTGTCAGATTGCGCCCGCCGTCTCGTGTTGGGCGAGGCGAGCCCCCTGGCACCCTGGCAAGTTCCCGGCGCCGCAATTGAGGAATCCCAGGCAATTCTTCCGGATTGGGCAGCTGACAGCCGCGAGGCTCGATAACCTCTCCTCAAGAGCCAGCAAGCGTCGCCCCAGACCCCGGCGGCATTTCGTTTGGAGCTGGGGGTTATGGACGAACGGCGACTCGCCGAGGTACTTGCCGATTTTGCGCGGACTCTGACCACGAACTTCCCGATTCAGAAGATTCTCGACCACCTCGTCGACTGCGTCACCGACATTCTTCCGGTCACGGGGACCGGTGTGCTGCTGATGGAGAACGAATGGCAGCACCACTTCGTCGCCGCCAGTAACGACCTCATCCGCCGCATCGAAAGCCTGCAGATAGACCTCCACGAAGGCCCGTGCCTGCAGGCGTATCTCACCGGTGAGGCCACAGCGGTTCGAGACCTGCACAAGGACACCACGTTCCCGCGGTTCTCACCGAAGGCGATAGCGGTAGGCATGGGTGCTGTCTACAGCTTCCCGTTGCGATGTGCTGAGACCCGCTTGGGGGCGCTCGAGCTGTACGCGGCTGAACCGATCGAATTGTCGCCCGCCGAGCTGTCCGTCGCCCAGACGCTGGCTGACGTCGCTGCTGCGTACCTCTTCAACGCTCAGGCACGGGAGGATGCGGAAGCACGTCTTGCGATCTTGGAGGAGGAGACGCTGCACGACCGCCTTACCGGACTGCCGAATCAGGCGCTGATACGGGACCGGCTGGATCAGGCCATGACCAGGTCATTGCGGTCCGAGAAGGTGGCCGCGGTGCTGTTCTTGGATGTCGACAAGTTCAAGACCGTCAACGACACGTATGGCCACGGCGTCGCGGATAGCGTCTTGCAGCAGCTCGTCCAGCGCGTTCAGCACGTCCTGCGTAACGCGGACACGTTCGCGCGGCTCCACGGGGACGAGTTCGTGGTCATCTGTGAGGGGCTGGACGCTCCGGCGCGGGCGGAGGAGGTTGCTCGTCGCGTCATTTCCAGCCTGGACGAGCCGCTTGTCGCCTCCGGCGCGATCGTCCCGGTGCGACTGAGCATCGGCATCGCATTCTTCGGGCCGGCTCACGCCACACCCGATGAAGCACTGCATCAGGCCGATGTCGCCATGTACACGGCGAAACGAAATGGCGGTCATCGCCATGTCATCGCAGCTGCGGCTGAACCGCTCATGGGCCCGCGTGAAAGCGATGTTTTCGACGCTCACCGCGACACACGTCTTATGCCGCCCCGCGTTCCGGGCGGGTTGTGACGGCGCCGCGACAGAGTGCTCGTGGAAAGCGCTCCGCGGAACGGTTCGGCTCCTGAGCCCGGCCGGCGTCCAGTCGTCAGTTCGTCCACGGGCATCCGCGATTTGACACTGTCAAATCAGGCTATGACCTGGCAACGCAGTGACAAGTTGCCCAGCCGTGAAAGTCGCAGTCTTGCGCCACTCGGGAAACTGCCATGCCCACGCCACGGGCGACGGCGGTGCCATAGACTTGAGGGTTCGTGCGTCCGCCCCGGGCATGAAGGAGCCAGGTGTCGAATCGACTGGCAGACGACGTCGCACAGCGCGAGATTGCGACCGAACAGCACTACGTCGATGCCGTGTACC
>JACCYJ010000049.1 GCA_013696555.1 Nocardioidaceae bacterium | reverse complement strand
TGTGCAGCGGCATGGCCAGGGTCGGCAGGTCGAGCTCGGGCAGGTCGAGCCCCTGCTCGTAGTCCACAACGGCCGAGCGAGTGGCGGCGCGCCGGTCGATGCGGACGTGTGCCCGCGGAGCGTCGATGGCATCGCGCAGCGACATGCCACCGGCGATCCCCGCCATTGCCTGCACGATGGCAGTGGTGATCCGATCGGCTCCCGGCGAGCCGAGGGCGAGCACCGCCCCGTCGTTGCGCCGGGCGACCGTCGGCGCCATGTTGGAGATCAGCCGGGTGCCCGGCGCCAGCCCGTGCAGCCCGTGGGCATTGAGCTCCGGCTCACCGAGGCAGTTGTTGAGCCAGATGCCCGTGCCCGCCGCAAGCATCCCCGAGCCGTAGCCAGACGAGACCGTGACCGCGCAGGCGGTGCCATCGGTGTCTGCGGCGGAGACATGGGTGGTTGATGGGGACTCCAACAGGCTGACGTCACCGGATGAGGCCAGCTCGAGCAGCCGTCGGACGGCACCGTCGAGATCCTCAGCTGCGTCGAGGTACTGGAGTCGATGAGCGAACACCGCAGACTCCACCCGCACGAGTGCGGCGATATCGTCCGGTGTCCAGGCGCCGCGTGGTCGATCCCCGAGCAGCGACAGCATCGCTGCCACCGCGGGCCCGCCGACCGATGGCGGCGGGTTCGTCCCGAGCACCCAGTCGCCCACCTCGGCCTGAAGAGCGGGGCGCGTTACCGGTTGGTACGCCGCCAGGTCCTCGCGGGTGAGTATGCCGCCACGCTCGAGGACATCATCGGCCATCGCCGAGGCCAGATCGCCGCGGTAGAAGACTTCTGGCCCCTCCTCCGCCAGCTCCTCGAGGGTCTCCACCAGCCCGGGTACGACCACAGCCTGATCGGGCGGCGCCAGTGCACCCGTGGCGTCATGGAGCACGGCCTGGCTGACCGGATCCCAGCCATAGACCACGTCGTGGACGTACTCGAGGTAGTAGCGCGCCGCGGTTCCGAGCCGGAAGCCGCCATGTGCCACCGCGATGGCGGGGCCGAACACCTCACCCCACGGCAGCTGGCCCCAGTGCTGGTTCACCACCGCGAACGCAGCCGGCGTCCCGGGCGTAGCAACCGAGCCGGGGCCGATCGTCATCGTTACGCCGCCCCCGTACTGGGTGCTGACCTGCCAGGTTCCTTTCCCGAACCGTTCCGGCGCCAGCCCGCGCCCCGGCATGTCCACCCAGCCGTCGACCGTAACCGGCCGCCCGCCCCCAGCGGGCTGCACCGTGATGAAGGCACCGGATCCGAGGGAAACGATTCCCGGCTCATTGACCATCGTGACCAGCGAGGCGGCCAGGGCCGCGTCGACCGCGTTTCCGCCGGCATCACCCACGACGCGTCCTGCATCCGCCGCTGCTTCACTGGGTGCAGCGACAGCGACTACCCGGGTGGTCATGCGCGCGACGCTATCGCGGGCCGCCTGGTCAGGTTCCGGACGGATCCGCGATCCTGCCAACGGAACCGTCCCTCGGCTGAGCCGGCAGCAGCGCGCACGGGAATAGGCGAGACCCGCGCAGTGTTTGAAGTCTCAACTAACTAGCACTGGAGCACCGCGAGGAGCCATCATGCCGGTCACCCGTCTCAACCACGCCGTCCTGTACGTGCGCAACGTCGAAGCAAGCGCCACCTTCTACCAAGACGTGCTGGGCTTCCGGACCGTCATGGCGATGCCTGGCGCCCGCTTCCTGCAGGCCGGTGGCAGCAACAACGACCATGACCTCGGGCTGTTCGAGATCGGCGCCAGCGCCAACGACTCCGGCGCCGGGCGGACCAGCGTCGGTCTCTACCACCTCGCCTGGGAAGTCGACACTCTCGAAGAGCTGGAGCAGACGGCTGCCCGCCTCACCGCCGCAGGGGCGGCGGTTGGCGCCTCGGACCACGGCACGACCAAAGCTTTGTACGCCAAGGACCCCGACGGCATCGAGTTCGAGGTCAGCTGGTTGGTCCCTGCCGACCTGATCACCCCCGACGTCCTCGAGGGCCGCGCTCGGATTGACCGACTCGACCTGGCCGCCGAAAAGGAACGTTATGGCGCCGCGACCCGCGGCGGCATCGGTATCTCGACGCCGACCGGCGTCTGAGCCTCCCTCAGAGCAAGGAGCACCATCATGAGCGACTTCGACGCTTCGACGATCGCCATCGATGACCTGACCGGTGACTACCAGATCGACCCGGCGCACACCCGGCTCGGTTTTGTTGCCCGGCACGCCATGATTACCAGAGTCCGTGGCACCTTCAAGGACGTCGACGCCAACATCCACCTCGACACGGCTGACCTGGCAAGCTCCACCGCCGAGCTGACGATCAAGACCGAAAGCGTCGACACCGGCCAGGACTACCGCGACGGCCACCTGCGCGGCGAGGACTTCTTCGACGTCGCCAACTACCCCGAAATGAGATTCGCGAGCACCTCGGCCGAGCAGGTTGACGACGAGACCTATCGCATGACCGGCGACCTGACCATCAAAGACGTGACCAAGCCAGTCACCGTCGACTTCACCTACATCGGCAGTGCCAAGGACCCGTACGGCAACCTGCGCGCCGGCTTCGAGGGCCGGACCATCGTCAACCGCAAGGATTGGGGACTGGAGTGGAACGCTGCCCTCGAGTCCGGGGGCCTACTGGTCAGCGACAAGGTGGTCCTCGAGTTCGACGTGTCCGCAGTGAAGCTGGCCGACGCGGCATGAGCCCCACGGCCGTGGCTCCCGGGATCGACGTCCGAAGGGCGTCGTCCCGGTTCGCCACGCAGTTCGACTGGCTCGACTCCAAGCACTCCTTCTCCTTCGGGTCGCACTTCGACGGTGGCAACACCCATCACGGGGTGCTGTTGGTCAACAACGACGACGTCGTCCAGCCTGGTACGGGCTTCGAGACGCACCCGCATCGCGACATGGAGATCGTCACCTGGGTACTGCGGGGGTCGCTGGTGCATCAGGACTCGACCGGCCACGCCGGCGTCATTTATCCCGGGCTCGCCCAGCGGATGAGTGCCGGCACCGGCATCTTGCACTCGGAGAAGAACGACGCCTGGCGGCTTCGGGGTGACGCCGAGCCCGCCCATCCGGTGCACTTCGTTCAGATGTGGGTGTTGCCCGACGAGTCAGGCATCTCGCCCGGTTACGAACAGTTGGAGATCGCCGACGAACTCCTCGAGGGCGGACTGGTCCCCGTTGCCTCGGGGATGCCCGCACACGATGGAGCAGCCGCCATCCGGATCAACAACCGGCACGCAGCCCTGCACGTAGCCCGGCTGCAGCCGGGGCAGACGGTGGAGCTGCCCGACGCTCCGTACCTGCATCTGTTCTTGGCCCGAGGGAGCGGCGAACTGGAGAGTGTCGGCCGCCTCGATCAGGGCGACGCCGTGCGCTTCAACGCAGCCGGTGGCCACCGGGTCACGGCGGTGGAACCGTCGGAGCTGCTCGTGTGGGAGATGCACGCGTCACTGGACGGGTGAGCGATGATCGCTCGGTGACGCCCGCCGAGCAGCCGCCGCGGGTGGACCCGTGGGGGGTGCAGGTCCGCTGGATCGATGGGCAGGACGCGGAGCGGACAGTCGCCGACGGCACGCTTGCGGCGCTGCATGAGGCAATCGGCCGCGCTCCTGCCGATCTGGGCGAGCGAGCACCAATAGTGGTGCGTGGCGGGCAGGCGCTGCCGGCCGGACCGGGCGACGTGGTGTGCGAAGACGGGCAGCTCCGCCGAGTCGGCACTACCGTGCCCGACGACTTCCCACTCGGTTACCACCGACTGCACAGCTCCGGCCCGGCGCGCGCCCTCATCGTCTCCCCGGGCTCGTGCCAGCTGCCCGAGTCACGCGCGTGGGGCTGGGCGATCCAGCTGTACGCGACTCGGTCGCGCGCCAGCTGGGGTATTGGCGACTTGGCCGACCTGGGCAGGCTGTGCACCTGGGCCCACGACCTCGGCGCCGGGTTCCTGCTCGTCAACCCGCTGCACGCGGTGGCACCGATCCTGCCGCAGCAGCCCAGCCCGTACTCCCCGGTCACCCGGCGATTCCTCAACCCGCTCTATCTTCGCGTCGAGTCCCTACCGGGCGCAGACAGAGTCGACCTTCGGGAGGTGGCTGCGCGTGGTTGGGCGCTGAACGAGAGTCGCTACATCGACCGCGACGCAGTCTTCGAGGTCAAGCGAGAAGCCTTCCGACGCATCCATGCGGTACAAGCCGACACCGCACAGTACGAGAGCTGGCGGTCCCGGCAGGGTGTCGGCCTCCAGCGCTTCGCGCTGTGGTGCGCGCTCGCTGAGCGGTACGGCGCCGATTGGCGGAGCTGGCCGGAGCCCCTCCGCCGCCCCGACGGCGATGAGCTGGCAGCGCTGTGCGCGGAGCACGCGCCGGAGGTGGCGTACCACTCCTGGCTGCAGTGGGCTTTGGACGCCCAGCTGAGAGACGCCTGCGCGGATATGACCGTCATCCAGGATCTCCCGATCGGTGTCGACGGCGGCGGTGCCGATGCCTGGGCGCTGCAGGGCCAACTGGCGACCGGCGCCACCGTGGGCGCGCCGGCCGACGCATTCAACGCGACCGGGCAGGACTGGGGATCACCACCGTTGATCCCCTGGCGGCTACGAGAGGCGGACTACGGCGCCTTCGTCGAGGCGATCCGTGCCACGATGGCGATGACTGGCGGTCTACGCATCGACCACATCCTCGGGTTGTTCCGGCTGTGGTGGGTGCCAACCGGCCGGCCGCCCGCTGCCGGGGGGTACGTGCGCTATCCCAGCGCCGACCTGCTCGACATCGTGGCGCTGGAGAGCCAGCGGTCAGATGCGGTCGTGGTGGGCGAGGACCTCGGTACTGTCGAGGCCGGCGTACGGGAGGCCATGTCGGAGCACGGTGTTCTGTCCTATCGGCTCCTATGGCTCGACGACGACGAACCCGCGCATTGGCCGAAACTGTCTTTGGCTGCGGTAACGACCCATGACCTGCCGACCGTCACCGGGGTATGGACCGGCCTCGACCTCACCGAGCAACGTGAGCACGGCATGGGAACCGACGTCCAGCTGTCCGCTGGACAGGAGCAGCTGCTCGACCGGTTGAGAACCGCCGGACTGTCACCGGAGGCCACGTCCGAAGAAGTTGTTGTGGCGGCGTACCGATTGCTGGCTCATGCGCCGTCCGTCTTGGTCTCCGCGACACTGGAAGACGCGCTCGTCGAGCCCCGTCGGCCCAACATGCCCGGCGCCGGCGATCGGGACAACTGGTGCCAGGCGCTGGCCCTTCCGCTCGAAGACGCGATGCGACATCCGACCGCGACGGCGGTGGCGCAGGTGCTGAACGACGCGGTTACCAGCCGGTGACCACTGCGGCACCGCTAGCACGTCGCTTTGCCAGGTCAACCTGGTATGGGTGCACTTCACCCGGCATGCACGCCAGGTGAAGTGTGTCTAAGCCAAGTGAAGGTACGCGCGGTTGGTCCCAGGATGACCGCTGCGTCAGCCGGCCGCGGCTCTGCGGACGGCGTCGACCGAGCGGGCCACGTCAGCGTCGTCGGTGCTCCAGTTGCTGACCGACACCCGCAAGACGTCGCGGTCACACCATCGTGAGCCCGACATCCAGGCAGTTCCGTCGGCGAGCAGCCGTTGGGTCACCGCCCGGGTCCGCTCATCGGTTCCGAATGCGGCGCAGACCTGCGTGAAGACCACGTCGTTCAGGATCTCCGCGCCCTCGATCGCACCGATGCCGGTGGCCAACGACTGAGCGTGCCGGACGAGCCGGTCGACCAGGTCCTCGACACCGGTTCTGCCGAGCGAGCGCAGCGCCGCCCAGACCGGCACCCCGCGAGCCCGGCGCGACAGCTCGGGTACCTTGGCCAGCGGGTCGCCCGGGCCTTCGTCGTGAACCAGGTAGCTGGCCTGGCTGCCCATAGCAGCCCGCAACGCCTCGGGATGGGCGACTACAACGACCCCGCAGTCGTACGGAACGTTGAGAGTCTTGTGGGCATCGGTGGCCCATGAATCGGCGGTCGCGTGCCCGTCGAGGAGATCACGATGGCGCGAGGATGCGGCTGCCCACAACCCGAAGGCACCGTCCACGTGCACCCAGGCGCCGCGCCTGTGCGCCAGCTCCACTGCCGCACCGATGGGATCAAAGGCGCCGGAATGGAGGTTTCCGGCCTGCAAGCACAGGATCGTCGGACCGTTGCTCCCCGCGTCTAGTGCCTCGCCGAGATCATCGAGGCGGATCCGCCCCTGATCGTCGGAGGCGACGACTTCGGGGGCGCCGAGACCGAGATAGCGCAGGGCCAGGTCCACGGTGATGTGGCGCTCGTCACCGACGAGGACACGAAGCGGCGGAGACCCGTTGAGGCCGTGGCGTTCGAGATCCCAACCGACGTTAGTGAGCACCTGGTGCCGGGCGGCGGCAAGCCCGGTGAAGTTGGCCATGGTGGCGCCGGTGACGAACCCCACGTCCGCCCGTTCTGGGAGACCGAGGAGCTCGAGGACCCACGCCGCGGCTGCCTCCTCCGCAGCGACCGTCCCTGGTGTCGCAAACCGCATGCCGCTGTTCTGATCCCAGGCGCCGGTGAGCCAGTCCGCGCCCAACGCAGCCGGCAAGGTGCCACCGATGACCCACCCGAAGAAGCGGCCGGAAGGCATCGCCATCAGCCCCGGCTCGACGCCATCGGCCAACATGTCGATCACTTCGGCCGGGTCCGCGGGAGCCTCGGGCAGCGGCCCACTTAGCTTGGCGAGCAACGTGTCCGCGTCCGCCACCGGCGGAATCGGCCGATCGGGCAGGGACGCCAACCACGAGACGGCCCGCGCGGATGCTCGGCCCAGGGACCGGGCGTAGTCGTCAGATGAAGCCGTCAACGAGCTGGCGCCCGCATGCTGACGAAGACGTTGTCGAGGCTTCCGTGGAACTGCTCATTGGGGCCTTTCACGACTCGCTTGCCGCCGACCTTGACCGGAGCGTCGTTGGAGATGCGACCCACGTGACCTTCGACGCGGGCGCGTGCGATGCCATCAACGAACAGCTTCACCGCAGTGGGCGTACGGCTGCACACGATCCGGTGCCAGGAGCCATCCGTCACTCGAACCGTGGACTGCGCAATGATCCGGCCGTTGCGACCCGACAGCACGCAACTCGGGGTACCGAAGTCGATCTGCAGCTTGTACTGACCGCCGCGCTGCTTGAAGAAGCCCTTCTGGACCACGTTGGAGTGACCGCGGCCTTGCGCAACGCTGAGCCTCACGGTTGCACCGAACTTGAGCTCTCGACGTCCCGGGTCGAGCGCCGCCTTGTCGTTGACCGAGATGATGGCCCGGCCGCAGGTGCGGCAGGGGAAGCCCGCGCCTCGCTTGACCGCGCCCGGTACGCTCCTCAACTCTCCGTCTGCGGCAACCAGAACGCGACCGCCACCACGTCCCGCGACGTTGCGTACCAGCGTGCCCGCGGCAAGGGACTCGCCGTTGTCGAAGTCGAGCAGCAGGGGTCCCCTCGTTTCTCCGAGCCGCGCCTGCACCTGGCTCGTCAACGCAGAGTCGCCGGTCGCTGCGGCCACCGGAGCAGCCGCGCCCAGCAGGGCGAATACTGCCAGAACAGCAAGCGGGCGAGCGTACATGAGACCTCCCGAGCTCGAGAATCGAACGTGGCCACGCGCCACGTCGGAGGACCCTAGCGCGGACCCGACGGTCCCCCTACCCCACCTCCGGTCGCGGTAATCATTCGCGCCTAAACTTCGAACTGGGCGCGCCGAGGTTTTGGTACCAGAGCGACACGTGGGGCGTGCGAGACTGAGTCATGGAAGCAGCTGGGAAGCGGCTTTCATGAGGGCAGCCAAGGCCTTCGGTGCATTCCTTGGCGGGGCGTTGACGCTCCCGAGCCTGGTCATGTTGAGCCAGCTTCCGGCAACATCGACGGTCCTCGAAGACCACCGTCCGGTTTCCGGTAGGTCAACGACGCTCACCGGGGTCGTTCGCACTCTCGCCGTCGACACCGTGACCACAAAGGCGGATCGCTTCCAAGACAACTACCGCCAATACCTCGTGGTCGGAGACCAGAGCTACCAACTGAAGGGAGTAAAGGCGCGGAGCAACACCAAGGTCGACGTCGTGGGGACGATCAGCGGCGACCAGATACACGCAACCTCAGTTACCACTATCGACGCTGAGTTAGCGGGCGTGCCGACGACCGGATCGACCCGCACCCTCGTCATGCTCGCCTACTGGACCTCACCAGACTCGTTAACACGAGCCCGCGCCGCCAACCAGCTTTTCTCCGACACGAGCCAGTGGTTCCAAGACGCGTCGTACGGGGCGCTAAAGCAGAGCGGTGCCGTTACGGACTGGATGCCGATCGCCGGGCCGACGCGCGACGCCAATGGCGACCCCGAGTGTTACGCCGACTCCGAGGGTCTCATGGCACAGGCGAAAGACGCTGCTGCGGCGAAGGGGTTCGACGTTGCCAGTTACGACAACCACGTTGTCTACTTCCCCAAGTGCTCGGGCGACTCGATCAACTATGCCGGCTGGGCGTATGTGGGTGCCCCCGGTACGTGGCTGAACGGGAACCTCGACCGCCGGGTATCTGTGCACGAACAGGGCCACAACTACGGCCTCCGGCATAGCCACTCCTACCTGTGCAACGGCGGTGGTGTCGGCAACGCATGCACCTTCGGTGAGTACGGCGATCCGTTCGACGCCATGGGCAGCTCGAGTTATGTAGGACACTTCAATGCCGCTCAAAAGTCCCTGTTGGGCTGGATGGATGCCGGCCGCGTCGTCGACCTAAGTGCCGGCGGCACGACAACCCTCTCAGCGTTTGCGGCCGGTGCCGTGCCTCCGCAGGCTGCCGTAGTCTCCGTTGCCTCCAGCACGCGAAAATACTGGATCGAGTACCGACAACCCATCGACTATGACGCGTGGTTGCCCAGCAGCGGCACCGATGGTTTGTTGATTCACGTGTCGGGGGACGGGTCAGGTTCACCGGACGCAGGCTCCACTCTGGTCGATGTGCGTCCCGCTGATGACATCAGCGAGTACACCGCCACGCTTCAACCGGGACAGTCCTGGACGAGTTTCGACGGAGTCACCATCTCGGCTGGGCTCGCCACCGGCACAACAGCATCGGTCAGCGTTTCCTGGGAGACGAGCCTCTACCCGTTGACGACCGCCGCGGCTGGCTCTGGCTCGGGCACGGTGACCAGCCTGCCGGCTGGGATCGACTGCGGTCCCATCTGCTCGGCCAGGTACACACCGGCGACAGCCGTGACACTACGCGCGACGCCGGCAATCGGCTCAATGTTCGCCGGCTGGAGCGGCGACTGCAGCGGATACGCCCCGACCTGCACAGTGACGATGACGCAGGCCCGATCCGTCGGCGCAGCCTTCACCACGACATCCGTCATCACTTATCAAGAGGGCCAGGCGACCTTCACCGCCGGCTGGAACAGCTCCTCCTGCTTGTGCTTCTCCGGTGGCACGGCGCGGTGGTCGAAGGCGGCTGGTGCCAGTGTGGTCTTCCAGTTCAACGGACGGAACGTCTCGTTTGTTTCCGCCCGTGGGCCGGAGCGTGGAGCGTTCCTGGTCTACGTGGACGGCGCCTTCAGGAGGAAGATCAGTAATTACGCCGCGTCGCGGCAATCCGCGGTTGTCGTCTGGAGCAGGGACTTCGTGACGAGCTCACCCCATACCTTGCGGATCGTCGTGGTCGGGACGAGTGGACATTCGCGGGTCGACGTAGACGCTTTCACCGTGACGACCGATACCTGACATCCCGAATGCGACAACGCCTTAGCCCGTAAGAGCGCACGCTGCCGCGGGGCGGACGCGCCACTCGGGGAGCCATCTGCGAGGCTGCGGACGAGACCGCGAGTTCCCTCACAAGGAGATGCCATGTCACCCGCCAACGGCGCGAAGATTGCGGCCGCTGTCCTGGTCATGGCCCTCGCCTTGGCAATGCCTGCCGCAGCGGACGTGCGGCGCTTCGCCGACGCTGCCAACGACGCATCGACTTCTGTCGACATCCGCTCCGTGCGCGTCGACAACTCGACGACCGCTCGTGACCAGGTCATCGTCGTGGTGAGGCAAGTGAATGTGCGCTTGGGTGACGCGATCGAGATCTTTCTCGACACTCGACCGGGTGATCCGGGACCGGAGTACTCCATCGGTGGCGCAACAGCTAGCGAGTACCTCTTGCGGCACCGTGAACACTGGAAGGGGCATGGCCGAGTAGTGCCCTTCCGTTGCGGCTACTCGTTGAGGATCAATGCGGAGACCGATCGCAGCCGAGCAGTCATCCAACGATCCTGCCTGCGGCATCCAGGTAAGGTGAGAGTCGCGATCAGGGCCGTGCGGGGTTTCCCGTCCACCAGCAGGGACTGGGCGCCGGCCCGCAGGACATGGTCCCGGTGGGTGCGCCGCTGAGACGCCTCTACTTTAAAGCCGAATGCGATATCCGGGATCTGTCGCAGGGTCGTTACCCTGCCGGATGTGAACCCAATGTCAGGAATCCTCGGCGAGACGTGGCGGATGTATCGGACCTACGCCCGACATCTGTTGACGATTGCCTTTGTGGTCTACGTTGTCGCGGCGCTCCTCGAGGCACTGCTGGCGGGCACCCTCGGTCGCCTTGGTGCTTTGCTCTCCCTGATTGTCGGGATCATCGCCGCGTCTCTGTTGCAGGCAGCACTCGTGAAGGCGGTCGAGGATGTTCGAGACGGACGAGCCGATATGTCATTGGGTGCGACGTTGCAGGCTGCTCGACCCTCCGTGGGACGGGTCGCGGTTGCATCCATCCTCGCCGGCATAGCGATCGGCCTCGGCCTCATCTTGTTCATCGCCCCCGGTCTGTTCCTGCTCACGATCTGGTGTCTGATAGTCCCGGTCCTTGTCCTTGAAGGGGTCAGTATCGGTGCCTCATTCGGACGCAGCCGGCAACTTGTCCGAGGTTTCGGCTGGCAAGTCTTCGGGCCGCTCGTCGCCGTGTTCCTGGTACTGATTGTCGGCGACATCGTGATCGGCCTCAGCCTGGCGTCGTTGCCCGACGTTTTGCGTCGCATCCTGAGCGGATTGATCTCTGGCACCCTTGTCGCGCCGTTCTTGGCGCTCGTGGTGACGTTGGCGTACTTCCGACTGCTCAGCGCCCAGAACAGCGCCACCGGCCACGGCTGAAGCCCGGGCCGTCTCACGCACTGTGGCAGGTCTGTCTATTCCCACTCAATGGTGCCAGGAGGCTTGCTGGTCACGTCGACCACGACGCGGTTCACCTCGCGTACTTCGTTAGTGATGCGGGTCGAGATCTGCTCGATCAGGTCGTACGGGAGCCGGGCCCAGTCGGCGGTCATGGCGTCCTCGCTGGTCACCGGGCGCAGCACGACGGGATGACCGTACGTCCGTCCGTCGCCCTGGACGCCGACGGAGCGGACATCGGCGAGTAGCACCACCGGGAACTGCCAGATGTCGCGATCGAGACCGGCGCGGGTGACCTCGTCCCGCGCGATCGCATCGGCCACGCGCAGGATGCGCAGCCGCTCAGCGTCCACGGCGCCGACCACCCGGATGGCCAACCCGGGGCCGGGGAACGGGTGCCGCCAGATGATCCCCGGTGGCAGCCCGAGCTGCGCGCCCACAGCTCGTACCTCGTCCTTGAACAGCGAACGCAACGGCTCGATGAGGCGGAACTGCAAGTCCCCCGGCAGTCCCCCGACGTTGTGGTGGCTCTTAATGCTGGCTGCCCCGGTCCCGCCCCCGGACTCCACCACGTCCGGGTAGAGAGTGCCTTGCACAAGGAACTCCACGGTCTCGCCGTGGCTGCCGGCTTCGGCGACAATCTCTCGTTCGGCGTCCTCAAAGACGCGGATGAACTCCCGGCCGATGACCTTGCGCTTGGTCTCCGGGTCGCTGATCCCCGACAGCGCACGAAGGAAGCGCTCGCTCGCCTCGACGACCTTCAGCGCAACCCCGGTGGCGGTGACGTAGTCGCGTTCGACCTGCTCCGCCTCGCCCTGACGAAGCAGGCCGTGATCGACGAACACGCACGTCAGCTGCTCACCGATCGCCCGTTGCACCAGTGCCGCGGCGACGGCGGAGTCCACTCCGCCTGACAACCCGCAGATCGCGCGCTTGCCGCCAATGGCGGCCCGGATGCTCTCGACCTGCTCCTCGACGATGTTGACCATCGTCCAGCTCGGCCGGCAGCCCGCTATCTGGTAGAGGAACGACTCGAGCACGCACTGCCCCTCCTCCGTATGCAGCACCTCGGGGTGCCACTGCACTCCGGCCAGACCTCGCCGGACGTCCTCGAACGCGGCCACCGCGGCACCAGCGGTATGCGCCAACGCGGTGAAGCCGTCCGGGGTGGTCTGCACCTCGTCGCCGTGGCTCATCCAGACCCGGTGCCGCGACGCGACGCCGTCCAGGAGGGTCCCGGGTCGGTCGACGACCACGCCGGTACGACCGAACTCGGACAGTCCGGTACGCCCTACCTCACCTCCGAGTGCCGTGGCCATCGCCTGGAAGCCGTAGCAGATTCCGAAGACCGGGATCCCGGCCGCGAAGAGATCGGGGTCGACGCGGGGTGCGCCGGGCGTGTAGACCGACTCGGGTCCGCCGGACAGGATCAGCGCCTTAGGCCCGTGGGCGAGGATATCCGCCACCGAGCTCGTGTGCGGCACGATCTCGGAGTAGACCTTCGCCTCGCGCACCCGACGCGCAATCAGCTGGGCGTACTGAGCACCGAAGTCGACCACCAGGACGAGGTCGTGTCGGAAGTCGTCCACGGACATGCACGGCAGTCTAATCAACGGGTTCAGGTCGACTTTGCGACTGCCCGTAACCCCGGCAGGGGTTCTCTCGTTATGGCAGGCAGACGATCCGGGCCGCGTTGTCCCTCCCGCTCGGGTCTCTACTCGGGGCCAAATGCCGCGAGCGGCTGGGCCCGATCAATGCTCCCTGCGATCGGGCCCGTTGCCGTACTGGGGCGATCTGCGCTAGCACCCCGTTGACACAGGGACCCCGTGCTAGGTCGGCAACCGCAGCGCTGCCGGGGCATCGACGGGGACGACGGGGTTCTTCGGCTCGACGGCGGCGATGCGCCGATACGGCCTACCGAGTGGTGGGCGGGGGTCGGCCTCACCGCGATTGGGCCACAACGACATCGCGCGCTCAGCCTGCGCGGTGATCGTCAGCGACGGGTTGACTCCGAGGTTCGCTGATATCGCCGAGCCGTCGACCACGTGCAGTCCGGGGTGGCCGTACAGCCGCTGGTAGGCATCGATCACTCCGGTGCGGGGTGAGTCACCGATGGTGGCGCCCCCGATGAAGTGGGCGGTCATAGGGACATTGAACGGTTCCCCGACGTTGCTGGCCGGTGTCCCGCCGATGATGCGGGCCATGCGCCGCACGACGTCATGCGCCTGCGGGATCCACGTGGGGTTGGGCGCCCCGTGCCCCTGCCGCGAGGTCAGCCGTCGGCGACCCGACCACGGACTGCGCCTGGTGTAGGTGGTGATGGAGTTATCGAGCGCCTGCATCACGAGAGCGATGACGGTTCGTTCCGACCAGTGCCTCATGTCGAAGACCCGATGCACGTCGCTGCGCTGCACCCACAACTCCCTCAGCCAGGTTCGCCACCGCGGCGCCGGGCCGTCGCCGTCGGTCAGGACGGTCTGCAGCAACGCCATCAGGTTCGAACCTCTGCCATAACGCACCGGCTCGATGTGGGTGTGTTCGTCGGGGTGGAACGACGAGGTGATGGCGACGCCACGGCTGTAGTCGACGGACGGCCCCTTGGCTATGGCGCCGAGCAACGACTCGGAGTTGGTCCGTGTCAAGATGCCCAGCCGCTGCGAAACATGTGGGAGCGTTCCGGCGTCCCGCATCCGGTGCAACAGCCGCTGCGTCCCCAAGGCGCTGGCGGCCAGCACCACCTGCGAGGCGGTCCAGGTCTCCCCGCGCCGACGTAACCCATCCGTGCGCCTGGTGCGCACGGAATACCCGCCATCGCGCAGCGGGTGCACCCCGGTCACGGTGGTAAGCGGATAGACATGCGCGCCGGCCTGCTCGGCCAGGTACAGGTAGTTCTTGACCAGCGTGTTCTTCGCATTCCGGCGGCAGCCGGTCATGCACTCGCCGCACTCCACGCAGCCGTGGCGGCGCGGCCCGGCGCCACCGAAGTACGGGTCGTCGGCCGGCTCACCCGGCTCTCCGAAGAACACCCCGACGGGCGTAGGGCCGAACGTGTCGGCCACGCCCAGCTCGTCAGCGACCTGTTGCATCACGTCATCGCTGGGGGTGAAGCCGGGGTAGGTGACCACGCCCAGCATGCGCTTGGCCTGGTCGAAGTGCGGCGCCAGCTCGTCTCGCCAGTCGGTGATGTGCGCCCACTGCGGGTCGGCGTAGAAGGGGCCCAACGGCTCGTAGAGGGTGTTCGCGTACACGAGCGACCCGCCGCCGACACCGGCTCCGGACAGAATGAGGCAGTCGCGGAGCATGTCGATGCGTTGGATGCCGTAGCAGCCGAACCGTGGGGCAAAAAGGAACTTGCGCAGGTCGAACGACGTCTTCGGCAGCGTTTCATCGGTGAACCGGGCGCCGGCCTCCAGGACCCCGACGTTGTAGCCCTTCTCGGTGAGCCGCAGGGCGCTGACACTCCCGCCGAAGCCCGACCCTATGACGATGACGTCGTGATCGAAGCGCGTCACGGGCGGCGGACCCTTCGCAGCACCCTGAGCGAACCCGTCAGCAGTCGGGCGTACCTCTCATCGGTCAATCCGGCGACCGGCGAGACCCGGATTCGCGAGCTGGCGACGGTTTGCAGGTCGGTGTAGCGATGCAGGCCCTCCGGGCCTTGGCGGCAACCGAGCCCGGATTCACGCATCCCTCCCATCGGGCCGTCGATGCTCGCGAAGCTCGGCACGTAACCCTCATTGATGTTCACGCTGCCGCACCGGATGCGAGCCGC
>JACCYJ010000023.1 GCA_013696555.1 Nocardioidaceae bacterium | reverse complement strand
CCCCGTTCGGTCGAGGTCATGGCGTCGGCCAGCTCGTACCAGACGTCGAGGTCGCCGACCGCCGACTTGATGCCGACGGGCAATCCGGTCTCAGCGGCCAACATCTCCACCCAGTCGAGAAGACTGTCGACGTCGGAGAACTCCGCGTGCCGTGAGGGGCTGATGCAGTCCTTGCCTTCGGGGACACCTCGCGTCCGCGCGATCTCTGCCGACACCTTGGCCGCCGGCAGCACGCCGCCCAGTCCCGGCTTGGCTCCCTGGCTGAGCTTGACTTCCAGCGCCCGGATCGGCGCTGAGGCGACCAGCTCCTTGAGCCGCGAGAGGCTGAAGCGGCCATCCTCGTCACGGCACCCGAAGTAGGCGGTCCCGATCTGGTAGACCAGCTCGCCGCCCTTGCGGTGGTACGGGGAGACACCCCCCTCGCCGGTGTTCTGCAGGCACTCTGCCAGCGCGGCACCCCGGTTGAGGGCTTCGATCGCGTTGCCCGACAACGAACCGAAGCTCATCCCGGAGATGTTGACCACCGAGTTTGGCCGGAAGGTAAGCCGCCGCCCACGGGAAGCGCCCATCACCTTGGCGCACGGCAGCCAGGCCTCTTGACCAGGCTTGCCGTGGGTGGCGGGGGTACGCGGGAAGGTGCGGTGATGGACGATCACGTTCCCCGAGCTGTGCTCGAGATCGTTGTCGGTGCCGAAGCCGAAGTAGTTGTTCTCGAGCTTCGCTGAGGCGTAGACCCAACGCCGCTGATCACGGCTGAAGGGTCGCTCCTCGTCATTGCCGGCAATAACATATTGCCGCAGCTCCGGACCTATCGACTCCAACCAGAAACGGGCGTGACCGACCACCGGGAAGTTGCGCAGGATTGCATGCCGGCGCTGCAGCAGATCGTGTGCCGCCACCGCGGTAAGGGCGGCGAGCGGGGCCACACCCCAGCGCTTCTTCACTACCGCCGTACCTTGATCTGGATGCGACCTGCGAGCGTGCGGACGTCGTACGAGATCTGCGGCACGCTCGCCGGTCCGCGCGCGACGCCGCCGTCACGCAACCGGAAGCGGCTGCCATGCCACGGACAGACCAGGCAGCCGTCTTGCACGGCACCCTGCGGCAGCGGGCCGCCGAGATGGCTGCAGGTCGCGCCCATGGCATACACCTCTCCTTGGCTGCAAACCAAGGCGACCTGCTGACCGGCAACGTGCACGCCTAGTACCCCGTCGTCCGGCAGGTTGGCCGCAGGGGCGGCGTCGGTCCATTCGGTGGGCTTCAGCTGCGCGTCGATGTTGCGGCTGACGCCCACACCTTCGTTGTAGCTGAGATGTCCGCCGAGATAACCCCCCACCGCAACGCTGGCGGCGCCGAGCAGTGCGAGATCACGTCCACGTCGGTGGTTGCCGCCACGCCGGGCCAGCCAGCTGGCACCGTAGAAGGCCGCGCTCACCGTATTAGAGGCGGCATGCACGATCCCGACTCGCTTCGGCCGTGAGGAACTGCCCAGCTCCGACCAGTCAGCCCAGCCTGCCGCGGCAGTCGGAGCCACCGCCAAGACACCCGCCCCGACGAGCCGCCGAGCGGCGTCCCGCCCGCTCTCCCCGCTGGTGATATCCAGGAACGAGGCACCGGACCACAGCCCGATAGGCACAGTCACCAGTAACGGGTGCAGCGGATGACCGAGCCAGCGGCCGTGGAGGACGTCCTTGACCGGTCCTTGCGGTAGCACCTTGTTGACCGCGTTTGTGACGACCCGGACCACGGGATCGAGTGGCTTCGCGCGTTCCAGCCGCCCGGTCATTGTCGACAGCTTCATAGACGCTCAGGTACCCCGTCGCCGGTCCCTCAACCCGCAGGACGGAAGCGGCGTGCCTTCGGGTCTTTCCCCCGTCACAATGGCCGGGTGCCTCGCCTGCGGACCGTGTCGCCCAACAGCGTCGGGTGGACCCGTCGCCGTGCCGGGCGGGGCTGGGTCTACATCGACGAGGGCGGCGCCAAGGTCGCCTCGGTCGACACCGAGCGATGTCGCCGGTTGGTGATCCCGCCGGCCTGGCAGCAGGTGTGGATCTGCCCCGCCGACAACGGCCACATCCAGGCGGTGGGCACCGACTCCGCTGGTCGCCGGCAGTACCTCTATCACCCGGAATGGCGGCGGCTACGCGACGCGGACAAGTTCGACCGCATCCTGACGGTGGCGCGGCGGCTTCCGACCGCACGGGAGCACGTGATGCACGACCTCCACCGCTCCGGGATGCCGTACGAGCGTGCTCTGGCGACGGCGTTCCGCTTGCTGGACCTGGGCTTCTTCCGCGTCGGAGGTGAAACGTACGCCGAGGAGAACGGCAGCTTTGGCTTGGCGACGCTTCGCAAGGACCATGTCGTGGTGGAGCGGGGGCAGCTGCGTTTTCGCTTCATGGCCAAGTCAGGCAAGGAGCAAGACGTGGTGCTTGACGACGAGCCGCTGTATGAGTCCATCCAGGTCATGCGCCGGCGCCGGAGCGGCGGTGCCGAGCTGCTCGCGTACCAAGTGGCCGGCCAATGGCGTGACGTGAGCTCCGATGATGTCAACGCATACCTGAAGGACGTCATCGGCGCCGAGGTTTCTGCGAAAGACTTCCGAACCTGGCACGCCACCGTGCTAGCCGCTGTGGCCCTGTCGGTTTCCACGCACGTCGCCGACACGTCAGCGGCACGCAAGCGGGCGGTGGCGAGGGCCATGGCCGAAGTCGCCAACTACCTCGGTAACACACCCTCAGTGGCCCGATCGTCGTACGTCGACCCGCGCGTCATCGACCTCTTCGAGGACGGAATCACGATCGAAGGCTCGCTGCGACGGCTTGGCGAGGACACCGACTACGGGAGTCCGGCCACGCATGGCGTCGCAGAACGCGCCGTGCTGGACATGCTCAGCAAGGCACCGGAATCTACGTCGCGGGCTCGTCGGCGCCGGAGCTGACCGCGGCGCACACGCATCCGCAACGTCGATCCACTGAGCGCCCGGACGGGCCAGGAGGGACGAGACAGCCGCATCACGACGTTTCGCAAAATCGCCTCGTTCGATCACGCTGTGCGATCGGTTGTCCGGGCAAGGCCGGTCAGCATCAGTGCCCTCCTGTGCGCTCGGTCATTTCTTGATCCCAGCGCACATTCGTTGGTGACGCCTTAATGAGCGAACCTAAGGGCGGGCGGGAGCCGAGTTTTTCAGTATGATGAGCAAGTGGACCATAGTCGGCTCGATCTTGCCGGGCTTGACGCAAACCCGTCGTCCTGACAGCCTCTTGCCGCTGGCGCTGCCCCAACTGGAACCGCCACATCGGTAAGACGAGCTCGGGAAAAGAGCAATTCATGAAAGCAGTGCGCCAGATGATCGTTGGCTGCGCGGCGCTCGGGATGCTGGTGGCGGCCGCATCTCCCAGCTTCGCCAGGCCGGTTGACCAATGGTCAATGAAGGTGGTCGACGGCAGCACGTCCAACCTGGCTGACGGGTCGGCCATGACCTTTTTCGGTACCTGGCGAAACATTCCCGGATTGGTCGGTGGAGCCGTCCAGTTCCAGTTCAACGGGGAGCCTAGCTACGGCGTGGGTCGCGGGACGCGGCGACACAATCCGGCTGCTCGCAACTTCGCGTTCAGCGAGACCTTCACGAGCAAACCCATTCCCTCGGGCTATAGCGGGAACCTGATGCAGAAGGGCTACTTCAACGATCCTGGACAGATCAAGCTGCAGCTCGTCCCTGCCAACGGGGGAACCGTCGAGTGTCGGATCAAGGGGACCGCCGGCGCTCGCACAGTCCACTCTCCCGTCATTGTGGATGACGGCAGATGGCACACCGCGACCTGCTTCCGTCAGTCTGACTGGGTGGGACTCACCGTCGATGCTGTCACCAAGAAGCTGCATTGGAGCCCGGGACGCATCAGCAACAACCGGACTGTCAGGGTAGGCAATAAGAACGACGCCGCTGACGAAAGCGACCAACACTTCGGCGCGGTCGACTGCTCGGTGTACACGATTCAAGGTGCGGCACGGCGGCAGGCACTGGCCCGAGTGCCCTGCTAGGCACGCGCCGCTGGTGACCGCTGCAGGAAGGCGGTCAGCGCTCCTCGAGGAGGCCGCGCTGCGCCATGTCGAAGGTGGAGAGCACCTCGAGGAAGAACTCAGAGGCCGCGTTGGCAAGCCGAGTCAGATCTTCGCCGCGGGAGTCGCGCAGGACATCGAGGAGCACCTCGTGATGGATCTGGGAGAGCTCGAGGATGCTGTGCCCGTCGGTGACCGCGGACCTGCCCAGCTCGTATCCGGCGTGCAGTGCAGCCTCCTCGCGGCGCGGCAGGTAACGCAAGAACGCTACGCGATAGTCTCGCGCCAGGCCCTGGAGAGCGGTCATTCGCCGCCCACGTGATCGGAACCGCCCACCGCGACCCGTTGCGTGACGCTGTTGTCGAGGTACTCCAGTCCCTCCTCGAGGTCCAATGCGGTGTACACGGACCCGGTTCCCATCCCCAGCTCCACCATTGCGAACGCCACATCGGGCTGAATACCGACGATGACGGTCAACGAACCACGCAGTCGCGCCATCTCGGCAATGTCGCGCAGCGTTCGCGACCCGAACGAATCGAGCACGTCGAGTGCGGCGACGTCGATGACGACGCCGCGCGACCTGTGGCGACCGATTTGCTCGATAAGGTCTCGCTGGAATCGGATCATCTGCGAGTCGACAAGGGCAGTGTGGATCGACGCGATCAGGTAAGACCCCTGTCGCAGGATGGAGACCAGCGCCGGTCCAGTGTTCACTGGCCGGCCGAGCCGTCCGGCCGACGCACGGTGTACCCCAAAAGCCTTTCGGCTTCCTCCAGTCCACCTTGAAGGTCCCCTATTGTGTTCATCTTGCTCAGGTCGACTCCGATGGTCACCAGGGTCTCGGCGATCTTGGGTGAGAGGCCGGTGATGATGACGCTCGCGCCCATCAGCCGGGACGCGTCAACGGTTCGCACGAGGTGATTCGCGACCGCCTCATCGACGTCGGGAGAGCCGGTGATGTCAATGACGACGACCTTGGCGCGGTGCGTCCGGATGCCGGTGAGCAACTGTTCGGTCAGCTGCCGGGCGCGTTCCTTGTCCAAGACACCGATGATCGGGAGGATCAGCAGCCGCTCACGGACCGGCAGCACTGGCGTTGACAGCTCACGGATGGCGTCTTGCTGCTGTCGGATGACCCGCTCGCGCTCGTCGACAAAGCTGACGGCGACAGTGTTCGCGATCCGGTTCGCGGCGGGCTCGTAGGCGTCGAGGACTCTGTTGAGCAGCGGAAAGTCCTTCTGATACTTCTCGAAGAGCGAACGTGCCAGCACGTCGCGCAGCAGCAGCACGATACCGACGACTTCGTCCGTCTCCACACCTCGAGGGATGATGCGCTCAGAGAGATCCTGGGCGTAGTGCTGCAGTGCCTCGACGCTTCCGGTCTCCAGCACCTCGACATAATTGTCGTATACCGATGTCGTCTCGGCAGCCATCTCCTTCGGCGTCATGGCATGCAGCAGGTTCGCGTCCTGGATACGGGTCTCCCACTCTTCACGCACTTTGCTCCGGTGCTCCCGCAGGTGCGCCACCAACTGCGGCAGCAGTTGGTCTTCGTCCTGACGGTCACGCGTCGGGTCCGCAGAGACATCCTGGGCCACGGTGGAATCCTCGTCCATGGTCATCCTTCCTGCCGCCACTTCGTCATGGTCACTGTCGTGCCGCGGCCCTTCTCGGAAAACACCGCGAATTCGTCCATCAGTCGACGGGCACCGGGGAGGCCCAGACCAAGCCCGTGGTAGGTGCTGTACCCGTCGGTGAGCGCTTGCTCGATATCGGAGATACCCGGGCCGGTGTCCCGGGCAACGATCCGGACGCCAGATCGGTGCTCCTCGACCAGTTCGATGACGACTTCCCCGGAGCCGGCGAACCGGACAATATTGCGGGCGACCTCGGACACAGCCGTGGCAATGACCGTCAGATCCGTGCGAGAGAAGTCCAGGCGAGCAGCCAGCTCGCGGGCGGCCTGACGGGCCGCCACCACGTCGCCGTCGGAAGCGATGGGGACGCGTACTTCGTCGTCGCGAGAATGGCCGCGCTCCATCAACGGCGGGCTCAGTCGGGCGCACAGGTCACACTGCAGCAGGTGGCTAGCCGCGTCGACCTCCCGCTGACGGCGACGGTCTCCGCTCGACAGCGCGAGCAGGACAGGCCGACAGCGGTCGGTCGGCGGTTCGAGCCGCTCCAGGGCGAGCAGATACTCGACTCGCAGTCGCGCCCGAGTCCGATTCAGTTGCGCGGCGACGGCGCCCGCGGTCGAGCCCAGCTCGTCGGCAAGGGAACGCGTACCCTGCCCTGAAACCTCGTGCGCGAGCAGGGTCTGCTTCTCCCGCTCCGACAAGCGCGCGAGGGCCTGCGTGACCGCGGTGCGCTCTTCGCGCGCCAGCAGATCTTCCCCGGGTGCTTCCGGAACTCGCAAGTCGACGACACGGTGGCGGTTGCGACGATGCCTATCCTGCTCCTGCCACATCGACGTCACCACGTTGCGCGCGGTGACGATTGCGTACGGTTCCAGCATCCCTGGCTCCACCCGGTCAGCTGCTGCGAGCACGCGTACGAGCGTCTCCTGGACCAGATCGTCCACGGCGGCGGAATCGCTCACCCGCGAGCCCACGATGCGGCGCACCATCGGAATGAGCACCGCCACGTCGGGGTGACCACTCGGCCCCCCCGACGCGGCAACGGACTGGGCGACGCTCACGTTCCGCACAGTACGCCCAAACTCGCGTCATGCCTGCGGGTCGGAGGGGTCTTCAGTACCGATGGAGGACCAACGGGTCGCGCCAAGGCGCCAGGGAGAGACATGACCGTCATTCCGTTCCGCCCACGCGGTACTCGGCCGCAGTCCGCGGCGGCCGGGCCACGGGTGGCGACCACGGTTGCCGTGACCGGGTCGTTCCGTTCGCCGAGCGGCCGAGTCGGAACGTTCACCGGCTGTTACCGGCTGGAGCGTCTGGTGTCGCGATCCGGTGCCCGGTCCGGTGAGATGGCCGCGGCTGGGGTGTTCACCGGGGAGCTCACCGACGCCGACGGCAGCCGGATCGGCATCGGGAGCCGCCGGCAGACAGCAGTTGTCGAGTTCGTGGCCAGCGGAGCATCACTCGACGTCCGGCTTGGACCGCTCGACGTGAACCTTCTGGGTTTCTTGGTCAGGGTTGACGCGATGGGCATGGCGGTTCAGGGGCCTCTCGACCCGCCAGGGCGGGCCGAGATTGGGCTGGTCGACGCAGCCTGTCACACTGACGAGCTGCTCCCGTCCGTTACGGAGATGATGCGCAGCGTCGTGTCGGCGGCAGCCGCCGGGCCACACGTGAGGCAGCGGCCGAGATGACCCCGTCTCACACACCCGCGACTCGGCCCCGCAGCATGATAATCAACGGGGAGACGACAATCGGCGTCCGGTCCTCCGACGACTTTGCCAAGCAGTTGGAACGGGCCCTGGCCACCCGTCCTGTCATCGAGCAGGCCAAAGGCGTCCTCGTTGGCGCGACTCACTGCACTGCCGATGAAGCCTTCACCCAGCTCGTGTCGGCTTCCCAGAACTCCAACATCAAACTGTCCCTCCTTGCTGCGTCCATTGTGTCCATGGCCAGTGGTCGCGGTGTCCACAACGCGCAGTCCCGGGCGGTGGACGCCGTCATCCGGTCGCGGTGGGGCGACCTGTCGACAGACTGAGCGAAGGTTACCTCGACACCGCCTACTGGTTAGCGGCAAGCCACGCGGCTCCGACGATCCCGGCTGCGTTGCCCAACTGGGCGGGGACAATCGGTGCGCGCAGGTGCAATAGCGGCAGGTAATGCTGGGCGTGCTTGGACACCCCGCCTCCGACCACGATGAGGTCCGGCCACAGCAGGTCCTCGACGTAGGCGAAGTAGCGCTGGAGCCGTCCCGCCCATTCCTCCCAGGAAAGCTTGTCGCTCTCGCGTGCCAGCGATGACGCGCAAGTTTCGGCGTCGACCCCGTCGATCTGCAGATGTCCGAGCTCGCTGTTGGGAACCAGTTCACCTGCGTTCAGCAAGGCCGTACCTATTCCGGTACCAAGCGTTGCTAACAGGACCAGACCGGCTACATCCCGTGCCGCGCCGTAGTGCAACTCCCCGACCCCGGCGGCGTCGGCGTCGTTCACCACCGTGACCGGCCGCCCCAGCTTCGATGACAACAGCGCCTCCGCGTCCGTCCCGATCCAGGTCTGATCGATGTTGGCGGCCGTCCGCGTCACCCCACGGCTCACCACTGCCGGGACCGTGACACCGATAGGCGAGGTTCCCGTCCAGTGCTTGAAGTGCTCCGAGATGCGGGCGACGACGTCCGCCACTGCGGTTGGTGTCGACTCCACGGGGGTTTCGATGCGCAGCCGCTCTCGGGCGAAGTGTCCTACTTCGAGGTCAACCGGAGCGCCCTTGATGCCGCTGCCACCGATGTCGATCCCGAGTGGATGGTGAGACTTCGCCATCATTCCCTTTCCTCATCCCGGTTCTCGCCCACAGTAGTTGCTTGTCGTCTCGACGGGGCGTGGGACTTCTACCGAAAAGGTCACCTGTCGTCGGCGCCGGCGCTACATTCCTTGACCAGGCAGCCACTTCCGGGCGTGGCGGCATGATCAAGCGGCGGTACGCGAGATGGCCAAGTGGTTTCGTGACGACCGCGGCGCGGTGTCTGTCGTCGTGGCGTTGATGTCGTTGTTACTTCTCGGGACTGCCGCGCTCGCCGTCGACATGGGGAATGCGTACGCCCGGAAACGCCTCGTGCAGACCGAGGTCGATCTCGCTGCGCTCGCCGGAGGAGCAAATCTGCCCGCATCGACGCCAGCTGACGAGAATGCTGCTGTCGCGGCGGTTCTCGACTACCTGCAACGCAACTCGACGTTCGGACAAGATGAGTTGTCGTGGACAGCCGTCGACCTGCAGGACGGCGAACTTGGCAATGGTGAAGTCTTCTTCGACAACCCGAACCGGATGCGTGTCGTCGCACCATCGGCAACCGTGGACTTCGGATTGGCCGGGGCGATGGGGTTCTCCTCGGTGGACGTCGGCGCGACCGCGACCGTCGAGATCCGCTCCCCAGGGCGGGTGCTGCCGACGTTCTTGTTGGAGGCGTGCAGCTACGGGCCACAGGTGTTGAAGGACGGAAACCAAGACCCCGAACCAGAGCCGATCTATGTGCCGTCCAGCACCTCGAACGGTAACGGCATCCCGACGCCCACACGCTCCAGTGTCGAACCGATTCCTGCTGGTTCACCTATCAGGATCACCTTGACCGGCACCAACTTCACTGGTGTGACCACCGTCTTGTTCACCCGGGATGTCAAGAACTGGAGCGCCCCGGCGCTCAATGTCACGTCGACCAGCTTGCAGGTCGACGTTCCGGACAAGGTCTACAACCGCCCCGGTGTGTGGCACATCCGGCTCCAAAGCCCCACGAAGATAACCAAAGACCGAGAAAACCTCCCCGTCACCGTCACCACCGGCTCCGCGGCGCCCGGATGCGGGACCAGCAGCACCGGGGACTTCGGCCTCATGCAGTCACCCAGGGCGGATTCGTCGTCCGGCAGCTGGTTGACCCTCAACCTCGCCCAGGGGCTGGATCACACGGTCCTTCCGTTCACACCCTTCCCCACGACCCCCGGCGGTCTGTGCAAGTCGGGCACCACCGTGATTCCAGGCGCGGTGTTGGACTATGACCCACCTGCGCCACCGCAGGACGGCGCGAACTGCATCAACATCTACACCGGGAACCAGGTAAGCAAGTTGACCGACGGGATTCTGGGGCGGCTCGGGAACAAACCCACTACGTGTGATGTGAACAACGGCACCTCCCAGCCGTTCTTGATCAACACCTACATCAACAACGACGTCCTCAGCTGCTTCCTCGCCGACGGTTACCGCCTCGGCGACATCTCCTCCAGCACTGGGGCCGTACCAGGCGACTCCCTCTCGGCAGCCGCATTGGACTCCCCACGCTTCTTCTGGGTCCCGGTCATCACTCCGAGCGTGAACCCGCAGAACGGCGACTACGCCATCAGGACCTTCCGGCCGATCTTCCTCACCGACGAATCCGAGTTTGCGCGACACCTTTCCAGCGACGCCAGCACCCGAAACGGCCTCGTTGCCCAACAGAGCCAACTGTCCCTCGTTCAGGTCTACGCGTTCTCGGCCGACGCCCTGCCTGAGACCACCGTTACATCGGGACCGACCGAGGCGTACCTAGGAACCGGCCCCAGAGTCGTTCGGCTGGTGGAGTGATCTGGCGTCGCCGGTCATGCAGCGACGAGCTCGGCGACGGCTGCGGCGAAGACCTGCTCGTGTAGATCCACGTCATCAGCGGTTGTCTGAGGGCACATGAGCGCCATGTTGTGGAACGGCGTCATCAAGACGTCCCGATTGGCGAGATACACGTGCAGGTAGTCGTCGAGCTCGGCATCCGTCGCGGCGTGGGACGCGGTGCCGGTGCGCGGCGCCGGCCTGGCGAACCGGTACTCCGCCCGGGCCCCGAGCTGCTGGACCGACCAGGGCAGGGAGTGCTTGTCGATGACCCGCTGGACACCGTCGGTCCAGCGACCTGCCTGCGCCGTCATCCCTAGCCATGCCTCGTCTATGAGCACGTGCTCGAGGGTGGCTCGGCACGCCGCCATGGACAGTGCGTTGCCGGCAAGCGTTCCACCCACGCCACCCACGTCGACCAGGTCGAGGTCCGCTCGCGCCTGTATCCGGTCGGCCAGCTCGGGAGTCAGCCCGTACGCAGCCACGGGGATGCCGCCGCCGATCGCCTTGCCAACGGTCACGACGTCCGGCTGCAGTCCCCAGGCACCGGTGGCTCCACCTGGACCGGTCGAGAGCGTGTGAGTCTCGTCGTTGATCAGCAAGACGCCACGGTCGCGGGTCAGCTGTCGCACCGCGTCCAGGTAACCGGGCTCTGGGAGGACGATTCCGATGTTGGTCAGCGCCGGTTCCATGAGCACGGCGGCAACGTCTCCGCGGCGAAGCTCCCGCTCCAATCCGGCGACGTCGTTGAACTCCGCGGCCGCGCTCGTCAGGGTGACGTCGACCGGCGCGCCGACGTTGCCGGCGCGGCTGGCTCCAGTCCCCTCAGGCCCGACCACGATCAGCGATTCGTCGACGCTGCCGTGATAGCAGTAGCTGTTGACCAGCACCTTGGAGCGGCCGGTGACAGCCCGGGCGAGGCGGAGGGCCCACCGGTTGGCGTCCGTGGCGGTCAGCGCGAAGCTCCACCGACTGGGGCCGAAGCGGCGGGTGAGCTCGGCGCCCACCCACTCGGCGTCCTCCGTCGGCAGCATCGCGGTCGCCCCACCCAACTCGACGAGGCGCCGGTAGACGGCGGCAACCGTGGGCTCAGGTGAATGCCCCGCCATCGCACCGGTGTCGCCCAGCGCGAAGTCCACATATGTATGCCCGTCGACATCGGTGACCCGCGCGCCGCGCGCGCCGGCCAGGTAGATCGGGAAGCCTCCGGCGGCGAGGTTCATCCACGTCATGGGCACCCGCCCGAAGAGGTGCTCCGCGTGCGCGTACGCAGCAGCCGAGCGTGGGTTTCGCCGACGGTAGGTCTCCTGCTCGCGGCGGGTCAGGACCGCCAGCCCACCTCGGTCGAACATTCGGTTCCCTCACCGTCTCCATGCCCAAGCGCCGGACTGCTTGCCAGCCGGATCGTCGCACGCCGTGCCGATCGGGCACACCTGCCCTGAGAGCCCTCCCGCGACCGCCTTATGTCCACCTCTGCCGTGAGTCTTTCGAGTGGTCAAGCGGGCGTCTCAGCGCGGCGCCGCTGGTTCGAGCGGAAGGCGGCTGTCTCGCGGGAGCAGCTGCCGCGATTTGCCCAGCAAGCACGGGGTGTTGTGATTGACACGGTACTAGGCGGTGGTGGCAGCGAGCGCTGCGTCGATTGAAGTCTTGAGGCCCTGAGCGCGGCCAATGAGAGGCCCGGCGCAGAGTGCTTGCGCGATGGTTTCCGCTTCGGCCACGAGCCCTCGGGCTGTGACCGAATCACCAATGGCGCCGAGGTGCTCGGCGTGGTCGAACAGGCCGACGGCAAGGTGGTAGGGCGACCGTAGGTCGCGGAAGGCCTGCGTCGCGTCGACGAAGGTCTCTGTGGCTGCCGGATTGGTCGCGCCGCTGAGCATCCTGGCACTGATGCGTAGCCGCTCTGCCCGGAGCACCGGCGGCAGGTGCCCCGGCCGGTGCCGGTTGAGACTGTCGAGCAGTTGGTTGACCTCGGTCCCGTCGCCCAACGCGAGTGCAGCGTCGGCGGCAATCGCCCAGGCCCACCGCACTGCGTCGCTACGCAGGCTGAGCGCATCGCCGAAGCCGAGGGCTTGCCGGGCATGATGGAGCGCCTGCTCGTGGTCACCGGTCGAGACCGCTGCCGCAGCGTGGGCGGTCGCTTTACCGGCACGGTCCTGCGGGTCTTCGCTTTCTGTCCATTTCTCCACCGTTGCCATGGCGGTGGCGAGCTTCGCACGGTCGCCTGACAACGCGTGCAGCAGCGCGGCACTTTGGGCTACGGCAGTATCGTCCACTAGCTCGTCTTGGTTGATTGCGCTTGTATAAACCTGTCGGGCGTCATCCCATCGTCCGGTCATGAGCAATGCTTGAATGAGGTTCGCCGTGGCAAAACCCATGGCGTACCGATTACCGATGCGACGGCAATGCGTCATCGCCGCCTGGGCCGCGTCAACGGCTGCCGGCGGGTCGATGCTGACGAGCGCGTCCCCGAGGTTGAGCAGAGCACGCGCTGCCGCTGCGGTGTCTTGTGTCGCTTCAGAGCGCCGGGCCGCCTCCCGAAGACTCGCGGCCGCCTGAGTCGGCCGGTTGGCCAGGCTATGAACGATGCCGCGAATTGTGAACAGCTCGGCAAAGACAGCGTCCGGAAGATCCAGCGCCTGGGCTTCGGAGAGCGCCGCAGCCGACCCCTGGTCCGCTTCCCGGGCATTGCCCGCGAAGGCCTCCAGGGTGGCCATCTCTGCAAGGGCGCTGACCGTGTCGGCATCCGGGTCGTCATTCAACCCGTTGAGAGCGCCGCTGAGCTGCGTACGAGCCTCCTCCAGGCGGCCCTGCCTGCGTAACGAAGCGCCAACCTGGATACCAGCGCGGGCGGCGTCACGGCCGTGTTCATGTCGCCGGTATGCCTCAGCTGCCTTCCGGTAGTGCTGCACGGCGGCATGGAAGTCGCCTGTCGCACCGCTGGCAGCGCCCGCGCGTTCGTGGAGGGCGGCTGCGGCGAGTTCGGCGTCGGGGGTGCCCGTGTGGTCGAGCAGCTCGGCGGCGGTGGTGTACGTCTTGGCGGCGGTGGTGGGAGCGCCGGTTCGTTCGGCGCGGTCGCCGGCTCGGGTAAGCATGCTCACGGCCCTCTCACGCAGGTCCGCCACGTCGGGATCATCGGGAACCGCATCCAGCGCGTCGATGAGGTGGGTTGCGATGACCTCCGCGACCTCTTCGCCCTCGTCCGCGAACGTGGATTGTAGGTGCGTGGCGACTGCGAGATGACGGGCCTTGCGTTCCCGGCGGGACAACGTGTCGTAGGCGACCTGGCGGAACATGGTCTGCACGAAGCCGTAGTGCCCGCGTTGCGGCGAGAGCGGGTCGGCGCGTACCCCGAGAACTTCTCGACGGACCAACTCGGCGAGTAGCCGTCGGACCTGCGTCTCAGGTTGGTCGGATACCGCGATCAGCGCTTCGGCGGGGAAACTGCCGCCGAGTACCGCGGCGTCGGCGACCAGCCGTCGTGCCTGTGGGTCGAGGGCATCCAGGCGAGCGGCGAGCAGCGATTGCAATGTCGCCGGCACCGCCAGCTCACCGACGTCACCGATGTCGCCGACGAGCCGGTAGACCCCTTCTATCGGTTGCACAACATCGCGGTCGATCAGCATCCGCACCGTCTCCACCGCATACAACGGGATGCCCTCTGCGCGGGCAGCTATCGCCGTCTTCGCCGCCATCCGCATGCCAGACACGAGGCCTTCTAGCAACGCATCCATCGCGGCTTCGTCGAGTGGGTCCAGCGTCAAGGTCGTGCTGTTGCGCCGTCCGGTTCCCCAGCTGTCTCGACGGGCCTCCAGCTCCGGGCGGGCCAGCGTGAGCACAAATATCGGCACGTTGCGGGCCCAGTCCAACAGGTGCTCAAGGAAGTCGAGCAAACCGGTGTCGGCATGCTGCAGGTCCTCTACCAGCAAGACCACCGGCGCCCGGTCAGCCAACCTTTCGAAGAACAACCGCCACCCGGCGAACAACTCGTCTCGACCAAGCGTTGGACTCGGCTGCCCGTAAGCCACCCCGAGGAGCTGACCCAGGCGAGGGCCGATGTATTCCCGCTCCCCGGGATCGGACAACCAACGCTCCAGCCCGGTGGCAAGCTTGTCGCTCGCAACGTGGGTGGGGTCCTCCTCGGCGATCTGCAACCGCTGCCGCACCATCTCCGCCAGCGCCCAAAACGCCACGCCCTCCCCATAGGACAAGCAACGGCCACGGTGCCAGTAGACGGTGTCGACCAACCCGTCGACGTACTTCTCGAACTCCCACCCCAACCGCGACTTCCCGACCCCGGCCGCCCCCGTGACACTCACCAGCCGCGGAGAGCGGCGCTCGACGCTGGCATGGAACAACTCCTTCACCAGCCGCAGCTCCGCACCCCGGCCGACGAATTCCGCCTCCAACCCGTCGATGCGCTGTGACCCACCAACCCCCGACAGCACCCGACCTGCCTGCCATAACGGCACCGGCTCAGCCTTCCCCTTCAGCACATGGGTACCGGCGGAGGTAAAGGCAATCGCGGCCTGGACGATCCGCCGCGTGCCCTCATCCACCAACACCGCGCCCGGCTCCGCCGCCGCCTGCACCCGGGACGCGGTGTTCACGGCATCCCCGGCGACCATCCCCTCACCAGTCGCCCCCACGCTCACCGCCACCGGCCCGGTCACCACCCCCGCCCGAGCCGCCAACCCATCCGCGCCGGCCTCTCGGCCCAGCTGCCCCACGGCGTCGATCAGCTCCAGCGCCGCCCGCACCGCCCGCTCCGCGTCCTCCTCCGTCGCGACCGGCGTCCCCCACACCGCCATCACCGCATCCCCGATGAACTTCTCCACCACCCCGCCATACCGACCGATCACCGTACGGGCAACCTCGAAGTACCGGGACAGCAGCTCCCGCACCTCCTCCGGATCCCGCGCCTCCGACAACGAGGTGAACCCCACCAGATCACAGAAAACCACCGAGCAGACCCGGCGCTCCGCCAGCGGCTCCCCAACAGGCTGCTGCTGCCCGAGTGAGGTAGCGGATTCGGTCGGGCTTGGGGCCGCCGTCATTGCGAAAGGGGCCGGAGCGAGCGCGGCACCGCACTGCCCACAGAACGGTCGTCCCGGCCGGGCGAGCACGCCGCACACCGGGCAGGTCTTCACCAGCGGCGACCCACACCGGTCGCAATATCTGTTGTCAGCCGGATTGTCCGCCTCACATGATGAGCACCGCATGACCGCCTCCGATCCTGGACTGGAGCCTAGAACCTCTGCGGCTGTTCAAGGATGTGCGGCCCGCGGGCGACCCGGTCGGCACGGTGCCCGGCCGAGCCGACCACCGGCCGGTCAACGACCCGACTGGACAGTTGGTGGGCAGACGCGAACTGGTCCGGTACAGAACGCATCGCTCGAAGATCTGGTGCCGGACCAAGGTCGCTACCAGAGGAAGGAACCCGCATCGGCGTCCGCCGGGCGGACCAGACGAGGAACCAGCAAGAGCCAGGCGAGGGGACGCCGACTCCGAGCACCTAGACTCACCGGCATCGAACCGCGACCTCGCAGTGGAAGTTTCCGTGGCGGAATTCGCACGTCCCGCCCTCGGCCCTCGCCGCCCTCGTGCCCTCGTCGTGAACTCAAATCAACGGCCGTCGACCTCGCACCCGTGCTGGCCTGGGCAAACGCGGCGGACTCCCGCCGGTCGCGGTCGGTGCGGTGCGCCTTGTTCAACGCTTATTCAACGGAAACATACGCGGCGTGTGGATCTCCGACCTCCAACTGGAGGCGGAGGCGGACGGGTCCTCGCGTCCTGCAACTCCTACGAGGAGTTGCTGAACTGCATCAGATCGAAACTGGCGATTTGGCGCGCCATTCTCCGGGCTCATAGCCCGGAGAATGCCTCGATAGACAGGTGGTGGCGTTGACAGCTACCGCCTTCGGCGCCTGCTGAGCTTGGGGAGTCGACTGGCGCTTGGCCTTCCAGGACACCGCTACGAACGTGGCGCCCCAGCCCTCGCGCGGCGAGAAGCCGCTGCGCGGTGCGGTGATGGGGGTCGTGCTGGTCGTTACGCGGTGATCAGCAGACTAGTGAGGTACATGATCAGCACCCCTGCGGTGATGCCGCCGATGGTGGCTGGGTCGAGTGTCTGACCGGAGCGGGCTCGTAGGGCGGGTGCGATCTGGATGATCACTTGGGCGATCGCGCCGACTCCGATTCCGAGCAGAAGGGCGGACAACTCTGCGTTGTTCACCGCTGCGCCGAGCATCGCACCGAGGATCGCTGGGGCGCCTGCGAGCAGACCGAGCGCGGCGAGTTGGGTGAGCGAGGGACGCTGCTGAGCTAGCGGCGCCACGATGGCGATGCCTTCGGTGGTGTTGTGCAGCGCGAACCCGATCACCAGGAACGCTCCGAGCGCCAGCTCGCCGACGGCGTAGGCGGACCCGATCGCGAGGCCTTCCCCGAGGTTGTGCAGCCCGATCCCGACCGCGATCATGACGGCGAGTCGCAGCCCGACCGCTCCGTCGGCCTTCGCACGGTCCCGCCGGGCTCGCAAGACGCGATCGACGGCGGTGAGTGCTAGGAACGCCAGCCCGGCGCCGAGCACGACCAGGGTGGGACCACCGAAAGCACCACCGGAGCTCCCGCCCAGCTCGATCGCTTCCATGCTGCTGTCGATCGCCAGGAAGGCGAGCAGCCCGACGGTCAGCGCCAACAACACCCGCACCACGGCGGGGCCGACCCGCCGCAGCACCGGCAGAACCATCATGCCCAGCGCTACGGGAATGATCCCGACGTAGGTTCCCAGAAGTGCCATCAACCCGAGTACTCCGCCGGGGGCAGGGGTGGCCACCGCGGCGGGGATCTCGTGCTCGATGACGACACCGGTGGAGGTGAGCAGGGAGATGAGGTAGGGCTGGCCGTCCTGCCAGGGATAGTCCAGCCGCACGGTGGCGGTGCGGAGCCGGTTGATCGGGTCCGTGCCGCCGGCGAAGTCGACGTATACGTCGTTGACGAACACCTGGGCTATCTGTACCGGGTCCGGTCCGGTGTTGCGGATGGTCAGTTCGATTACGCCGGGGAGCACTACGGTGCGTTCCACTGCGACCTCCTCGACCGGGGGGCCGTTCCTCTCGGGCAGCGATGCGCCGCCGAACACGGCTAACGCGACCAGCACACCGGCTATGGCCGCGACCGCGACCATGGCCTGCGCCCACACTGGGAGCCGAGCGGTCCTCTTGGGCGCAGTTACACCGGAACTGTTCCCACTTGCGTGGGTGACGTCGCGCTCGGTGGTATCCGGGTCGGCGGCCATCAGTCGGTGACCTCGAAAAAACCCATCCAGCCCAGATCGGCGAACTCGGTCTTGTGCGCGTGGAACATGTACCGCCCGAGATGGGGGAAGCGAACCTCGCAGATGCCGCGCTGACCCTGCCCGAGCACGACGGTGTCGGTGAACTCTGCCGGCGTCAGCCGGGTGCCGGTCGGGTAGTAGTCGAAGAAGTTCCCGTGCAGGTGGAAGCTGTTGATCGGGTCGTACTCCAAGGTGTTGACCAGGTAGATCCGTACCAGCTCGCCGCGGCGTACCCGCACCGGTTCGTGCATGTAGTGGAACGGGATGCCGTTGACCGCGTAAAGTTGGTTGCCCTCGCCGTCAAATGTGGTGTTGTAGCCGTGCATGACCATCACCAGTTCGTCGGCTGGTGGGCGGTCTTGTGGCGGGTCGATGATGAAGGTGCCGTACATGCCACGGGCGATGTGTTCGGCGAGCGGCCCGACATGGCAGTGGTAAAGGTGTAAGCCAAAGGGCTCGGCTTCGAAGGTGTAGGTGAAGCTCTCCCCGGGCGAGATCACACCGCGGCCGACCATGGGTACCCCGTCCACTTCAGCGGGGTGGATCCCGTGGAAATGCATGGTGTGCGGATGCGCGGAGTTGTTGACGAACCGCACCCTCAGCAGGTCGCCCTGCCGGCAGCGCAGCGTCGGACCTGGGATCCGGGAGTTGAACGTCCAGGCCGGGAACTGAACCCCGGGCGCCACTTCGATGGTTCTATCGGTGGCGAAGACGTCCCACTCGCGCAGCGTCCGGCCCTCGGGTGAGACCGACACCCGGCCGTAGTCGAAGTCCCGCAGCACCTGAGTGGGATCGAAGCCGTTCGCGGCGTGGTCGACTGTGCCGCCCGCGCGGAAAGTAGGCCCGTTGATGCCGCCGCCGTGCCTCGGCCCATGGTCGCCGGCGGTCGCCGCCGGTGTGTCGAGCAACGGACCAGCGCCCAGCGCAGCCCCGGCGGCGCCCAGCACCGCGCCTCCGGCGAGGAACTGCCGCCGCGAGGAGGCCGGCATCAGAAGACCCACTCGTACACGGCCTGGGTGAGTTCGGCGCGGGCGATCACTGCTCAACCCTGCCGTGCACGAGCCGGGTCAGCGGAGCGCCCAACGCGTGACGGTGACCGTCGATCCGGACCCACCGCGGCCCGCCGAACGGTGCCTGTTCCTGCACCTCGATCACCGCGCCGGGGACCAGGCCGAGGGCTCCGAGGTAACGCAGTGAGTCGCTATCTCGATCAGACACCCGCTCGATGCGGAACTGGGCACCGGCGGGGACATCATCGAGGGGCTGTCCCCAGTCCTCCTCGTGCCGGCCGTGACGCGGTGGGATCGGATCCCCATGTGGGTCGCGGGTGGGGTGGCCAAGCGCGGCGTCGATGCGCTCCTCCAGCCGGTCACTCACCGCGTGCTCAAGCAGCTCCGCTTCCGCGTGCACCTCGTCCCAGCCCATGTCCAGCACGCGAACCAGGAACGTCTCCAGCAGGCGGTGCCGCCGGACCACCCTCAGCGCGGCGTTCTCCCCCTGCGCGGTCAGCCGCAGCCCACAACCTCTCGGCCGTTCCAGGAACTGCTCGCTCTCCAGCCGCTTAATCATCGCTGAAACCGAAGGCGAGGACACTCCCAGCCGGTCGGCCAGTCTCCCGGTGGTCGCTGACTCACCACTGCTGGCGAGACCGTAGATCGTCTTGAGATAATCCTCGGTCGCTCGAGTAGGCATCACAATT
>JACCYJ010000021.1 GCA_013696555.1 Nocardioidaceae bacterium | reverse complement strand
GGCGCCAGGCAGCAGATGCTGCGGATCAGCAATTCGATCCGCACGCCGGCGCGCGACGCCCTGTAAAGCGCATCAATGACCTGCGGGTCGGTGAGGTTGTTGAGCTTGAAGATGATCTGCGCTTGCTCGCCGCGCGACGCCCGCTCACGCTCTCGCTCGATCATCTCGACGACCCGCTTGCGCAACGTCACCGGCGCCACGAGCAGCTTGAGATACTCATCCTGCCGGGAGTAACCTGTGAGGTAGTTGAACAGATCCGCCGCATCGTCGCAGATCTCGGGGTCGTCGGTGAAGTAACTGAAGTCGGTGTAGATGCGCGCTGTCCCAGGGTTGTAGTTGCCGGTGCCGAGGTGGACGTATCGGTGCAGCCCGTCCTTTTCGCGGCGGACTATCAGCGCCACCTTGCAGTGAGTCTTGAGACCCACCAGCCCGTACGCAACGTGGACGCCCTGCGCCTCCAACTGTCGCGCCCAGCCGATGTTGGGTTGTTCGTCGAAGCGGGCCTTCAGTTCCACCAGCACGGCGACCTGTGTGTCCTCGTCGCGGGCGGCCAGCAGAGCCGCGACGATGGGAGAGTTCGCGCCGACCCGATAGAGAGTCTGCTTGATGGCGAGCACATCCGGGTCCGATGCCGCCGAGCGCACGAAGTCTACGACGGGAGCGAACGAGTCGTATGGATGGTAGAGCAGTACGTCGCCTTGCTGGACGGCCTGGAACATTGCGCCGCTGTCGCGCGCAAGCTCGCGGGGCATGCGGGGCGTCAGCGGCGGATAGAGCAGGTCGGGCCGGGTGAGGTGCGTGAACTCTTCTAGCGACGACAGCCCGACGAAGTCCGACACCTCGTAGATCTCGTTCATCTCCGTGCCCAGGTGACCCGCAAGCCACGTGCGCAGTCGCTCGGGCATGTCCTCGCTGACGACGAGTCGGACGCTCTCGCCGAAGCGGCGCTGGTCGAGCTCGTACTCAATCGCGCTCAGCAGGTCGGCGGCCTCGTCCTCCTGAATATCGAGGTCGGCGTCTCGCGTCACCTGGAACGTATGGCATCCCGCTATCTTCTTACCGGGGAACAGCTCGTCGAGGTTGGCCGAGACGACTTCCTCAAGCCGGACGAAATCCACTTCGGCGTGTGGGCTGAGGGTCGTTGCGCCGTCCTGAAGGTTCACTTGCATAAACCGAGGCACAGTGTTCGGCGCTTTGACGCGCGCCAGCACACGGCGGCCCTTGTCGTGGATGACGACGAGCAGATTCAGCGAGAGGTTTGAGATGTGCGGAAAGGGGTGCGCGGGGTCTATAGCGAGCGGGGTGAGGATCGGCAACACCTCGCGCTTGAACCGTTCACGCAGCGCCTGCCGGTCCTTCTTGGAGAGCTCGGCGTGCGACCGTAGGTTGACGCCCTGTTTTGCGAGCGCGGGCAACAACTCCTCGCGGAGGATGCGGCGCTGCTCGGCAAAGAAACGCGTGGTGTGCTCGTGGATGCGAGACAGTTGCTCCTCGGGCGACATCCCGTCCGGATCGGTGTTGGGTCGTTCGAGTATGACCTGCTTGTGCAACCCCGCCACCCGGATCATGAAGAACTCGTCAAGGTTCGTCTCTGAGATCGAGAGGAATCGAACGCGCTCTAGCAGCGGGTGACGTTCGTCGCGAGCGTTGGCCAACACTCGGTCGTTGAACGCGAGCCACGAGGTCTGCCGGTTGATGAAGAGGCCGGGGTCGGTGAGCTGCGGCTGCGGCTGTGGGGCGGTCTTCACCATTTGCGCGTCGCTCTTTTCGTCAGCCCAGGCGAGTTCGACCAAATGCGTGGGCGCAGTGCAGTATTCACCATGTAATCGTCGCTCCCCTTTCCCTAATTAGGCGCCGGCGCTTCGTTGAGCAGGCGGACACAACATCGTACTGAGGCGCCGACCTGCCGGGAAACCGCACGCCTTCATTCTACACCACGTCACCATCCGCAAGCGTGAGCAGCACGCCCTCGCGCAGTCCGCCCTGCGCGACATTGAGCCCCTGTTTGCCGAACACGTCGAGCACCGCGATGAGCGTCATCGCTGCTGCGGGCATCACCCTGGTTCGGGTCGGTGCGATTCCCCGCAGCGACGCGAATGCGCCGGATGGGTGCTCGGAGATCTCCGCAGCGAGGGCGTGCAGCTCTGCCGCCGTGAACGTGGGCCCACCGAGCCGGGCGAGCGCCCGCGCCGACCCACCGATGGCGACGATCGCCGTGTCGTCCGGCAGGTCCCACCTGGGCAGCAG
>JACCYJ010000015.1 GCA_013696555.1 Nocardioidaceae bacterium | reverse complement strand
GGCGCCAGGCTTCACGCAGAAGGGATCGCTGGTCGTCAAGCGCTTCGGCGTACCGATCCCCTAACCGCGAAAGCAGGACGGTCGAGCCCTCGATGTCGGAGAACAGCATCGTGACCGTTCCGGATGGAAATCCCGTCATCTGCGCATGGTCCTCTTCCATGACCGACACCGGCAATATGGTTCACGTCCGGTGACGGCCGCTGTTGCGGCTGAGGCACACCTCGACGGTGAGCGCTTGGTGATCCGACAGCGGCAGCGGTATGGCTTCGGCGGGCGCGTGCGCCCCGAGGCCACGGGCGAGGATGTGGTCGAGCTGCCGGCGGGGAGCGTACGAAGGAAACGTCGGCTGGGTGGCCAGGGAGCGCAGGCCGGTGGCTGCAACCGCGACGGTCGGACCCATGTTCAGGTCGCCGAGAAGCAGCAGCGGGTCATTGCCCGCAGCCAGGGTCTGCCGTAGCCGGCGCAGCTGGTAGACGTTCCAGGCAGGCAGATACGTGAGGTGTGTAGTCACCACCTGAACCGGACCATCGGGAGTGTGCACGCTGGCCCCGACGGCCACCCGCGGCTCGTCCCGGACCAGCCGAACCGGTATCCGCCCGGCACTCGGGATCGGTGCTGGCAGCGGTGAACCGGGCAGGCGAATGATCCGCCAGTCGCTGACGCTATATCGCGACAGCAGAGCGATGCCGTAACTGGGCGAGCTTGCTGAGTCGTTGTCTGTTGCGGCCTGCCATGTAGCCCCCGGCGTACCAATAAGTGCGGGCACGACGCGGTACGCCGGCGCACCCATCGCCTCGGCGGCCACCGCCGTCAGGTCGAAGCCGAGTGAGCGTGGCTGGTTCCGGTCGACCTCCTGGATGGCGAAGACGTCGACGTCAAGGACCCGCACAGCCGCAGCCAGGCGCGACACGTCGACCCGCCCATCGGCCAGGGACAAGCCGTGCAGCACGTTGAAGGTAGCCACGCGCACTGGCCCGCTGACACCGCTGAACAGGGGCGTGCTTGGGAACGGCGGGTGCTCACCGAGCTGACCGACGCCGACCTGTGGAATCGGCAGCGACCCTAGGTCCGCACAACGCTCACATCGCTAGTTGCACGCTCGACCCAACGTCCTTCTGCCGCCAGGGGACCCGTTTGAAGGCCTCAAGAGGCGGCCAACGCTAGGGCGAGGTGCGCAACGCACTAGGGGTGCGGGGCGGGTCACCACGCGGCAACCCAGCTCGCCATACACACTGGCTAAAGATGCGTCTTATCGCCGCTATCGACGCAATTGACATCCGCAGTCAGCACTCCGCGACCTTCGAACCCACTGCCGTCTCCGCGCTGCGCGGAACGCCGACGGGCAAATCGAAGTCCGTCCCGTGGAATCGCCCTCGGATGAGGCCGGGCGGACGGGGCAGTGCTTCAGCGATGTAGTTCGGCGCCGCGCCTGTGCCCCCCATGTGCCCCCGAATCGCACATGCACGCGTTGTCTCCGCAGTACCTTGGGCCTGAACTGCGGAAACACCGGTGCGCCCGGCAGGATTCGAACCTGCGACCCGCGGATTAGAAGTCCGCCGCTCTGTCCAGCTGAGCTACGAGCGCCATCCACAGACAGGGTAACGATCGCCGGACCGACGAGCCCGGCGCGATTAGGCTCCGACCGTGACCACGTACCAGCCGGGGCTGCTCCATGCCTCGTACCCTGCGGAGCAACGCCGACTCGGTCGCATCGTCTTGTTAGTCGTGGTCTCCCTCGTCTGCCTGGCCGGCGCCGTCGGGGTCGTGATCCTCGCCGGGCAGACCGGTGACACCCGGGGCGCCGCGCTCGCGCTGCTCTTCGCGACCATCCCGGTCCCCATCGTCATCGGCTGCTTCTTGTGGCTCGACCGCTACGAGCCGGAGCCGTTGCGCTATCTCGTCGCCGCCGTGGCGTGGGGCGGGGTCATCGCGGTCGCCATGGTGCTGCCCGTGCAGTTGCTGATCGCGTCCCGCACCGACGCCAGTGATTCGACCATGGCAGCGATCGTCGCCCCGCTCACCGAGGAGACCGCCAAAGGCCTTTTCCTGCTTGCCATCGTGTTGCGCCGACGACGTGAGCTCACCGGTGTGACCGACGGTCTTGTGTACGCCGGCCTGGTCGGCATCGGGTTCGCCTTCACCGAGAACGTCGGTTACTACGCGAACATCTACGCTGGCACGCTGAGCGACGAGGTATCTGGACCCGGCGCGGCGACCGGGCTGTTTATCGTGCGAGGCCTGTTCAGCCCCTTCTCGCATTCGTTGTTCGCGTGCGCGTTCGGGCTTGGTATGGGCGTGGCGTTGGTCACCCACCGCCGCTGGCTGAGAGTGGTGGCGCCGGTGACCGGCCTGGCCGTAGCAATAGGCCTTCATGCACTCTGGAACGGCTCGGTCGTCTTCGGCGGGCCGAAGAACTTCCTCCTCGTGTACGCGCTGCTGTTCGTCCCGATCTTCTTGGGTTTCGTCGGGTTCGGATCGTGGGCGCGACAGCACGAGGGCCAGGTTCTCGTACGTGCCCTCGATGATGCCGCCCAACGCGGTTGGCTGCATCGCGACGAGATCCCGTGGCTGTCTCGCTTCGGCCTTCGGCGGGCTGCGCTGCGCCACGCGCGCCGGGTCGTCGGCAAACCCACGGCCAAGGCACTCAAGCGATATCAGTCGCTGGCAACAGCGATGGCGTTCAGCCACGACCGGGTACTGCTCGGCCGAGCCGGTCCGCAAGGGGAGGCCAGGGTCCAGTGGCAGCTCGCCGCCATGGCGCGGGTGCGGCCGTTCATTCTGCTACCACCACCGTTGCGCTCGCTTCTTGCACTACCCCGAGTCGTGGGACCAGGTCCCGGCTGGCGACCGGCACCGGCATGGGGCCCTCCACCGCCACCGGCGACTCTGCCACCGAACACGCCGATGTCTCCGCCTCCGGGGCCTGGCCCGCTTCCGCCGCAGAATCCCTGAGCCGTCCCTCGTACACATCACTCCACTAGGCTTGGGGCCTCCGCAATCCGCGTTGCTAGGCCTCTCGGCGCCAGATGTCTGCGCCGACCTGACCGAGCGGGTGTGAAGGGGTCGGTGAGATGACAGCGTCTTCTGGTTCGGCTGACCTATTGGCCGCACTGGTTCGCTTGCACGAGGAGCTAGCGGCCGCCCCGTTGGCGCTCGACGTGCCAGGTGTCGATGCCGCCCGGTCCGCCCGGCAGGAGATGGTCGGACAGCTCGAGGACTACATCCTGCCCCGGCTGGTCCAGATCGATGCGCCGCTGCTGACGGTCGTGGGTGGCTCTACCGGCGCCGGCAAGTCGACCCTCGTCAACACGCTCGTGGGGCACCCCGTGACTGCGTCGGGGGTGCTCCGCCCGACCACACGCTCTCCGGTGCTCGTACACAACCCGGCCGACGTGGCGTGGTTCCAGCCCCACCGGGTGCTCCCCGATCTGGCCCGCACGACATCGCCTTCGACCGATGTGGGAGCGCTGCATCTCGTGGCTGTCGACTCGATCCCCGAGGGCTTGGCGATCCTGGACGCGCCCGACGTCGACTCCGTGGAGGTGCATAACCGGCAGCTGGCGGCTCAGCTGCTCGCCGCCGCGGACCTGTGGCTGTTCGTGACCTCGGCGGCGCGCTACGCCGATCAGGTGCCGTGGGCGTTCCTCCTGGCGGCGGCCGAACGCAGCACCGCCGTCGCCATCGTGTTGGACCGCACCGCCCCCACCGCAGTCGTCGAGGTACGCGCCCATCTCGAGCAGATGCTGATCGAGCGGGGACTCGAGGACTCACCGTTGTTCACCATTCCTGAGTCGCGGGTGGACGAGCACGGGCTCCTGCCCACCGAAGCCGTCGCCGACATCCGTCGCTGGCTCGATGACCTGGCGGTCGACTCCGCGAAGCGGGCACGAATCATTCAACAGACCCTTGACGGAGCCATCCGGCAGGTCGCCGTCCGTACGCATGCGGTCGCGGACGCCGTCTCCGCGCAGCAGGTGACGGCAGCGCGCCTGCGGGAAGACGTCAACAGTGCTTACCGCGCAGCCGCCGACGGGATCGCCGCGGCGACCAGCGACGGGACCATGCTGCGGGGCGAGGTCTTGGCGCGCTGGCAGGAGTTCGTCGGTGCCGGCGAGTTCACCCGCTCTCTCGAGCAGCGTGTGGGCCGGCTCCGCGACCGGCTGCTCGACGCGTTGCGGGGCAGGCCGCAAACGGCTCAACAGGTCACCGAGGCCGTCGAGCACGGCCTGCAGGTGCTGCTCGTCGAGCACGCCGAGAGCGCGGCCGAACGTGCACACGAGAGCTGGAGCTCCAGCCAGGCTGGCCGGGCCGTCCTCGGTACGTCGAGTGATCGACTCGGCCGCGCTTCGCGCGACTTCCGGGAGAAGGCCGATCGTGCCGTCCGTGACTGGCAGGGCGATCTGCTGGACATGGTGCGCGCGGAGGGGGCAGAGAAGCGGACCACCGCACGGGTTCTTGCCTACGGCGTCAATGGCCTCGGTGTCGCCTTGATGGTTTTGGTCTTCTCGCAGACCGCGGGCCTGACCGGTGGCGAAGCCGGTATCGCCGGTGGCACCGCGCTGTTGGGCCAAAAGGTGCTCGAAGCAGTCTTCGGCGATCAGGCCGTCCGAACCCTCGCGGACCGCGCTCGCGCGGACCTCAACCGACGGGCGCGCGAGCTGCTCGACGTCGAGGCAGCGCGCTACCTCGCAGTCCTCGAACCGGTGGCGGTGTCGGATGAAGCGGCCAACAGGGTACGCGACGCCGCTCGAGCTGTGGATGCCGTACGCAACGTGGAAGCCCCACCGGTGGCCGAGCGGTGACCGTCCTGGTCAGAGGCGCCAAGAGGTTCTTGGGCGCCGGCGACGATGTGGGTGCCCGGGTGGAGGGGCTAAATGACGCGCTCACGGCGGCTCGCGGACGCCTGGACGACGAGTTGCTCGACGACGCCGCTGGTGTAGTGGCTCGGGCACGGGAGCGCCTGCGCCTTTCAGCGGAGCACACGATCGTGGCCCTGGCGGGCGCCACTGGGTCGGGCAAGTCATCGCTCTTCAACCGGCTGGCCGACCTGGACCTGGCAGCCGTCGGGGTGCGCCGGCCCACGACGTCATGGACCCTGGCATGCGCGTGGGCCGAGGGCGGCGCCGAGGACATCCTTCACTGGATGGGCATCCCCGCTCGCCACCAGGTGGCGCGCACGAGCCAACTCGACGCTCCGGACGCCGACACGAAGCTGCGCGGCCTCATCCTCCTCGACCTTCCCGACCACGACTCGACCGAGCTGTCGCATCACCTGGAGGTCGACCGGCTGGTGCAGTACGCCGACTTGTTGGTGTGGGTGCTCGACCCGCAGAAGTACGCTGACGCCGCCGTTCATGATCGGTACCTCCGGCCGTTGGCAACTCACGCCGACGTCATGCTCGTGGTGCTCAACCACATCGACGAGATTCGTCCCGAGGAGCGGGAGACGACGTTGCGTGATCTACGCCGGCTGCTGCTCCAGGACCAGCTGGCCGACGTACCCGTACTCGCCACCTCAGCGGTGACGGGTGAGGGGGTCGCCGACCTGAAGGGTCTGCTGGCCAAGCGGATCCGCGACAAAGGCGTGGCCCGGGAGCGGCTGGCAGCCGACGTCGGTGCGGTCGCGCAACGGCTGGCTGAGGTCAACGGTTCGCAGCCCGCGGCCGGGATCGACTCCGAGCGGCGAACTGCCCTCGACCGGGCCCTCGCCGACGCCGCGGGTGTCCCCGTTGTCGTCCGAGCGGTCGAACGCGCCGTCAGCAAACGCACCCGTGCCGCGACCGGATGGTTGATGACGAGGTGGCTCGGAGGCTTCCGCAAGGATCCGTTGACCAGCCTCCACCTCGAACGCGACGCATCGATGTCGGCGTTGGTGCGCTCGTCGGTGCCGCAGCCCGCGAACGTGCACATCGCGCGGGTCGACGTCACGGTCCGCGATCTCGCTGCGGCAGCCGCCGAAGGGCTGACCCCGCCTTGGGCGGCTGCTGTCCGCCGGGCGTCGTTGGCGAATCTCACCGACCTGCACGACTCTCTGGACCAAGCGGTGGTCTCGACCGACCTCGGAGTCCGCTCGGGTCCACCGTGGTGGGCTCGACTCGTCAACGCGATCCAGTGGGTGCTGTTCGTTGCCACCCTCATCGGGGTGATCTGGTTGGCGGGCCTGGGTGCGATGGGGCTGCTGCAGATCGACCCACCGCAGCCTCCGGCGGAGTACGGCATCCCGATTCCCACCCTGTTGGTGCTCATCGGGGTGGTGCTCGGGCTGGCCTTAGCCTTTGTCTCCCGACTGCTCGCCGGCGTCCGGGCGCGGACTAAGGCGCGGCGAGCGGATCGCGCGTTGCGAGCGGCGATCTCACAGGTCGCGGGGGAGCTGGTGGTGGCGCCCATCCAGCGGGAGCTGATCGCCTACGACGCGACTCGCGACGGCCTCCGGATCGCTCTCCGCCGCTGAGCCATCCCCACCCCGTCGATTGGCGCCTTGTGGCGAGCCCTGCCGGGGCGTGTCGGCAGCCGGAAGGCGCCGAACGACGCAGTGGGTCGGTGGGCGGGAGGCGCAGTGGGTCGGTGGGCGGAAGGCGCCGAACGACGCAGTGGGTCGGTGGGCAGAAGTCTCCGAACGACGCTGGTTGGGCGGGCGTACCCGGGTTGCACCGTCCACAGATCGCAGCGAGCAGTCCCGATCGGGGTGCGGCGTCACCATGCTGACGACGTACGTGGACGAGATCGATCAGGAGGCGCGATGAGTGATGTGACGGTCACGATGTTTGGCTACGTAGGCAGTGATGTCGAGTTTCGCAACGGGGGAGGAGGCGCCGATCGGGCGATCTTCCGCGTGGGCTCCACACCACGGTTCTATGACCGTGCCCAAGGGTCGTGGCGCGACCTCGAAACCGTATGGATAACGGTCAAGGCTTGGCGGGCGTTGGCGCACAACGTCGCATCATCGATCAGCAAGGGCGATCCGGTCGTGGTGGTCGGCAAGCTGCGGGCTCAGGTGTGGCAGGGCGAGGACGGGCAGCAGCGTCGGCGGGACGTGCTGGAGGCGAGCACGGTCTGCCACGACCTGGCCAAAGGGACCACTGCCTTCCGGCGCGCAGAGCGGCTCGCGGAGCGGGTCGAGGAGTCCGTCAACGATGAGGAGATGATCCGGCAGGTCGAGCGCAGCAGCGAGCCGGCAGGTGCCCAAACGCTCGGCGCTGCGTAGGGCAAGAGCTGGTGGGGCGACGAGTTCGTGGATTGGGAGGGGAGCGCGGCGAGCACCTAGGTTGGACATCATGGCGGAATACATCTTCACCCTGCGCAGCGTGCGCAAGGCCCATGGCGACAAGGTCGTGCTCGACAACGTCACGCTTTCGTTTCTCCACGGAGCGAAGATCGGCGTGGTCGGACCCAACGGGACGGGCAAGTCGAGTCTGCTCAACATCATGGCCGGGCTCGACCACCCCAGCAACGGCGATGCGATCCTCGACCCTGGCGCGACAGTGGGCATCTTGGCGCAGGAGCCGCCGCTGACCGAGGGTGTGACGGTCCTGGACAACGTCGAGGAGGCGGTAACCGAGGTCAAGTCAAAGCTCGACCGCTTCAACGCGATCAGCGAGGAGCTGGCCGAGCCCGAGGCCGACTACGACACATTGCTGGCCGAGATGGGTGAGCTACAGACCGACCTTGACCACTCCAGCGCGTGGGACCTCGACTCCCGGCTCGACCAGGCGATGGACGCGTTGCGTTGCCCCCCGCCGGACATGCTCGTCGACACCCTGTCCGGCGGTGAGCGTCGCCGGGTGGCGTTGTGCAAGCTGTTGCTGCAGCAACCGGACCTGCTGCTGCTCGACGAGCCCACCAACCATCTCGACGCCGAGAGCGTGCAATGGCTGGAGCAACACCTCGCCAAGTACCCCGGTGCCGTGCTCGCCGTGACCCACGACCGCTACTTTCTCGACAACGTCGCACAATGGATCCTCGAGCTCGACCGCGGCCGCACGCACCCGTACGAAGGCAACTACTCCACCTATCTGGAGGCCAAGAAAGATCGACTCGTTGTCGAAGGCCGCAAGGACGCCAAACGGCGTCGCATCCTCGAGCGGGAGCTCGAATGGGTGCGCTCCAACCCCAAGGCGCGGCAGGCCAAGAGCCGGGCCCGGCTGCAGCGGTACGAGGAGCTCGCCACCGAGGCCGAGCGAACGCGTAAGGTCGATTTCGAGGAGATCAATATCCCAGCCGGCCCGCGCCTCGGTGATGTGGTGCTCGAGGCCGACAACCTCTCGAAAGGCTTCGGTGACCGGCTGTTGATCGGCGGCCTGTCGTTCACGCTGCCACGTGCGGGCATCGTCGGTGTCGTCGGACCCAACGGCGTCGGCAAGACGACGCTGTTCAAGATGGTCCTCGGTGAGGAAAAGCCGGACTCCGGGGAGCTCACCGTGGGCAGCACCGTCAAGATCTCCTACGTCGACCAGAGTCGTGGTGGCATGGATCCCAGGAAGACCGTGTGGGAGGTCGTGTCGGACGGGCTCGACCACATCAAGGTCGCCAGCTTTGAGATGCCCAGTCGCGCTTACGTCGCCTCGTTCGGTTTCAAGGGGCCGGATCAGCAGAAGCGCGCCGGCGTACTGTCCGGTGGCGAGCGCAACCGGCTCAACCTCGCGATGACCCTGAAGATCGGCGGCAACCTGCTGCTCCTCGACGAGCCGACCAACGACCTCGACGTCGAAACCCTGCAGTCACTTGAGGACGCGCTGCTCGACTTCCCCGGCTGTGCCGCTGTCATCTCGCACGACCGCTGGTTCCTCGATCGCATCGCCACTCACATCCTGGCGTGGGAGGGAAGCGTCGACGACTCGGCGCAGTGGTTCTGGTTCGAGGGCAACTTCGCCGAGTACGAGGCCAACAAAGTCGAGCGTCTCGGCATCGAAGCCGCGCGCCCGCATCGGGTCGCTTACCGTCGGCTCACCCGCGACTGAGCTACCGACAGCGGCGGGCGGCCTACTGCTCCGCGAGCCGGTCGCCGACCTGGGCGAACACCCGACCCACAGCGGCGAGGTCATCGGGATCGGCGGTGTCGACGAGGTGCTCCCGGACGCCGCGGACATGCGTGGGAGCGGCCTCGACCAATGCGTTCCAGCCCTGGTCGGTGAGGGAGGCGATCACCCCGCGACGATCGGTGGGACATGCCCGCCGCTCCACCAGGCCTTTGTCCTGCATCCGGCCGATGGTGTGGGTGACGCGGCTGCGCGAGTGCGCCACCGACGACGCCAGCTCCGCCATCCGCAGTGACCGGTCGCGAGCCTCTGACAGTCGGACCAGGATCTCGTACTCGGGTAGGGAGATGTCGTACTGCTCGCGCAAGTCACGGTCGAGCCGGTCGAACAGCAGGGTGGAGCCGCTGATGTATGCCCGCCAGGCGTGCTGTTGCGGCGTCGACAACCACACAGTCTTGGTGCTCGTCGCTGCCATGACCCGAGTTTACGTGGCAAAGTTGTGCTCTCCGTCGATGTCGACAACGGCGGTCCGTGGCCACAGTGAAGGATGCCCATGCCAGAAGCGGTCATCGTCGCCACTGCTCGGTCCCCGATCGGTCGGGCGTTCAAGGGATCCTTGACACAGTTGCGTCCCGACGACCTGACCGTCCAGATGGTGCGTGCGGTGCTCGACAAGGTGCCCATGCTCGATCCCCGCGACATCGATGACCTGCTGCTGGGCTGCGGCCTGCCCGGTGGCGAGCAGGGCTTCAATCTGGCCCGGGTCGTCGCGGTGCTGCTCGGCATGGACCACCTGCCGGGGACCACCCTGACCCGCTACTGCTCTTCCAGCCTGCAGACCACGCGAATGGCCTTTCACGCCATCAAGGCAGGTGAGGGCGACGTCTTCATCTCCGCGGGCGTCGAGACCGTGAGCCGGTTCGGCAACGGCAACAGCGACGCCATTCCTGGTCGGGAGACGCACAACCCCATCTTCGACGACGCCCGGCAGCGGACGCGGAGGTTCGCCGAGGGGGGCCAGCGCTGGATGGATCCACGCGAGTACGGCGCCATTCCCGACATCTATCTGGCGATGGGCCAAACGGCCGAGAACCTCGCACAGTTTCGAGGGGTGACCCGCGCCGAGCAGGACGAGTTCGGTGTGCGCAGTCAAAACCTGGCGGAGAAGGCGATGACGAACGGGTTCTGGGAGCGTGACATCACAGCGGTGACCCTCCCTGACGGGACCGTGGTGGACACCGACGATGGTCCTCGGGCCGGCACGACGCTGGAGAAGGTGGCCACGCTGCAGCCGGTTTTCCGGCCTGACGGAACCGTCACCGCCGGCAACTGTTGCCCGCTCAACGACGGCGCCGCAGCGTTGCTCGTCATGAGTGACACCAAGGCGGCCGAGCTCGGGCTGACACCGCTGGCTCGGATCGTGTCAACGGGCCTCACCGCGCTGTCGCCGGAGATCATGGGGCTCGGTCCGGTCGGGGCGTCCCAACAGGCGTTGCGGCGAGCCGGCATGACGATCGACGACATCGACCTGGTGGAGATCAACGAGGCCTTCGCAGCCCAGGTGATCCCCTCCTATCGCGACCTGGAGATCGATCTCGACCGGCTCAACATCAACGGTGGCGCGATCGCCGTGGGCCACCCCTTCGGCATGACCGGCGCGCGTATCGCCACCACGCTGCTGAACTCGCTCGAGTTCCACGACAAGCAGCTGGGGCTGGAAACCATGTGTGTGGGCGGGGGCCAGGGCATGGCGATGATCGTCGAACGGCTGAGCTAAGCGCCTGTGCTTCCTTGCTAGGCCACAACAGTTCCCTGGTGGTAAACGATCTGCCAGCCGACCTGTGAGCACCGCCAGATGGTCACGCGCCACCGTGTGCGACGGTCCGCTTGTTTCAGCACGTACGTCAACAGGTACAGGCCGGTCGTCAGTTCCTGGCAGTGGAACCGTGATGCCGACGGTGCGTCAGATGCCGATCGAAAGCGGTTCGTCGGGCGGACCGCTCCGCAACAGCTCGGACAGCAGCCGAGCCAGGTCGCGCGGGCCGAACAACGCATCCCCGTTGTACGCCGCGATCTCGGGGACACTCCACCAGCGGTGATCGTGCAGGTCCTCGGCGAGCAACTGCTCTGCGGTCAGCGTGCCCACGGGGACGAAGGCGTCGGTGCGTACGAGGAAGTAGTCGTTGACTACGCCGTCGTAGCCGGCGATGTGGTCGGGTTCGACGACCCGTTGCTGCCACACGAGTGGCGGGTCTGCGTCGAGGGCCAATCCCGTCTCCTCGGCGAGCTCGCGGCGCAGGGCGCTTAACACCGATTCTCCGGCCTGGACGCCGCCGCCGGGGGTGAACCAGAGAGAGACGCCGTCTGGCAGCACCGACCGGAACAGCAGTACGCGCCCGGCCGGATCCACCACCAGTGCGCGGGCGGAGTGGCGCAGCATTGGCTCGGGCACGACCGTAAGGCTAGGACGGAGCGTCTGAGAGCATCTCGCCGTGCGCCACGTCTACCACTGCCCGCTGCGCTGGGCAGACATGGACTCCCTGGGACATGTCAATAACGTGCGGTATGTCGACTACCTGCAGGAGGCCCGGGTCGACATGCTGCGGGTCCATGCCCCGCACTCCGGCACCGAAAATCTCGCCGAGGGTGTCGTGGTCGTGCGCCACGACCTCGAGTTCCTGGCCCCGTTGGTGTTCCGGCCCGAGCCGGTCCGCATCGAGACCTGGGTGACGCGGATCCGGGCGGCGTCGTTCGAGTTGCAGTACGAGATCCTCGACGAGGACGCCGAGGGCACGCGGCACATCTACACCCGAGCGTCGACGGTCCTGACCCCGTATCTGTTCTCCGAGGAACGGCCCCGCCGGATCCAGCCGGAGGAGCGCGCCACTCTCGAGCGGTGGCTCGAGCCAGAGGCAGTCTGATGCGCCACACCTACACCTGTCAGGTGCGCTGGTCCGACGTTGACGCTTATGGCCACGTCAACAACGTGACCTACTTCGAGTACTACCAGGAGGCACGCATCGCGTTCCTTTATGACCTGGGCGCCTGGGCCGTGGAAGCGGGTTCGGAGCAACTCGTTGTGGCGCGCCTGACCGTGGACTACCGCCGCCCGATCCTGTTTCGCGCCGAGCCGTTCGCGATCGACTCGTGGGTCACCCGGATCGGCACGTCCTCATTCGACGTGCGGTCCCAGATCCGCGACGGGCACGAAGTCTTGTCGAGCGCGGTCGCGGTCCTGGTCGGCTTCGACTCCCGGACCGCACGATCGCGTCCAGTCAACGCGGACGAGCGGGCCGTACTCACCTCGGTGTTGGAGCCTGAGCGGTGACTCAGTCGGTGCCGGGCGCGTTGACCATGAACTGTGCCGCGTACTGGACGTACGCCCAGAACTGCGCGTCGAGCTCCGGCGGCAACGCGACCTCGTCGAGCCCGGATCGGAAATGCACGAGCCAACGCTCGGCGGCCTTGGGTGTCACTGGGAACGGTGCGTGCCGCATCCGCAGGCGTGGGTGGCCACGCTGCTCCTGATAGGTGCCCGGCCCGCCCCAGTACTGCTCGAAAAACATGGTCAGCCGCTCGCGCGCACCGGTGAGATCCTCCTCGGGGTAGATCGGCCGGAGAAGCGGGTCGGTCGAAACGCCGTCGTAGAAGCGGTCGACGATTCGCGCGATGGTGTCGTGGCCGCCGATAGCCTCATAGAACGTCTGATCTCGCACCCGCCCATTGTCGCGGGTGGGTGCAAGCCGTCCGGTCACGACGCCTAATGAGCTGCTCTGGCTACGGATTTGCGTCATCGCTGGTCTGCGGCGGCTCCTGCCGGTTCCAGACCACCCGCTGCGGGCGCGGGATCTCGATGCCGAGCTCGTCGAAGCGGTCCTTGATCCGTTCTCGCATCGCTCGGGCAATGTTCCACTGCTCCAGTGGCGCCGTCTTCAGCACCACTCGGACGACGACGCCGTCCGGGTCCAGCCGTTCGACTCCCCACACCTCGGGCTCCTCGATGATGTCGGCGCGGAAGTCCTCGTCCTCCCAGAGCTCATGGGCGATGTCACGCAGCACCGTCTGAACCTGGGTGAGGTCTTCGTCGTACGCGACGGGGATGTCGAGCACCGTTCGGGCCCAGTTCTGGCTCATGTTGCCAACCCGGAGGATCTCGCCGTTGCGGACGTACCAGACCGTGCCGTTGACGTCGCGGAGCCGGGTGACTCGCAGCCCGACCGCCTCCACGGTGCCGGTGGCCTCCCCGACGTCGATGGCGTCGCCGACCCCGTACTGGTCTTCGAGGATCATGAAGATGCCGGACAGGAAGTCCTTGACCAGGCTCTGCGCCCCGAAGCCGAGCGCAACCCCGATGATCCCGGCGCTGGCGATCAGCGGAGCGATGTTATAGCCGAGCTGGGCGACTGCCATGAACAACACGATGACCAGGAGCACCCCGGTCGCGACGCTCTTGAGCAGCGAACCCATCGTGGTGGCCCGCTGCTGGCGTCGTTCGGCCGCGGCCGGGTTGGGCTCCACGAGGAGTTGGTGGGCCTTGCTCCGCTGCAGCACGCCTGGTACCGCTCCCTGCGAGGCCCGGCTGGTGAGGCGATCGATCAGCCGCGCTACCAACCAGCGCAGGACCAAACCGAGAAGGACCAGACCCAAGATCGCGACCGGCTTGGCGATGAGCCAGTCAGCCCAGTTGGCGGCTCGCTCGTTGCCATCGGTGACGTCGAAGACCAGCTTGCAGAGCGGGTTTCCGTCCTCCTCCCAACAGTTGGAGGGGGCGAGGGGGAAAGCTGGGGCAGTGGCAGATGACACAGGGAAGGCGGTGTCCTCTCGAGATACGCGAGCTGGGGTCGACGTCGTCAGCCAGTTTGTCGTACCGGCGGAATCGGGTGCAGACCAGTGGTCCAGGCGGCGAAGCCCAGCGTGTCGGCGGCAGCGGACACCGTGCGGCTGATGGCACGGGCGCCATGCCCGACATCGGTCTCCGCACGCAGCAGCACTGGGGACTCGCCGAGTGGAGCGGTCGACGCGGCCTGCAGTGCGGCGCACATCTTTCGCGCGTGCGACGGGTCAACTCGGCTGTCGGACTCGAAGACCGTGAACAGCACCGCCGGGTACTCGACCCCCGGGTGGACCCGGTGGTACGGCGAGTACGTCAGCAACCAGCGCAGCTCGTCGGCATCCTCGGCGCTGCCGTACTCGTCGCTCCACAGCCGACCGAGCCCATGGTGTTCGTACCGGACCATGTCCAGTAAGGGTGCCGAGCAGACGACGGAGCGGTAGAGGTCAGGGCGCTGCGTGAGCGCCGCGCCTACCAGCAGACCGCCGTTGGAGCCACCCGAGATGCTCAGCAGCTCTGGTCGCGTAACACCGGTGTCGATCAACCACTCCGCCCCGGCGTGCAGGTCGTCGAACACGCGTTGCTTGTGCTCACGCATCCCGGCGCGGTGCCACGACTCGCCCTCCTCGCCACCGCCGCGCAGGTTCGCGATGGCATAGGCGCCACCGGCTTCCAGCCAGGCAAGGACCGAAGCGGAGTACGCCGGTGTGAGCGAGATGCCGAAGCCGCCATACCCGTACAGAATGGTCGGACGCGGGAGCTCAGCCGACCCCGGCCCGGTCAGCACGAACATCCGAACAATGACGCCGTCCAGCGACTCGTACGTCACCTGGCGTGCGTCGATGCCGTCGCTCACCGACACGGCCCCCGGGGAATGTGCCCAGACCTCGGTCGCGCCGCCGCTTACCTCATGGCGATAGACGGTCATGGGCGTGAGGTGGTCGGTGTAGCCGAACCAAACCTCTGAGCCACCTTCAGGGCGTTCGGCTAGACCGGTGAGGGACCCGAGCCCAGGTAGGTCCACGTCGCCGCGGCGCCGGCCGGTGTCCAGGTCGTGGACGCTGAGGTGCGCGACGGCATGGCGGGTCCATGAGCAGAGCAACGTCGGGACAGGGAGACCGTCGAGGACGGCGACGTCGTCCAGGACCGCTGTCTCGTCCTGCGCCACCAGCTCCCGCCAGTGCTCCGGGTCGGGTTGCGTGGGATCGCCGACGAGGAGCCGGCCGCGCGGGGCATCTCGGTCGGTGTGTGCGTAGAGGTTGCCGTTCCGGCCTACCCATACGCGGGTCTGTGCGTCCAGTCCGACGACGACCGGACGCAGGTCCGGTGCCTCGGGCGGGGTGGTGCTGAGGTCGGCGAGCCAGACGTCATTGCGCGGAGCGGTGCCCTGGCTGGCGCTCAGCACGAGCCACCGACCGTCCCAGCTGACCCGGACACCGAAGAACGTGGTCTTGTCGTGCTCAGCGCCGAAGATCATCGTGTCGGCGGCCACCTCGGTGCCGAGCCGATGGAGCCAGACCCGCCGGTGGTACTGGCCTTCGTCATCGGGCACCTCGCTCAGCGGAAGCTGGCGGGTGTAGTAGAACGCCGAGCTGTCCGGGAGCCAGGCGACGGGGGAGTAACGGCAGCGGTCAATGGGTCCGTCGACGACCTGGCCGGTGCCGACGTCGATCACAGTCAGAGCCGACTCCTCGGTGCCGCCGTGCGACGTTTGGTACCCGAGCAGCAGACCGTCCTTCGACGGCTGCCACGCATCCAGAGTCGTCAGGCCCGTGGGGTCGACCTGGGTCGGGTCCACCAGCACTCGCTCGGTCCCGTTCGGGTCCCGGATGAGGATGGCTGCGTGCTCGGCATCGGGTTCGCGGCGTACGAAGAAGGCGTAGTCACCGCGCCAGGCCGGAGGCCCGACCGTGCCGGTCCGTAACAGCTGCGTGACCCGATGGTGGAACGGTGACCGCATCGGCCAACGCTGCTGGTGTGCGGCGAAGAGCTCGTGCTGCGCCGCTTGCCAGGCGTTGGTCTCGGTGCTGAAGCCATCCTCGAGCCAGCGGTACGGGTCAGCGATCCGCTCACCGTGCAAGGTCTCCACCACCGGTTCGCGACGTGCTGCCGGGTAGGCATTGGCTGGGGTCGGCACGGCCCCCACGCTAACGGGATGCCCATGACCTACCGCCAAGCCGGCTCGCTACCGTAGGCGCCATGCGCAGCCGTGGGACGCTTCGGATCATCGCGATCGGATGGCCGGCCGCTGCGGTGCTGTCGGCGCCCCCGGCCGCCGCGGACACCCCCACCACCTGGCCGGAGCCGGAGCCGATGTCGACGCTGGATGCACTGTTGCTGTTCGTAGGCGTGCCGGCCGGACTCTTCGTGCTCATCGCCTTGCTGGTGATGGCGCCATCGGTGGTGAAGGGGCCGCGGTACCGACCGGGGCTGTCGTGGTGGGCGAGGCCGGAATGGTTTGGTGGTCCGACTGAGGGCGAGGGCGCGCACCGGTTGGCTCTCGAGGCGGGGGATGGCTCTGACGACGCACCGGCGTCGACCCACGTCGAGCGGACCGGAGGTGGGGCAAGTGCCCGCTGGTGAGGCGTTCACCCCCGACCAGCGTCGGGGCATCGAAAAGGCGATCCGGGTCGTGCAGGAGTCGACGGGGTACGCGTTCTCGGTCTACGTCGGGGCGGCCGAAGGCGATTCCCGCCGGGTTGCCGAGGACCTCCACAACCAGCTCGCCGAGCCTGCGTACAGCGTGCTCGTGATGGTCGACCCGGCCGCGCGGGCACTGGAGATCGTGACCGGGTCACAAGTGCGCCGCGACCTCGACGACGGGGAGGTCGCGCTGGCGGCGCTGTCGATGCAGGCGGCGTTCGCAGCCGGCGACCTATCTGGTGGCATCATCTCCGGCGTCTACCAGCTCGGCGAGCACGCCCGCCGACCCACCTCCCTCCACACCGACCACCACCCCTAGGGCTTCCCACCACGCTAAGCCTGACCCGTTGCTTAGACCGATTGACTCCGCCCGGCCTGGCTCGGTAACAACGTCAGGCCCAGCGGAATGGGAGGGCCGATCAGGCGGGTGCGGCGTCGCGCTCCTGGGCGCGCAGGGCGCGCTCCAGGTCGGCGCGGCCCTCACCGACCAGGCGGCGTGCGGCTGGGTTGACCTGCGTGCTGGCCAGCCAGTCGTCCACGCGGTCGAGGATGTCGCGCCGCACCAGGGCCCGGGGGAACAAGAAGATCAGGCAGCTGGTCGCCCGCTGCGTCCCCTTCTCCTCCCACAACGTCGCAGCCTTCTCGAGGTACTTGTCCACGTACGGCTCCAGCACCTCGTCCTGCCCAGGGATTTGGAACGCCATGGCGATGCTGCGCTGCGTCTCGTTCGGCACGTCGTCGCGCACGATCGCGTCGTGCCACGCGCGTTCCTTGGCCTGCGGGGTGGGCTGCATCGCTCTTGCTGCCGCTGCCTGCTCACGCCCGGAGATGGTGTCGTCACGTTTGAGCTCGGCATCGATCTCCGCCTCCGCGAAGCGGTGGGTACGCGCCAACGCCGACACCAGTGTCCAGCGCAAGTCGGTGTCGACGCTCAGCTTGGTCAACGACTGCGACCCGTCCAGCAGACCCGCGAGACACTCCTGCGCCTCGGGGCTGGTGGCGGCCGCCGCGTACGCGCGGACCAGCGCCAACTGGTGGTCGCTGCCGGAGTCCGCCGCATCAAGCAGCTCACGCAGCCCGTGCTCCCACCGCTCCCGCAGCTCGGAGCGCCGAGCGGGGTCGGAGTAGAGCTGTACCGCGGACTGTGCCTGCCGGAGCACCGAAGCAACCGCGTTCATGTCGGTCTCGCGAGCGACTCCGCGCAGCACCAGGTCGACGAAGTCGGTGGCGCGCATCTCCGCGTCTCGCGTCATGTCCCATGCGGCCCCCCAGCACAACGCGCGGGCCAACGAGTCGTCGATGCTGTCGATGCTCGATACCACCGTCGCCAGCGAGCGCTCATCGAGGCGGATCTTCGCGTAGGTCAGGTCCGCGTCGTTGAGCAGCACCAGATCCGGCTGCCGGTGCCCGACCAGCTCCGGCACCTCGGTGTGCGCACCCATCACGTCGGTTTCAACACGTTCCCGGCGCACTAGCCCTCCCTCGGTGCGGTCGTAGAGCCCGATGGCGATCCGGTGCCGCCGCAGCGTCGGATAGTCGGGGTGCGCGGTCTGCGCGACCGCGAACGACGTGAACGCTTCGTCATCGTCGACCTCGAACTGCGCTCGGAGCGTGTTGACCCCGGATGTCTGCAGCCACTCCTTTGTCCACGATCCCAGGTCGCGACCGGACGACGCCTCGAGTGCCGAGAGCAGGTCGCTCAGCTCGGTGTTGCCGTAGGCGTGGTCGGCGAAGTAGGTCCGCAGCCCGGCGAAGAACTGCTCTTCGCCCACCCAGGCCACGAGCTGGCGCAGCGCCGAGGCCCCCTTGGCGTAGGTGATGCCGTCGAAGTTGACCTCGACGGCCTGCAGGTCGGCGTTGTCGGCCGCGATCGGGTGCGTCGACGGCAGCTGGTCCTGCCGGTAGGCCCAGGTCTTCCGCGAGTTGCAAAACCCCGTCCACGCCTCGGTGAACCGGCTCGCCTGGGTGGCACTGTGGTGCGAGGCCCATTCGGCGAACGACTCGTTCAGCCACAGGTCGTCCCACCAGCGCATCGTGACCAGGTCCCCGAACCACATGTGTGCCATCTCGTGCAGGATCGTGTTGGCGCGGGCCTCGTACGCGGCGACCGTCTGCCGGCTCCGGAAGATGTACTCGTCGCGGAAGGTCACGCACCCGGCGTTCTCCATCGCACCCATGTTGTACTCGGGGACGAACAGCTGGTCGTACTTCCCGAAGGGGTACGCCATCGCGAACGCCGACTCGAAGTAGCCGAACCCCTGCTTGGTGACCTCGATGATGTCGTCGACATCGAGGTACTCGGCCAGTGAACGGCGACAGAAGATGCCCAACGGGATCTCCCTGTAGGTCCCGTTGTACGCATCGCGCACGACGTGATACTCCCCGGCGACCAGCGCCGTGATGTACGTCGAGATTCGCGACGTCGGTGCGAAGTCCCAACGGCTGACACCCTCGCGTACCGGCTCCGGCTGCGGCGTTGGCGAGTTGGACACGACCTCCCACTCGCTGGGCGCGGTCACCCGGAACTCGAAGGATGCCTTCAGGTCGGGTTGCTCGAAGGTGGCGAAGACCCTGCGGGCGTCCGGCACCTCGAACTGCGTGTAGAGGTAGACGCGGGAGTCCACCGGGTCGACGAAGCGGTGCAAACCCTCACCGGTGCGCGAGTAACCGCAGTCGGCGACCACCCGCAGCTCGTTCGTCGACTGCAGCTCGTCGAGCACGATCCGACTGTCTGCGTACGCCACGGCTGGGTTGATGTCTCGCCCGTTCAGCGTGATCTCGCGAACGTTCGCGTCGACGAGGTCGGCAAACGTTTCCGCGCCAACGGTGGAGCAGTTGAACCGGATGACCGTGGTCGATCCGAACACGGTGTCCGACGCGCTGAGATCGAGGTCGACGGTGTACGAGTCCACCGCGAGCAGGCGAGCCCGCTCTTGAGCTTCGTCGCGGGTGAGGTTGGTACCTGGCATGGCGCTCATCCTCGCATGAGCGTGAGTACGGACCGAGTTGGTCACGACATCGTGATCTAGTAGCCGTCAACCGGCTTTGCTGCCATGGGCCAGCAGGTCCTCGAGCAATCGACGTACCCGAAACGTGAGCTCTCTGGCGTGAGCCGCCCCGCGGATGGACGGCGGGGCCAAACTGCTGCCGAGACCGACCGCATGTGCCCCCGCGTCGAGCCATGGGATCACGGCATCCGTCGTGATGCCGCCGGTCGGGACGAATGCCATGTCCGGGAAGGGCCCGAGCAGCGCCTGCAGGCCAGTCGGACCAACCAGGCTGGCGGGGAAGAGCTTGACGACGGACACCCCGAGCGACCGGGTTTGCATGACTTCCGTGGGTGTCAGGACACCCGGGAGGACGGGTCGTGCGGTTGCGAGCATCGCCTCGACCAACCGGGGCGGGCTGCCCGGCGAGACAAGGAAGTCGGCCCCGGAGTCGGCCGCTCGCAGGGAGTCATCGGCGGATCGAATCGTACCGGCGCCAAGGATGACCTCTCGACCCACTTCGCCCCGCAGCGTCGTGATCACCTCCGATGCGTCCGGTATTGTGAACGTGATTTCCAGCGCCTTGATCCCGGCGCCGAGGAGCACCCGGCTGACGTGCAAGGCGTCGTCCTTCGTGGCCGAGCGGATCACCAGGATGAGTCCGAGCCTGGCCATCCGGTCGAGCACCTGGTCAGGCGAGCACACCGGCCTGTCGGGATCCGTCACCGGGCATCGACCTCACCGTCGCACGATATGTGCCGCAAGATCCGAGTCACTCCGACGGCATTGTCCCCACGGCTGGTGACGGCGTGGGCGGCGCAGTGCTCCGCGCGTTGAAGGCAGTCCGCAACCGACGCATCTTCGAGCCAGCCCGACAAGTAGCCGGCCACGAGCGCGTCACCCGCTCCTGTCGGATCCACGACGTCCACGGCCCGGGCATCGATCCGGTCAATCCTCTGCTCGGTGATGGCGCATGCCCCTCGCTGGTCGTGGACCAGGATCGTCGTGGCCGCCAAAGACCGGAGTAACGCCTGGAGCCGCGTCGGCTCTTCGGTCGACAGGAGGAGAACGGCCTCCGACCGGGACAGGAAGAGTGTGTCGGCGGCGCGCACCAGTGGCGCCAGCAGCTCGCCGGCGTCGCGATCACGCAGCAGCCGCCGCCGCACGTTGACGTCGACCGAGAGATGGACTCCACGACGCCGCGCCTGGTCGGCCAGATAGGTGACGCACTCGTGTCCCGCAGTGGAGATCAGCGCAGTGATGCCGCTCAGGTGCAGGACACGGCCAGAGAGCAGGTAGTCCGTGTCGAAGTCGTGGTGGGTGGCGAGGCTGGCCGCTGATCCGGCCCGGTAGGGGTGGTTGTCCAGTCCCCCCAAGGCGAGCACTTCCTTGAAGTACACGCCGGTGGGAGCTGATCCGTTGACGACGACGCGCGACACGTCGACGCCTTCACCGCGCAGGGTACGGATGCCTAGGCGGCCGAACGGATCGTCACCGACGGCGCCCGCCCATCCGACGCGGTGGCCGAGGCGAGCCAAGGTGAGCGCCACGTTGACCTCTGTGCCGCCAATGAATTGCTGCAGGAGGACAGCCGACTCCAGCCTCGATCCAAGGTCGAGCGGTTCCACGACGCCGAGCAGCTCCCCGACCGTGACGACCTCGATGTCAGGCATCGAATAGGCCGTGTCCCGGGGAGTGCCGCTCGAGTGCGTCGGGATCGATGCGCACACCGAGGCCCGGCCCGGTGGGCACCGCAAGCATGCCCTCGTCGTCAACCGTGAACCCGCCGACCACAAGGTCGTCGATGTAAGCCGATCCCGTGTTGTACTCCACCAGGTCCGTCGCCGGCAGTGCAGACGCGAGATGCAGGTCTGCCGCCAGCCCGATCGCGGTGTTCCAGCCGTGCGGGATGTACCTCACACCGAACTCCTCCGCCAGCCAGGCGACCCGGCGTGACTCGCTGAGACCTCCACCCTTGGTCGTATCCGGCTGGATGATGTCAAAGGCGCCGGCGGACAGGAAGCGGAAGAAGTCTTGTCGGCGGGTCAGTACCTCGCCGCCCGCAATCGGTACCTTGGACCGGCCTCGCAACGAGACGAAGCCGTCGAGGTCATCGGGCCGGAGCGCCTCCTCGAACCAGGCGACGTCGTAGTCCGCAAGCATGTCGGCCGTGCGGATGGCCCACTTCAGCCCCTTGCGCCAGAACGCATCCGAGCCGCCGGCGTCGACGGCCAGGAGCGCCTCCGCGCCCACCGTGTCCCGTGCCAGGCGCACGGCTGCCTCGTCGGCTGTGTCGCTGCTACGGCCGAAGTAGCCCCAGCCGATCTTGAATGCCGTGAATCCCTGAGCTGCGAGCTTGCCAAGGTTGTCCCCGAGCGTCTGGTCCTCGTCGATCAGGACCGATGCGTACGGCCGGACCCGCTCGCGATACCGACCACCGAGCAGAGTGCTCACGGGCAGTCCGGTGACCTGTCCGAGTATGTCCCACAGCGCGATGTCGATGCCGCTGATGGTGTGCGTGATCGCACCACCGCGGCCCAGCCAAAACGTGTTCTCGTGCAGGACCTGACTGACCTTGTCGGGCTCGAGCGCGTTGCCACCCAGACAGATCGGGACGAGGACGTCGAGCGCGGCTTGCACGAGGGCGGCACTCGAGAACACGCTGCCAACACCGACGACGCCGTCATCGGTGTGGACTGCCACCAGTGTGTGCACCACGTCGTCGGCCCGGAGCTCGAGCGTCCATCCACCCTTGGGCGTGGCGCCACTGAGCCCCGCCGCCCGGATGTCGGTGATCTTCATGGTCTCCGCCCTCTCACGTCGATAACGACGGCTTGGTGGGGTTCGAGCTCCAGGACCAGGCCCGCGGACCCGACCGCGGGAGCTGTCGTGCACACCAGGACCGTCCCGGCGACGCCGACGTCAACGGTCGCAGGTCGGTCGCTGAGGTTGAGGGCGACCACCTTGTGGTCATCGGCCGTGCGGCGTGCGTACGCGAGCACCTCCTTGGCCGATGGGCTGCTGATGAAGTCGATCGAGCCGTACCGGAGGGCGGTGCTGTCGGCACGGGTGCGCAACAGCCGCCGGTAGAGGTTCAAGAAAGATTCTGGATCCCGCAACTGCGCCTCGACGTTGACGTCGGCGCCGTTGCGGGCGACCGGAAGCCACAACTGGCCTTCGGGGGCGGAGGAGAACCCGAAGTTCGGGCCGTCGTCCCATGGCATCGGGATGCGGGTCGAATCGCGGCTCACCCCACCGGATGCCCGCGCGAAGTAGTCGCGTTGACGATCGAGCGGAACCGGTTGATCGATCAAGCCGAGCTCGTCGCCGTACAGCAGGCACGGAGTCGCGGCAAGGGTGAGCAGCAAGACGGCCGCCACCCGGGCTTGTTCGGGTCCGAGGCGCTTGGCAAGCCGCTCGCGGTCATGGTTGCCGAGCGCCACGATCGGCCAAGCACCCGTTGGCAGCGATGCATAGAGACCGTCGAGCTCGGCTCGAAGGAGATCTGCCCGCCATGGTGTCTCCAACAGCCGGAAGGGAAAGGGAAGGTGCATCCCGTCGAGTCCCGCGCCGTAGTAGACGGCCCAGTCCTGCCACGACATGGCCTCGATCTCCGCAATCGTGACTGCGCCGGGGTAGTGATCGACGACGGCACGGATCTCGGCGAGGACGGCCTGGGTGTCCGGGTGCCGACGGTCGAAAACGTGCAGCTGGGTGCCGAAGTCGGGGTGCTGCAGGTCGAACGGGTTCTGGTTGCCCTTGGGCGCCACCGGGTTGTCGCGGAACTGAGGGTCTTTCATCAGCATGTGTGCAACATCGATCCGGACGCCATCGGCCCCTCGGTCGAGCCAGAACCGCAGAACATCCAGCATCGCGGCGCGAACGTCAACGGTCCGCCAGTTGAGGTCCGGCTGCTGCTTCAGGTGCGAGTGCAGGTAGTACTGACCGGTCTGTTCGTCCCATTCCCAGACCGAGCCGCCGGCCTCACTGGTCCAGTTGTTGGGAACACCACCGCCCGGCTTCGGGTCACGCCACACATACCAGTCGCGCTTGGGGTTCGTCCGCGATGATCGTGACTCGACGAACCACGGATGCTGGTCCGACGTGTGGTTGGGGATGTAGTCCACGATGATCTTCAGGCCGCGCTTGTGCGCCACAGCAATGAGGTGATCGAACGACTCGATGCTGCCAAAGACAGGGTCGACCTGCGTGTAGTCGGCCACGTCGAAGCCCTGGTCGAGTAACGGGGACTTGAAGAAGGGTCCGACCCAGACCGCGTCGATGCCCAACGTCGCGGACAGGTAGCCCAGTGACTGGGTCAATCCCTCGAGATCACCGATCCCGTCCCCGCTGCCGTCGCGCAGGCTGGGCAGGTGGTTCTCGTAGATCACCGCACCTTGCCACCAAGACGTGCGCATCGAAGTCATCCCTTGGATGCCCCGGCGAGCATGCCCCTGACGAAGTGCTTCTGCATGGCGACGAACACGACCATAGGGATGATCATCGAGAGCATCGCCGCTGACGTGAGGATCTCCCAACCGTTGCCGCGCGATGCCACCAGGCCGCTGACGGCGACGGTCATCGGAGCCACGTCACGGAAGCCACCGAGAAAGACCAAGGCGGTGAGCAGGTCGTTCCAGGTCCAGACGAACTCGAAGATCGCGAGCGAGGCGAGCGCCGGCCGAGAGACTGGCAGCACGATCGCAAAGAAGATCCGGCTCGGGGAAGCGCCGTCCATCTCGGCGGCGTCGAAGAGGTCACGCGGGAGCGCTGCGAAAAAGTTGTGCAAGAGGTAGATCGCGAAGGGCACCCCGTAGCCTAGGTGCACCAGCCACAGGCCGAGGAAGCTGCCAGTGAGGTCGAGGTTGTTGAAAACCCTCAGCAACGGAACCAGCGTGATCTGAACAGGGACGATGAGCAATGTGACGATTGCCAGGAGGATGCCGCGGCGGAACCTAAAACGCATGCAGGCAAGGCCATACGCCGCAGCAGAACTCACGGCCACGGTAAGCAGTGTGGCGGGGACGACGATCGCCATGCTGTTGAAGAGGCTGAGCAGCATGCCGTCGCGGTCGAGAACCTTGCGGTAGTTCTCGAGCGTGTAGTCGCCGGGCAGGGCGAACGAGTGCCACCAGCCGGTCGACAGCACTGCCGGGGCCGGCCGGAACGAACTGACCAGCAAGCCCAGCAACGGAATCAGCCAGATCGCGGTGACGCCGAGCACGGCCAGGTGCACGGGAAACGCGCGCCACTGGAGGCGCCCGGTCGTTAGCGCGAGGTCACGCCTGACCGGCGTCGTGCGGACGTCCTCGACTCGGGTTGCCATGAGCGTGCTCAGGCTTCCCTGCTCTGACGGCGGAACTGGCGGAGGTTGTAATACATGATCGGCGCGACAGCGAGCATGAGGATTGTTGCAACCGCGCCTGCTGTGCCGTTGTCCTTCGCGGTGAACAGCTCGCGGTACATGACGGTCGACAGAACGTCGGTCCCGTATGCGCCGTTCGTCATCACATAGACGATGTCGAACGCCTTGAGCGCAATCACCGTCATCGTCGTCATCACCACGACCACTGTTGGCAAGAGCAGCGGCAGGGTGAGGAACCGGAATGCCTTCCACTCCGACGCGCCATCGAGGCGAGCTGCCTCGAGCAATTCGTCCGGGATGGAACGCAAGGCAGCGGCGAAGATGACCATCGCGAATCCCGCCTGGGTCCAGAGCGTGGCGCCGATGAGCGCATAGTTGTTCGTTGCCTCGTTGATGATCCAAGCAATTGGCTCTGCCCCTGGCAGCAGCGTGATGATGGAGTTGACCGTACCGGTCTGCGCCGCCAATGGCGGCTGGTACTCGTACATGAACGTCCAGATGACGCCCGCAGCCACGGCCGAGATGGCGATCGGCAAAAACAGCGCTGCCTTGACGAGCCCGCCGTACCAGACACGGTCCGCCAGCACCGCGATCGCCAAGCCGACCAGCACGGACAGCGACGGGAGCAGGATCACCCAAAGGCCGGTGTTGCGCAACGCGATCTGGGTTACCGGGTCGGACAGCGTCGCGACGTAGTTGTCGAAGCCGACGAAGCTGGTGCCCTCCGAGTCGAAGAAACTGAAGACGACGGTCAAGATGCCCGGAAAGACAAGGGTCAGACCGACGATGAGCACCCCTGGCCCAATGAAGAGCCATGGCATGGCCCGCCGGTACCCAGCCTGTGACAAGTGCGCGAGTGTCCGGTCACCGAGTCGCAGGTAGACGACCGTGAGGATCGAGATCAGGGCCACCGCAATGAGCACCAGGCGGATGCGGTCGGCAATCATCGGCTACTCCTCCGAGTGATCCAACTGGTATCCGGGCTGGGGTCGGTCAGCGGGTGTCCTCGACCGTTTGCAGGATCGCATCGACGTCCTCGGGATTCTGGGTGTAGTCCAGACCGGCCTTCCAGAAGGCGTCAACCGTGGTCTGCGGCATCAGCGAGTTACCCAGCGAGTACGTGCCCTCAGCCGCGGCGATGACCTGGGCTGCCTTGCGCAGGAAATAGTCCTTGTAGATGTCATCGTCGACGTTCTTGTTCGGCGACAACCACCGGCCGGTGGACGCGATCAGCGTTCCGGCCTCCCTAGTCGCGAGATACTTCACGAGCGCCACAGACTGCGGTGTCTCATTGATCATGCCGACGATCTCGCCCGAGATCGAGCGGATTCCGGGGTAGTCCGCATTGAAGTCCGGCACGGCAAAGAAGTCGAGGTCCTTGCCTGGCTCCAGACGGGGGAAACTGTCGGTGATGATGCCACCCATGAACGTCGCCTGCTGCAGAATGAAGCAACCCGCGGGCTCGTCGAACATCGGGTTGGCAGCCTTGGCGAAGTTGGTGCTCAAGACGTTCGTCGTTCCGCCGTAGGCCACGCCTTCCGCGACCGTCCCGCCGTATGTCTCGAAAGCGTGCTTGACCTCGGGCGAGGTCCACGGCTCCTCACCTTCCCGCCACCGCTTGTGGAACTCCGGCCCGGCCTCTCGTAGCAGGATCTCGTCGATGAAGTCTGCCGCCGGCCAACCACTTGCCGCTCCGCTCTCCAGCCCGACGCACCAGGGAGCCGTACCCGACTCCGCGGTCTCGGCTGCCCATGCCTGCAGCTCTTCCCAGCTCGCCGGATCGGTCGGACCCTCGTACGTCTTGGGGTCGTACCAGATCAGGCCCCCGAGGTTGACCGAGTTGAAGATACCGAAGACCTCATCGTCCAACGACCCAGTCTCGAGCAGGCTGGTCGAGAAGTTGGCGTCGAGTACGTCGTCGCCGACGACCTCTCGCAGGTCGGCGAGCTCGCCCTCCTCGGCGAAGCCCGCCATCTCCCCGATCGCTGGTGTGGCGACGACGTCGGGCGGGTTTCCGCCGTCGACGCGGGTCTGCAGAACGGCGGCGAAGTCGCGGGTGCCTTCGTATTGGACCTCGACACCCGTGGCCTTCTCGAACGGACGCAGCACCGTTCGGAACGCGTCGAGCTCCGCGCCACCGAGAACGCCGAGCATCGTCACCTGCCCGTCGAGCGTCTTGCCGCCAGCCGCCTCGAGGGCGGCGGCCTCAGCCGCTTCGACGTCAGATCGGGGCGCTTCGGGCGTCTGACGGGTGACAGGTTCGCTGTCGCTGCTGCTGCAAGCGCTCAGGACGAGGACTGCCGTGACGGCGCCGGCGACAGCGACAGCGGAACGAAGCTGCTGCATGATCACTCCTCGGATGCATCGGCTCGGGAGGGAAGAGACGGTAACAGGTCGGCTGGCGATTGTCGACAATCGCCAGGATCGGTTACGCTGCTGGCGACATCACTGCGCAATGACACCGTGGAGGTCTTGACGATGACGACGTTGGGGCTGCGACGGGTGCCAAGTCAGTCGCGCCGTGAACATGTCGCGGACATCCTTCGAAGCGCGATCACTGAGGGTCAGCTCAAGCCGGGCGACCGCCTGATCGAGATCGACCTCGCGAAGGAGCTGGGTACGAGCCGGGCACCGGTCCGTGAGGCACTGCGTCAGCTCGAAGAGCAGGGTCTCGTGGCGTCCTACCCGTACCGCGGGAGCGAGGTCTTGGGCGTGTCACAGGACGAGGTCGAGCAGGTGCTGGTACCCATACGCATCACGCTGGAGCGGTTTGCCTATTCCCGGGCGCTCGGGCGGCTCAGCCAGGATGACTTCCACCAACTCCAAGAGCTGGTGAACGAGATGGAAGCCGCCGCCCGTGACGGCTCGACGGAAAGACTCGCTGATGCCGACGTGCGGTTCCATGAGCTGATCATCGTCCGTTCGGAACAACGCCACTGTCTTCAGATCTGGAAGACGATCGAGCCGCGGGTGCGCGCTTACTTCCGTCGCGATGCGCCGGCGCACGCCGACGCGCGGACCGTGCCTGCGCAGCACCAAGAACTTCTGGATGTTCTCAAGACCGGCTCAGAGACAGCGGTGCTCGAAGCGATCGACCACCACATCCACATCCACCTGTCGCCGGGCGTGGCGTCCGATGAGGGGTAGGTCGGTCGTCGTCACCGGTGCTGGCTCCGGGATAGGTCGGGCTGTCGTGCTGGCCTGTGCGCGTCGGGGGGCGGGCATTGCCGCGCTCGACATCGACGCTGCACGTGCCGCATCCGTGGCCGACGAGGCGAGTGCAGCCGGGTCGCCGCGAGCTGTGGGCTTCGGGTGTGACGTCTCGGTGGAAGCGTCGGTGCGCGATGGTTACGACCGCGCGGTAGCGGCTCTCAGCAGCTTTGACGGGGTCTGCGCCAACGCAGGCGTCGAGATCAATGCACCTCTCCACGAGTTTGAGCTAGAGCAGTGGAGACGCGTGCTCGACGTCAATCTCATTGGGGTGTTCCTGACCTGTCGCGAGGCCGTGCGCCGCCTGGTGGAGACGAGGGCAACGGGCTCGATTGTCTGCACGTCGTCGCCGTCAGCATTCGTCGGTTTCGCCGGGGGTGGCAACAGCGCCTACGCAGCGTCCAAGGGAGGTGTATCGGCGTTCGTACGATCGGCGGCGCTCGACTATGCCCCCTATGGGATCAGGGTCAACGCAGTTGTTCCCGGCGCGACCGAGACTCCCATGCTGGTCACGGGGCGGGACGGGGCCGCGCGCGCCAACGAGCTCGAGCACATCCGGTCCGCGGCGCAGGACCAGATCCCGCTCGGCCGGTTGGGACACCCAGACGAGATCGCCGCCGCCGTCGTGTGGTTGCTTTCCCCGGAGGCGTCCTATGTCACGGGGGCAAACCTGGTGTGCGACGGCGGCTTGCTGGCCAAGAGCACCAACGACTTCTGAGGGAGAGCACCGTGACGTCCCTATCCGCGATCGGCGCGACTATGTGGGTCATCGCCGACGGCTACATCCCGCCGGACAGCACCGGGCCCGCACCAGCCATGACCAGTCATGACAGCGTGTGCCTCCTCAACGCGGGCACCGACGACGCCGTCGTCGAACTCGTCGTCTACTTCACCGATCGCGACCCCATTGGTCCCTTCGTTATCCACGTCCTCGGTCGACGCGCCCACCACCAGAGGATCAACGACCTGCATGACCCATGCCAGGTACCGGTAGGTATCGACTACAGCCTGGTGATCAGCAGCAGTGTGCCGATCGTCGTCCAGCACACCCGCCTCGATTCGCGGCAGGCGGCCAACGCGCTGATGTCCACGATTGCCTTCCCGGTTTCGTAACCGCCTGGCCCAGGCACGGCGAGCGTCACCGGGGATGGGTTTACATCGTCATCGTGTTGCTACCGACGTGCGCAGAGCCACCCCGTCCCAGACATAGGAGAACTTGTGACCCAGTCCACGAGCCAGCCCACCACGACCGCCGACCTGTGGTTTGACCCAGTCTGCCCCTGGGCTTGGCTGACATCGCGCTGGCTGTTGGAGGTGAAAGGGGTCCGTGCGCTCGAGAGCCGGTTCCACGTCATGAGCCTGGCGGTGATCAATGAGGAGCGAGACCTGCCGGAGGACTACCGCACGGGGATGGACCGGTCGTGGGGGCCGGTGCGGGTATGTATCGCCGCAGCGCTGGCCCACGGGGACGAGGTGCTCGCCGACCTTTACACCGCGCTCGGCACCCGTTTCCACAACCAAGGGCTGCCTCCCGAGCGCGCGACGGTCGAGGCCGCCCTGGCGGAGGTGGGATTGCCGCTCTCGCTCGCCGATGCGATGGACAGTGACGAGCACGACGAGTTGCTGCGCAAGTCGACCAAGATGGCGATGGACAGGGTCGGCCTTGATGTCGGCACCCCTGTCATTGCGGTCGATGACGTGGCCTTCTTCGGCCCCGTCGTGACACCGTCGCCCAAGGGCGAAGCTGCGGGCAAGCTGTGGGACGGCGTCCTCCTGGTCGCCGGTACCGAAGGGTTCTTCGAGCTGAAGCGCACCCGGACCAGTCCGCCGATCTTCGAGTGATGCCACACTGCCAGGCATGCGAGTCCATCTCGGATCCGACCACGCCGGCTTCGAGCTCAAGAGCCACCTGATCGGCTGGTTACGCGACAACGGTCACGACGTCGTCGACCACGGAGCCGAAGAGCTTGACCCTGAGGACGACTATCCGCCTTTCTGCGTGCGTGCCGCGGCCGCGGCCGTCGCCGAACCAGGCAGTCTGGGCATTGTTCTCGGTGGGTCCGGCAACGGCGAACAGATTGCGGCCAACAAGGTCGAAGGCGTCCGGGCCGTGCTGGCCTGGAGCCTCGAGACCGCCGGTCTCGGGCGAGAGCACAATGACGCGAACGTCATCTCCATCGGAGCGCGGATGCACTCACGCGACGAAGCCACCGGCTTCGTCGAGCGGTTCCTGGCGACACCGTTCAGTGGCGGCGACCGACACCGCCGACGCATCGCGATGCTGGCCTCGTACGAGCAGACCGGCGAGCTGCCACCGCTGCCCTGAGGGAGGCTTGGGCGCAATGCCCGAAGGCCACACACTGCACCGGCTCGCTGGTGAACTCACCCGCTGTTTCGCCGGCGACACGGTGGCAGCCGCGAGCCCGCAGGGCCGGTTCTCCGAGGGCGCAGCATTACTCGACGCCACCCGGATGGATGCGGTGGAGTCATGGGGCAAGCACCTGTTCGCTCACTTCGAGACCGAGCGCATACTGCACGTACATCTCGGCCTCTACGGCACCTTCTTGACGACGTTGCCACCCGCTGAGCCACCCCGCGGCGCGGTCCGGCTGCGGCTGACGTCTCAGCGCGCGGTCGCCGACCTGCGCGGTCCCACGGTGTGCGCGGTAGTGACACCTGAGCAGCGGGCGACACTGGTCTCTCGACTTGGGCCGGACCCGCTGAGAGCCGATGCTGACCCCGAGCGGGGGTGGGCGCTGGTACGCCGATCGCGCCGGTCGTTGGCGTCGCTGCTGATGGACCAGTCGGTGATCAGCGGCATCGGCAATGTCTATCGAGCCGAGATCTTGTTTCGGCACCGCCTGGCACCAACGGCTCCTGGTCAGCTGGTCGTACGCGGTGTCTGGGACGAACTGTGGGAAGACCTGGTGGTCCTGATGCACCAGGGCGTCGAGACCGGTCGAATCGATACCGTGCTGCCCATCCACGAGACGCGCCCCGCATCCGATTCACCGCTCACCGAGGGTCGGCGCGGGGAGGTCTATGTCTACCGGCGCACCGGCCAGCCGTGCCTGGTGTGCGGGACCCGAGTCCGGACCAGGGTCGTGGAGGGGCGCAACCTCTACTGGTGCCCGACGTGTCAGCGACGTAGCGGCCGACGCCGGCGCAGCGAACCGAGGCATCTTTGACCGTGTGCCGAGCCGGACGAGCTCGTGCGAGTTAGGGTCGGCTCGTGGCGGAATCGGTGGTGCAGCAGGCCTCACCGCGCGGTCGGTTAGCTGCCGCGCAGGCGAGGCGCGCGCTGGCGGGCGCTATGCGTGTCCGCTCCGGAGACAGCCGCACGCTCACCGGCTTGGTATGCCTGACCATCTTGTGCGTCATAGCAGCCATCGCCGACTACGGCTGGTTCCCGTTAAGCGCCTTCGCGGTGCCGCTGGTCCTCGGCAGTCTCCTGCTGGAGCGTGGCCACCTCGCTGCGCTCGCCGTGGTGGTTGCGGGTGGAGTGGTCGTCACCATCGTGGTCACCGAGGCGACTCCGGTACGTATCGGCTGGGCGGCAGTCATGACGCTGCTCGCGGCGATGCTGTTGATGGCGTCGTACCGCTCGCAGCTCGGGGTGCACGGCAGGATGGGTGAGTCGATGCTGATCGACCTGCGCGACCGGCTGCAGACTCAGAGCGAGCTGCCGGTGCTCCCCGAGCAGTGGTACGCCCAAGCGATGATGCGGTCGGCGGGCGGAGCGCAGTTCGCCGGTGACTTCATCGTGGCTGCGATGACGATGGAGTCGTCGCAGCTGGAGGTTGTCGTCGTCGATGTCAGCGGCAAGGGCCTGGCCGCCGGCACCCGCGCTCTGCAGCTCTCGGGTGCCTTCGGCGGCCTTCTGGGAGCCTTGCCGCCGGAGCAGTTCCTGCAAGCCGCCAACCGTTATCTGTTGCGGCAAGACTGGAGCGAGGGGTTCGCGACGGCGGCTCACCTCGCGGTGTCGCTAGAGACCGGCGTCTTCGAGCTGCGTACCGCCGGGCACCCGCCGGGCGTGCAGTGGCGGGCGGGTTCGGGGCGCTGGCAGGTGCATGAGTCGCACGGGCCGGCCCTGGGACTGATCGAGCGCGCCGAATTTGCGCCGATTTCGGGGCGGCTCGAATCCGGCGATGCCCTCATGCTCTACACCGACGGACTGGTGGAGACTCCGGAGCGCGACTACACACTCGGGATCGACAAGCTGCTGGGGGAGTCCGAACGCATGCTGACCGGCGGCTGGGAGAACAGCGCCGGCCGATTGTTGGAGCGGCTCGACTCCGCCGGCGACGACCGGGCCATCTTGTTCCTGCACCGGCGTTGAGCCAGGCGCCAGCGACGTGGTTTGTCCCTATCCCACGTTCACGTGGGATGGGGTCACTTCCAATAGGTTCGAACCCATTGGAAGTGACCCTTAGCCATTGGAAGCTCGCGGATTCGCAGTGGCGGGGGATGATGGGCGTGCTACGGCGATGAAGGGGGCGATCCAGTGACCAGCGCCGAGACCCTGACCGAGTTGTTCGACCGCATCCAGGAGATCGTCCATGTCGTCGTCGACGGCCTCGGCGCGGCTCTGCTCAATGCCCGGATCGCAAGTGGCACGAACTCCGTCACCTGGCTGGTCTGGCACCTCACCCGCATCCAGGACGACCACATCGCAGCCGCAGCCGGCACGGAGCAGGTCTGGACATCGGAAGGCTGGGCCGATCGGTTCGGGTTACCCTTCGACGCCTCCGCCACTGGATACGGGCACAGCGCCGAAGACGTCGCAGCGGTAAGCGTGCAGTCGGGGAGCCTGCTGACCGGCTACCACCACGCGGCCCACCGGGCGACGATCGCGTACGTAGCTGGGCTCAGTGACGACGAGCTGGACCGGATCGTCGACGAGTCATGGGACCCGCCAGTGACCCTCGGCGCCCGGCTTGTGAGCGTCATCGCCGACGACTTACAACATGCCGGCCAGGCCTCCTACGTACGCGGGATCCTCGGCGGCTGAAGCTTCTCGGCGCGCTGGGGCTATCCGGGTGTCAGCCGCGCTTCCTATGCTGTGTTCTCGTGCTGACACGCGCCGACGCCTGGAACCGAGGGGATTGACCTGGATGACCAATCTGTTGACCGAGCCTCGTGGCCTCGAGCTGGACGAGTACCGGCGGGAGCTGACCGGCTACTGCTACCGGATGCTCGGGTCGTCCTTTGATGCCGAGGACGCCGTCCAGGAGACAATGGTGCGGGCCTGGCGAAGCTTGGGAGACTTCGAAGGGCGGTCGTCACTGCGGTCGTGGCTCTATCGGATCGCGACGAACGTGGCACTCGACATGCTGAACGCGCGTAAGCGGCGGGCGCTGCCGATGGATCTGTCTGACAGCTCCTGGCAGCCGGTGGAGGCGTCTCTCGGTGCGCAGCTGCCGGAGCGGAGTTGGGTCGAGCCGATCCTCGACAACCGGGTGTTGGCGGACCACGCCGATCCGGCCGAGATGGCCGTGGCACGTGAGTCGATCCGGCTGGCATTCGTTGCCGCACTCCAGCAGCTGCCGCCACGCCAGCGGGCGGTGCTGATCCTGCGAGATGTCCTGCGGTGGAAGGCCGACGAGGTGGCTGCGCTGCTGGACGCCTCCGTCGCGTCAGTCAACAGCGCCCTGCAGCGGGCACGGGCGACATTGGCGAAGGACGGGTTGCCAGCCGACGACTCTCCCGATGGTCTGGACGATGAGAGCGCCGCTCTGCTCACGCGTTACGTCGAGGCCTTCGAGGGCTACGACATCGACGCGTTCGTCTCACTGCTCCACGAGGACGCAACTCAGAACATGCCGCCGTACCAGATGTGGCTGCAGGGGTCTGCCGACATTGGCCGCTGGATGTTGGGCCCGGGCAGCGGGTGTCGAGGATCGCGACTGGTCCCGATCGAGGCGAATGGTGCACCGGCCTTTGCGCACTACCGGCGCGATGCATCTGGTACGGGTCACGCACCGTTCGCCCTACAGGTCCTTGAGCTCTCCAACGGGCGGGTCGCTGGGATCTCAAGCTTTCTCGACACCCGGCTGTTCCGGCTGCTCGGGCTGCCGACCCACCTTGAGGGCGTCGCACCTGAGCGATGAGTTCAGATCGCCGTAGGAGTCTCCCCTGTGTCCCAGTAACAAGGTGGAAGGAGACGTACATGTTTGCGAAGTCCGAAGCCTTCAGTGGCTTCTCGGTCGACGACCTGTCACGCGCCAAGACGTTCTACAGCGAGACGCTCGGCCTCGAGGTCTCCGATGTAGAAGGAATGGACGGCTTGCTGACGTTGCACCTTGCCGGCAACCGGAATGTCCTCGTCTACGCAAAGTCCGACCACACGCCGGCATCATTTACGATCCTCAACTTCCCCGTGGGCGACATCGGCGCGGCCGTTGACGGGCTCTTCGAACGCGGTGTGACACTTGAGCGCTACGAGGACCTGGGCGACGCCGACGCGAAGGGCGTCTACCGCGACGGCCCAGGCCCGGCGATCGCCTGGTTCAAAGACCCAGCTGGCAACGTGCTGTCGGTGCTGCAGGACGGGTGACTGCCGAGGGAGGAGC